>NZ_LCWX01000086.1:30358-63663 GCF_001431305.1 Pseudovibrio sp. POLY-S9
AGGACGTCGCAACGCGGCGCGCGCTTCAGTTCTCTCAGTAAGGGCATCATTCCGTTTTTTGTGCGGATCATTGACGATCTCAGCACGCATTCTGCGAACAGGTTCTGCTGTGGTTCTGGTCCGCTTAACGCGCTTCCCACCGCGCCCAAGCAACCGCAATTTTTCCAGCAATTCTCTCTGAAACTCAACCGCGCCAGCCGTTTGGCCAGTCGTTTCAGGCTTGGCGACATAATCGGTGGCACCAAGAGAAAGAGCCTTCAAACTCACTTCAGCATTCCGGCGCGTCAGCGTGGACGCCATCACAATGATAAGATCGCGTTTTTTCTCAAGAAGTTTAGGAAGAGCTGTCAGGCCATCCATCACGGGCATTTCAACATCCAGCACAACCACATCAGGGTTGCTGCGCTCAATGTCTTTTACAGCCAATTCGCCATTACGGTGGGTTGCAGCAACTTCCAGCTCAGGATCAGCTTCAATCCACCTGCTGAAAAGCCCACGAATAACAACGGAATCGTCTACGACCATGACCCGGATAGGTGCCATCTGACCAGATCTCTCTGACTTCGGCTCCTCAACTTTTGCATACATGCCCAGCCGGCCCATATCCATTACTTAGACCAATCCAACTTCCTGAAATTTCGCTGAAAGAATCTCCCGATCAAACGGTTTCATAATGTATTCGTTCGCACCAGCCCGGATCGCCTTGGTGATATGAGCAACGTCGTTCTCTGTCGTACAGAAAACAACAATTGGGTCTTCCCCACCGTCTTCCTCACGAAGCTTGGCCAAAAACTCCAGCCCGTCCATGACAGGCATATTCCAGTCCAACAGAACCGCATCCGGCATTGACGCTTTACAAGCATCAAGTGCCTTCTGTCCGTCCTCGGCCTCGGTGATTTCAAATCCAATGTCCTCCAGAATGCGGCGGGCCACTTTGCGGATTACGCTGGAATCGTCAACAACCAGACACTTTTTCATTAAATCGGCTCTCTCGCTTCGAAGGTATGCTTTACGCAGCTTTAGGTTCAATCAGGGAGCTGAGCAGACGGTCCACGTCAAGAACCACCATCAATCGCCCGTCCAGACGATGAACCCCGCCAGAAATTTCGGCCCAACGGAAATCAAGGTTGGATGGGTTTGCTTCCATCTCGTTTCTTGGCAAGTTGAGTACCTCTCCTACGGCATCAATAACAAGGCCATAGGACTCCCCTTTGTACTCAATACCAACAGCCATCATGCCTTGGTCAGCATCATTTGGCTTGAGATGAAGCTTACGACGCATATTGATAGCAGTTACAATGCGTCCACGCAGGTTCAACACCCCTTCCACTTCAGGCGGAGCCAAAGGAACCTGCGTTACTTTTTCAGGCACAAAAACATCATGCACCTGCGAAATCGGCAGACCGAACAACTGGCTGCCAATCACAACAGTCACATACTGGATGTGATCGGCGCTGCCCTGACGGTTGTCATCACCGTCGACTGTGGTGAGTTTATGAGCGGTCATGCTGCAACCCCGAATTCATTGGTCAAAACATCTTTGAGCGCTGCCAACAGACCAGGACGGTCAAACTTGGCCACATAGTCATCGAACCCGGCCTGACGGCCTTTTTCGATAGAAGCCGGCGTCACAACAGCAGAAAGCGCGATGATTGGCATATGACGGAAGCGGGTATCACGGCGCAGGCTCTCACAGAACTCATAGCCACTGATGTCCGGCATTTCGATATCAGTCACAATCGCAGCAAAGTCGGTGCCTTTTTCCATCAACTCGTAGCCACTTTGGGCACTGGAGCAAACAGTAACATCGTAACCAGCAGCTTTCAGAACAGGTGTCAGCATGTTGCGGAAGAAGGCACTGTCATCGAGGAAGAGAAGTTTTCTCACCTTTGTGATCGTATCAATTTCCTTGCGCATGAACCAGTCATCAAAGGCCAATGGCAGGTAATGGCCAAGGTCAATAACTTCAGTTGCACGCTCGCGAATGATTGCAGAACCAAGTACACCCTGACGCTCAGATACCACTTCGATTGTCATCCGGTCTTCAACAATGTCTACGATCTGATCAACAACCAGACCCATTGAACGACCATTGTCAGAGAACACCAGCATCGGCTGAGTTCCCTCAGACTTATGACGATCACCCTCATTTACGTAGACCAACGGCATCAGCGAACCACGGTACTGCACCAGATCACGGCCATTGGAGTGTTCGATCTTGTTAACATCGAATTCTTCAAGGCGTGTCACCAGCGACAGCGGCACAGCTTTCGGCTCTTCAGAACCAGCACGGAACAGCAGCAGTGAAATTGGAGCATCAGCGTCAATCACATGAGCTTCCGCATTTTCGTACTCATCTTCAACTGTATCGCTCAGAGTGCCAGAAGCATGGCTTGCCATTGCACTTGCAACACCGTTCGGATCAATGATCATGATCACAGAACCATCACCGAGAATGGTGTTACCGGAGAACATGTTGATGTTGCGGAGCATGGAAGACATAGGCTTCACAACGATCTCTTCGGTGTGGAACACACCATCAACAACAACACCGAAGGACTGGCTACCGACCTGCATCACAACGATAAAGCCGTTGTCTTCATCAAGGTCAGCCTCTTCAGTCTGACCAAGCAGTTCCGACATATGCACCAGTGGCAACAACTTACTGCGCAGGCGCAGGACAGGTCGGTCTTTAAGCCGCTCAATGCGATGTTCAGAGTTAGACTGAACACGAACCAGTTCAACAACGGACAGCTGTGGGATCGCATAACGGTCACCACCAGCTTCCACGATCAGTGTGGAGACAATGGCAAGTGTCAGCGGAATCTTGATGATGAAGCTGGAACCACGTCCTGGTGTCGAGCGCAGATCAATAGAGCCACCAATGAGCTCAACATTGTTGCGCACAACATCCATACCAACGCCACGACCAGACACACTGGTCACGTTAGTCGCGGTAGAGAAGCCAGCAGCAAAGATAAACTTGTAGATCTGATGATCTACCATCTTTTCAAGTTCAGCTTCGGTGGTCACACCATTCTTAAGCGCTTTTTCCTTGATCTTCTCAAGGTTCAGACCACGACCATCATCCTTCACCTCGATGATGATATGTCCGCCTTCATGATAAGCAGAAAGGGTGATGTTACCCTTCTCAGGCTTACCAGCAGCCACACGATCTGCAGGATCTTCCAGACCGTGGTCGGCAGAGTTACGGATCATATGTGTCAGCGGATCTTTGATGAGTTCCAGAACCTGACGATCAAGCTCTGTTTCCGCACCAATCATCTCAAGACCGATAGGCTTATCAAGTTCCTGAGAGAGATCGCGAACAATACGTGGAAGCTTCTGCCATGCATTCCCGATTGGCTGCATGCGGGTCTTCATAACCCCTTCCTGCAACTCACCGGTAACGTTGGACAAACGCTGAAGTGGAACTTTGAATTCGCTGTCTTCATGACGACGAACAATTTCCAGAAGCTGGTTGCGTGTCAGCACCAGTTCAGAAACCATCGTCATCAGGTGTTCCAAAGTCTCAACATTCACACGAATAGACTGGTTGGAAACACCCTGACTGGATGCCTTACCCTTAGCGCTTGGATTCTTCGGCTTGGCAACTTCTTTCTGAGAAGTCTTCGCTTCCGAAAAATTAGGAGCAGCAGCGCCAACTGGCTCGCCGTCTTCCTCAGTTTCTTCTTCAACTGCAGGCAGCTCAATCTCAACTTCAGCTTCCTGAAAAGCGCGTTCAAGATCATCAAGAGAAACTTCACCAGGACGCAGAGGCCGCTCCAGCACCTGATAGATGTCGGTACCGACTTCTTCCTCAGCAGCTTTTTCTTCCGCCATCGCTGCCGCCATTTCGTCAGCCATGTCGTCATTGTCAGCGCTTAAGGAAAGGCGTTCCAGCTCATCAATCAAATCACGGTCCGTGCCATCAGGCTCAGCACCGTTTGCAGCCTCAAGATCCGCAAGAATATCTTTAATGCGATCAATAGAAGCGAGGACAAGTGTTACCGCTTCGTGTGTCACAGGAACACCATCGCGGAACTTGCCCATCAGGGTTTCAGCAGCATGAGCAATCGCTTCCAGACGCGGCAGGCCCAAAAACCCACAGGTGCCTTTGATTGTATGCACTAACCTGAAAATGTTATTTAGAATGGTGGCGTTATTCGGCTCTTGCTCGAACTTCACCAACTCAACATCTACAACATCCAGGCTTTCATTGGTCTCAGTGAGAAACTCTCTGAGAAGATCGTCCATGGCCCGCACCCACTCAATGCTTAGGGGAGCCTCAAAAACCGAGACTCCTAAATTTCACTAAGGTTGAGTGTTAAGCGAAACGGTTAACATAGGTTGAAAGATTGTAAGATTCATCCAACCTACAATAACTGGTTGTTTTTGACAGAGGATCAGACAGACTCTGAAACTTGAGTATTTGCCTTGCATATGACGGCATCACCGTCTTTCAGGAGCTCGATATTTAGACCCGCTTCACCTGCCAACAAAACCGCATAGATCGGTTGAACAGTGTGGGCATCAATGCGTTCTGGCTCCTGACCAGAAAGAATCTCACTTACAACCTGAGGGATTCGCGCATTCGTCCCTTCAGCTTTAAGGAGAAAGTTCGGAGCACCCTCATCCCCTTCCATACTGATGGTAATGGTACCACCCCGTGGAACACACTGATTCATGAGTAGCAGCAGATTCAAAATCAGTTTGACCTGATTCTTGGGCAGAAGCAGGCGTGGCATGGTCCACTCCAGATTCGCCTTTTCATTGCTCATGTATCCAGTCGCTACTTCCTGCGCATCGCCCAGATCGATTGAAGCACCGGCAGATCCGGCAGCGCCAAAAGCAAGACGGGCAAACTGAAGTTTTGCAGAAGCCTGACGCGCTGACTTACGGATGAGATCCATCGCAAAGTCTGCCATGTCCTCATTGCCTTCTTCATCCAGCACTTCCAGACCGTTCGTGATCGCCCCGACTGGTGAAATGATGTCGTGGCACACACGGCTTGCGACGAGTGCGGCAAGATCAAGAGATGACAAATCTTTAAATACTGACATAACCGCTCCAGAACTTTGGCCAATAGGCCCTATGATTGATTCGAGATGTGGCGAAAAAGGTACAATCCTGCTGGTTTAATTCCAAGCTGGACATCATTGATATGGACCGCATTTTACATCGCGTGCACGACTTTGTGCCTTCGCGAGCAAACTCTCTGGTGCTGTCAGAAACAAAGCCCGGTGTTCACGGCTCTGAAACAGCAATAATCGCTGGTTATAAACAAGGTAGATTTTCGCCAATCCCTCAGCTCGGTAGCCTTGCGCAAGTGAGAGAGCATCGCATCCCTGAAATAATGGGGCATAGACCTCCGGAGCATGCCGAAAAGCGTCTCGGTTGCCCTCATTGGAAAACGCCCAAACCCGTCCACCCCAGGACAGCGTCAGGTCTTCACGCCCCTTTTCAGGAGTTTCCGAGACCTGATAGGTCACAGGATCACACATGGAGAGCGTGTAGGTGAACCGCTCTTGCGCACCTGCAAAAACTGAGGTGGCACACAAAAAAACGATAGAACTCCATAGAATTTTGCCCGTTTGCGCAAATTTTCTGTAGAAAACCTCAGAAATCATGGGAATGTCCATCCAGAGTCCGAATCACCTGCATTAACTAAACGAGCAAGTTCGACAACTGATACAAAATTCATGACTGCAGGCCAACGGGATGTACATCATTTACCCAGCTATACCATAATAACCACTAGGTAGATGTAAGACACAATAACTTGTTGTACCTAAAAGTTGCACTATGCCCTTAACATTTGAATTGCTCTGAACAATCCAAATTCTCGGGTTTCTTAGAAGGAGACGTTGGCATGATGACGAGCCTGTTCGCCAATCTGCGCAACAAAGCTGCAATCGTCCTTTGCGCCAGTTTCGCACTGCTGGCGCTCAATACACATTCATTTGCGCAATCATCCGTTGATCAGTCGCGCTACCACCAAAAAGATATCATCACGGCAGGTGGCGAATTTTTCGGTTCCATCTCCACCGGCCTCGCAAAGGTTGTTGAGCGTGCAGTTCAGCAGTACGGCGAACCAAACGGATATATCCTGGGGCAGGAAGGCTCAGCAGCGTTCTTCGCCGGCGCTGCTTATGGCGAAGGTACACTGTACACTCGCAACGCTGGCAACCATCAGATCTTCTGGCAAGGTCCATCCCTGGGCTTTGATGTTGGCGGTGACGGCGCCCGCGTTATGATGCTGGTCTACGATCTGCCAAGTGTCGATGCCATCTATCGCCGCTATGTTGGCGCTAAGGGCTCAGCCTACCTTGTCGGCGGCTTCGGCATGCAGGTTCTGTCCAACAACGATATCTTCGTTGTGCCTGTTCGTGCAGGCGTTGGCGCTCGCCTTGGCCTCAACATGGGCTATTTGAAATTTACTAGGAAGCCAACATGGAATCCTTTCTGATATAACTAACCCTGCGTTAGTTATATTTTGGCAAGTTAGTGTGTGAGAGAATGCGCTTAAGTCTGCGGCAGTCCCTCACACCGTTCAACAGATCAGGCATAGTTTGTGATTGAAATTGCACTATACATTGCACTGGGTTTCTTCCTCGCGAGCATTCTAGCGCTCGCCGCCCTCCCCTTTATCTGGGGCCGTGCTGTACGCCTCACGCGGAAAGCGATTGAGACGTCCAACCCCATAAGCTATGCCCGTGCCACAATGGCAAAAGACGCGTTACGCGCTCAACATGCCATTGCGATCCGTCAGATGGAGGTGCGCCTCGAAGGGATGACGGAAAAACTCGCTGAGAACGCATCTGCCCGTTCAGCAGCTGAAGCCCAACTTGCCGAGCTCAAAGAAGAGCTCAGCGTTGTTCAGCTCAAATCAGCCCGCGAGCGGAAGAACATGGCTCAGAAAGCAACACGCTTCCTCCGCCGTAGAAATCCATCCGAGCCGATCCCGTTCTCTGCAGATGATCGCATCACGACAGAACCCGAAGCAGAAGTTCAGGATGAAGCTGCAGCACAAACTGCAGATCAGACCACGTCCGCTGAGATCATCCAACTCAGCAAACAGGCTGCTGCGGATAAAACACGTGAGCTGGATGCAGAGCTGAAAGAAGAAGAAGTTGCAACCAAACCGATAGGTCCAATCGATACCTCGGACCTACAGGACATGGACAACCCTCTGGCAGAACTGGCAACACAGATCTCCCAGCAAGTTTCGGAAATGACTGCTGAGTCTGAAACCAAACATCAGCCAACATCTCCAGCAGAAGCCGCCGAACTGGCCTCGCGGTCTTTCACAAAATTGAAGAGCCGTTATGGTTCGCTGGAACGAGAGCGCGATAACCTAAAGCACGCGCTTCAACTCGAAAAAGCGGCAAATGAAAAAACTGCCAAGCGCAGCACCAGGAATCCGAACATAAAAACGCCCGAGCCTATGAAAAGCCTAGAAAACGATCTGGACGAAGCAAAGAAAACCATCGAGCAGCTGACAAAGCAGCTTGAGGAGAGAGCAAACAGTTCCTCTAAGATCGAAGAAGCCGTCGATCTGCGCAATGAACTGAAAGATTTGGCGGCTCAGATCACAGCGAAGGCAATCTCGGAGAACCCACCACTCTCTGAAAAGTACGACGAAGTCCTGAACGATCTCAGCACGATCGCCGCAGGTGCTCCAAAGGCAGACGCACCAAAGCCGAAACCGACACGTGCCAAGCGCGCACCAGCAAAGCCTCGCACCCGTAAGCCAGCTGCAGCAAGTAAGACAGCCGCGTCAAAAAGCACTCCGGCTGCAAAGGCCGATGATGCAGCACCCGCGCCCCAGTCCGATAAAAATCTGGCGGAGCGTATCGCAGACGCTAGAAAAACCGGAAGCTCGAGCGGTTAAACCCAAATAACTTGATCCAAAGACAAAGGCGCCAAAAGGCGCTTTTTTTTTGTTTCTTGCAGATCGATCCCGGTTTACGGATAAGAATACGCGGAAAATATAGAGTTAGAGCTTGATGTGTGAATGCGCATGAACTCGACGCGCTCTACACAGCTCCAAGCAGAGGCTTAAGCCTCTGTCGTACTTCGCGAGCCACTACCCGACTCATTCTGAGCCTTACCAGCCACTTCAACCAATCGCACCTCATTGTCAGCCAGCAGCTGCCGGTAGTCCTGAGAAACCAGAGTGTCCGTCACAAACGTATCCACCTGAGCAATATGGCCGATGCGGACAGGCGCCGAACGCTCGAACTTTGTCTGATCAGCCACCAGAATAACGTGCCGTGCGTTCTCAATGATCGCCTGTGCCACGCGCACCTCACGATAATCATAATCCAGAAGCGCTCCGTCACGATCCAGAGCAGAAACACCGATCACAGCATAATCAACCTTAAACTGGCGAATAAAATCTGCAGCCGCCTCACCAACAATGCCGCCGTCAGTTGCGCGCACCAGCCCACCAGAAATGATGACCTCATTTTCTGAGAACGGGCGCAGCGTACTCGCGACATTAAGGTTATTGGTAATGATCATCAGGCCACTGCGCTGGATGAGTGCCCGCGCAACCGCCTCTGTGGTCGTTCCGATATTCACGAACAAAGAAGCTCGATCCGGGATCAGGTCCGCTGCCGCCTGCCCGATAATCTCTTTTTCTTTGCCTGCCAGATCTTTACGAGCAGAGTAGCCAAGGTTTTCAACGCCAAATGCCAAAAGTGCGCCACCATGCACACGGGTCAGCAGTCCTTGGTCACTCAACTCTTTCAGATCTTTACGTATTGTCTGAGGAGACACAGAAAACCGTGTGGCAAGTTCATCAACTTCCACCTTCCCGGTCTCTCGGGCAATATCAAGAATAGAGTTGTGGCGCGAAACCAGCATCATGAAACAAGTCCGATAATTTTTTTGTACATTGCCATCAGTCTATAATCTGCGATGTTTCACAGTACTATAGCCAAAAGCACAGAAGCATCCAGACGACTATTAGATGAGTTCAAAACAAAAGTCCTCTTGCCTCTGCTCCCCTACTCTTAGTACTAATACGTCACAAAAAGGGGACAAGCTGCAACTTTTTCCATCTTTGTCATGATACCGCCCAAAGAAGCCCGTTAAAGCTCACGCGGATCAATACACTGTCTTATCAAAGTTCAGCTAAAAAAGCGAAGAGGGACAAACTGTGACTCGCGTAATGGAACGACCACACAGTGCCAATAGGTTTGCTGGCAAGAAACCGGCTGCACTGAAAAGCAAACTCCAGACTGCTGAGGCTCGCATCGAAGTTCTTGATGACATCGATGCCCTGAAAGAAATGAATGCTCAACTCAGCGAAAGTCTGGCAAAAACCGTTAGCAATGAATCTCAGACAGACGAAAAACTCTGGGCTGATGTTGACGGGGACAAAGAAGACCATCACCTGGGTGCAGGACTAAACGGCCGCTGGTTCTAAATCGCGCCCCAGGACTGCCTGCTGCAAAACACCAACTCGCAATCTCGAAGTGCTGCATCCCCCCATCTAGGGGAACCAAGACCACATCTTCTTCTTTGCAAAATCGCGGATCATATGGCTCAGATACAACGCATACGTCGTGAGAAAAACTCTTCGCGCAGATTTATCAAAGATGTATTGGGGAGATAAGAAGTGGTACGCCCAAGGGGAATCGAACCCCTGTTTCCGCCGTGAAAGGGCGGCGTCCTAACCGCTAGACGATGGGCGCTCACAAAGTGAGAAAACTCTTTCAAGCTCTGTCTTCGAGCAGATAACCGCTCGGCATTGAGAAGACAACTATGGTACGCCCAAGGGGAATCGAACCCCTGTTTCCGCCGTGAAAGGGCGGCGTCCTAACCGCTAGACGATGGGCGCTCACATAGTGAGAAGACTTTTCATAGTCTTGTCTTCAAACAGATAACTGCCTGGTATCGCAATAGAAGCCTTTGGTACGCCCAAGGGGAATCGAACCCCTGTTTCCGCCGTGAAAGGGCGGCGTCCTAACCGCTAGACGATGGGCGCCTAGGCTTCGCTTTCGCGATGGACGGGGGTATATTGGCTAATCCCCCGCTTGGCAAGCCCCCTCCTTGAAAGAAAAGGGGGTTTATCCACCTATCTCGCAACAAAATCCGTACGTGCGATTTTTCGTCCGGTGACAGGATCAACATAGACAAGAGCCTGCGTCGGACCTTCTTTGATCAGCATCACCAGATTTCCGTCCATCTGAGTAACAGATATAACCTGTGCTTCAGGGCCAATCGCAATTGTTGCAGCAATACTATCTGCGCTAACATTGGAATTGCCGGCGTTAATCTTATAGAAGATAGCCGCAAAGACAGCTAATAAGCCAAGCACCATGACAAGGCTTGATCCCATCAGGAGGCGACGTAACTTCCCTTGAAGCCTCAAAGCTGCTGGATCAAGTTCGTTCTGTACAGTCTCATCGCTGTCAGTATTAGGATCACGCATGAACGATAAATCTCCTGAGGGCACCCAGCCACTCACAAACTCTGTAATTGCCGACGAGCAGCAACCAACAGTCATCACTCCGGAGCCGGAAGATACCGGTCGCCGCTTGGATGCTGTGCTTGCTGCGCATATAGATGACTTCAGTCGCAACCGACTTCAAGCCTTGATCCGGGCTGGTCAGGTTCAAATTGGCCAGCGCACGGTGTTGGAGCCTAAATATAGAGTCTGTGCCGGAGATACAATCACTCTTATTGTTCCAGAGCCGGAAGACGCAGAACCGCAACCAGAGGACATCCCGCTCAATATCGTTTTTGAGGATGACGACCTGATCGTCATCGACAAACCTGCGGGCCTTGTTGTGCATCCAGGTGCCGGAAACCCAACGGGCACACTGGTCAACGCCTTGATTCACCACTGCGGTTCATCTTTGTCTGGTATTGGCGGCGTCAAGCGCCCTGGCATCGTTCATCGCATCGATAAAGACACAACAGGTCTGCTCGTTGTTGCTAAAAACGACATGGCCCATCAGGGCCTCGCAGCTCAGTTTGCCGACCATGGCAAAACCGGCCCACTGGAGCGCGCTTATAAGGCTCTTGTCTGGGGTGCCCCAACAGCACCAAAAGGCACAGTAGACGCCAACCTTGCCCGCTCAACGGCAAACCGGCAGAAAATCTCGGTGCTGAAAACCGGCGGTCGCCACGCCATCACTCACTGGCAGGTGCAGGAACGGTTTGGCCCTCAGGATGCAGCACCCGTTGCAAGCTTGATCGAGTGCCGTCTGGAAACAGGCAGAACCCACCAGATCCGCGTACACATGTCCCACATCGGAAATCCGCTAATAGGTGATATGGATTACGGTTCCGGGTTCAGAACCAAATACAATAAATTCCAAGAACCACTGAAAACCCAGTTGGCGGATTTCAAGCGACAGGCCCTGCATGCAGGACTATTGGCGTTTGCGCACCCAAGAACGCAGGAATTCATGAAGTTTGAATCGGAGTTACCTGCTGATTTTGCTGGTATTCTTCAATCATTACGAAAAATTTAGGCCAAAAAGATTGCCGATCTGGTAGCGTTTTGGCCACAATGTTCCCATATAGACACTTCAGGTGCGCTTCATCTGAAGGCACCAATGTGTGTTTGCCGAAAAGCCTGATCCTTCGATCAGGCGGGAACACCAAGCAAGGAGGGGTGCTTTATGGCCCGTAACCTACCAGCCCTCACGGGTGGCGAAGGCGGTTTAAGCCGCTATTTAGATGAGATTAGAAAATTCCCGATGCTTCAGCCGCAGGAAGAGTACATGCTCGCCAAGCGCTACCGGGAACACGACGAACCAAAAGCTGCTGAAAGACTTGTAAATTCTCACCTGCGCCTCGTTGCAAAAATTGCAATGGGCTACCGTGGCTATGGCTTGCCTCTGGGCGAAGTTATCTCAGAAGGTAACGTCGGTCTGATGCAGGCTGTAAAACGCTTTGAGCCGGACAAAGGCTTCCGCCTGGCAACCTACGCCATGTGGTGGATCAAGGCTTCCATTCAGGAATACATCCTGCGCACATGGTCGCTCGTTAAAATGGGTACCACAGCAAACCAGAAGCGCCTGTTCTTCAACCTGCGTCGCGTCAAAGGCAAAATTCAGGCGTTTGAAGATGGTGATCTGCGTCCGGATCAGGTCCAGCACATTGCGACAACTCTCGGTGTAACCGAGAAAGAAGTTGTTTCCATGAACCGCCGTCTGGGTGGCGACTCTTCCCTGAACGCACCTCTGCGCTCCAGCGAAGGTGAATCCAGTGAGTGGCAGGATTGGCTCGTGGATGATGCCGAGAGTCAGGAAGCTGTACTGGCTGAGCAGGAAGAATACGATGTCCGCCGCGATATGCTGAAAAACGCAATGGGCGTACTGAACGAGCGCGAGACCCGCATTTTTGAAGCTCGTCGACTTTCTGAAAGCCCGATCACTCTGGAAGAACTCTCGACCGAGTTTGGCGTAAGCCGCGAGCGTGTACGCCAGATTGAAGTGCGTGCTTTTGAGAAGGTTCAAAAGGCCGTTCAGGAAAGCGCCATGGCAATGGCAGGTCATGAGGCAGGTGCATAAAGTGTGCTCCCCTCACGGGGCTACCGATTTCTCAGGTAAGGCTAAAACTTAAAGCAACTCGCTCAGTCAACACGACAGCAAAGTGCTTTAAGATGTCCAGCTGCATAAAAGTTGAGTTGAATTAACTTAAAATACAAATCAACTGTAGGAACACCCTTTTAAATAAACAGCTAAGCTTGTCGTCCCCTCAGAGCTTTCCTAAGGTTAATGATGAGGGGAATTTATGTGAGTTGGATCACTTCCCCTTTTGGGGGGAATTACATGTTCGGCTCTAGCTGGCTGTCACAAACCAACCGTGCACTTGCAGCGGTTGTATCCTGTCTATTCATTGCAATAGCAGTACTGGTCCGCACCCTATACCCGCAGGTACTGGATAACGTCGGATATCTCAGCCAAAACGCGCTGCAATTGGCATGGCCAAACACAACTTCTACGCCGCCAGTTTACACGATCCATCTTACACCAGAATCAAACCAGCAAACGCAGGAGCCGATATATCAGCGTCTGGAGCTTGCACAAATCCTTCAAAAACTGGGGGAGTATAATCCCAAGCTTCTGATTATAGATGCAGACTTCAGAAAAGCCGATCCGACCTCCCCCACCTTAAGAAGCAGAACCTACGACGATCTGCAGCCCTCATTGCGGGCAATTTATCCAAATCACGACCTGCTCTTACAAACCATCATCTCCCATTACCCAGTCCTGCTCAGCAGACCGTTGAGCGAGGCCGTAGCTGAAAAACCTCCTCTTTCCAACTACATAAGGTTCTCGCAGGCTACAGGGTATCAAAGCGACACCCAATACGCACACGGTTCAAATGCGCTGCTCTATCCACTTCAATTCCAAAGCAACACAGCGCAGTTGCCATCTCTCGCATTAACGGCATGGAGCCTGTCCAATCAGACAAACACCCAACCGTTCCAGGCCATGCAAGCAGAAGATAGCTATCAGCTGAAAAGCACTGATATCCAAATTCCTGTCACTGAAGAGACGGAAATGCTGGTGTTCAAAACAAGCAATGCCAGCAATTTCGTCCTTGCGGCGAGCGATGTCTTAAAGAAGAGAGTATCCTCCAAACTCTGGCCTCCAGCTTCTGGGAGTCAGTTCGTCATAGGCACTCAGGACAGAGGTTCAGAACGACATGCACAGGCACTGCAAACACTTCAGTCTGGCAACTTCCTCAATATCCCTACATGGGTGCAATACGCTGAAATACTGGCATTAATCGGATTTGGTATCGCCGTTGCGATCATATCCGCCACGCAAGGTTTCTGGTTAAGTCTGTCACTTACAGGCGTCGCTGTCTTGGTCATCAACGGAGTTGCATTCCACCAATTCGCTCTGCAAAACACCGTCCTTGAGCCATTCTTCCCATCCTTCGTTGTCCTGCTGATATTCGCTTTCTCCTGCACAATCCGGCGTGTGACATTCAAGAGTCACAGAAACCAAACAACTGAACGATTTGCAGGAATTCTTTCTCCCAAACAAATGCAAAAGGTACTGGCGAAGTCAGAGCAACTCCCTCTGGAGGGTCAGCAACGTGAAATCACGAGCCTCTCGACACGTTTGAGGCACTTTCACCGGTATTATGAGGGTTTGTCTCCTCAGGATCTCGCAGGCTTCTCCAACGGCTTCCAAACAGCTCATCTCGATGAAGTGCATATCCACGATGGTACACTGAACACGCTGAGCACATCCGGCCTGAATGCTTACTGGAACGCACCACTCGATGATCCATTCCATGCTGCCCATGCCTGCCGAGCAGCGATTGAAATGCAGAAGCAAATGAAGCGCTTCAATCTCAAGGACCGGCTCAATTTCAACCAGAAAAATATGAAGGATCACGCGGTCACAATCGATATCGGCATCTCAACCGGACTGGCAACACTTGGCGAAACAGGTACACGGATTCATTTCAGGTACGCCCCACTCGGCAAATGCGTTGATTTAGCAGAAGATTTGGCTCGACATTGCAAAGATGCCGGTCACAGCGTTCTTATGTGCGAAACCACACGCGGTCAGATGCCTGAACTGGCGGCATTGGAGACAATCCCAGTCAAAACCAGTCGTTACCAGATGCGTTCGTTTGCGTTGCTAGGTGATCCGTCGCTCGCCTTCTCAGAAAACTTCCTCAAGCTCAAGAACGTCCACTGCAACATGGTCTTCGCGCTGTTTGAAGAGAATGACAAGAAGAAAGCCCTAACACTGGTAGATGAATGCAAATCACTCTCTGAGGGCGAGTACGACACTATCTATGCTGCTTTTGAGAAATACATCCTCAGCGATCTGGCTCAACACGAAGCGGTCAAGGATGCAGCGCAATAACGGCATTTAGCCTACAAATAAAAAGAGCCCCCGAAACTCGGAGGCTCAAATTTTAGTTTAGACCTATACCGGTTAGCGCAGTTCAACCGCGTAGGTTTCAACTGGAGGCGCTGTTTTAATGAGTCCCTGCTCAATCAGAAAGTTTGCAAACCGTTCATAGCGACCATTGTCCAAAGCAGCTGGGCGGCTGGCAAAACGCGGCAGAGTATCCGCCCAGGCACGCTTGTTCAGCTCATCATCCAGATCTGGATAGACCTCAAGGAAGCTCTTCCAGGAGTCCTGCGGATTATTAAGCAGATAAACGGTAGCCGCCTCAATCGCATTAATGAACTTCTTCAAACGCGGATCATCCAGCTTGTCTTTGTGAGCCACATAAATCAGTTCATCATAGACTGGCACACCGTTCTCTTCAGGATAAAACGCACGGCCTTTCGCACCTTCAATCTCCATCTGGTTCAGCTCGAAGTTACGGTAACCACCAATCACCGCATCAACCTGCCCAGCCATCAGAGATGGTGAGAGCGAAAAGTTTACGTTGATCAGCTCCACATCGTCAGAACTTAGACCTGCATTGGAAAGCATCTTCCCAAGCATGGCGTTCTCAAACCCGGATGTGGAATAACCAATACGTTTGCCTTTCAGGTCTGCAATCTCTTTGATCGGTCCATCTTCCAACACAATCAGTGTGTTCAAAGGCGTAGAGACCAACGTCCCGATCCGCATCAGCGGCATGCCCTCATCAATTTGCGGGTGCAACGTCTGCTGATAGGAGACTGCAATGTCACCCTGCCCTGCTGCAACAAGCTTTGGTGGCATGGAAGGATCAGCAGGCTCAATCAGCTCAACTTCAAGGCCCTCTTTTTCAAAGAAACCCCGCGCCTTGGCAACCACGATTGGTGCATGGTCTGGATTCGCAAACCAATCCAGCAACACAGTCAACTTGTCCGCTGCTTGCACTTGAAGCGTGCTCGCAAGCATTGCCGCACCAAACAGAATACCTAGTTTTTTCATAAGGTTACGTCCTCATACTCTGAGACCTAGATCTCTTTCTGCCAATAGATCATCCGAGAAGTGGCGAACTCAACAACTGCCCTCAGGCTCAACACCATCACCGCAAGCAAAATCAACGCCGCAAACATCGTCGCTGTTTGCATGCGTGCATTGGACTGCAACATGATGAAAGCCAGCCCCCCTTTTGCACCAACCCACTCTCCAACCACCGCCCCAATAGGAGCGAACACCGCTGCAATGCGCATACCAGAAGCCAGAGATGGCAAGGCGGCTGGAATGCGAATGTAGCGAAGTATTTGCCAGCGGTTCAGACCGTGCAGCTTGCCAAGGTCGAGCAGTGATTGATCAGTCCTGCGCAAACCATCGAAGAAGGTCGAGGTCACAGAAAAGAAGATCACAATCACGGCCATCACAACCTTGGAGGCGAGCCCAAAGCCGAACCACAGCACCAGAAGCGGTGCAATTGCAAACACAGGAAGAGATTGGGTTGCTGCAATCGGAGGCAGCAGAAACAGGCGTATCCGAGGAGACACTGCCAGCAATACAGCCAGCGAAGCTCCAGCACTCACGCCAAAGAGAAAGCCGAGAACAGTCTCCCAAGCGGTAATGCCTGCATGATGCAGCAGGAAAACACCTTGATTGAGAAAAGCGGAAAAAACCGCCGCCGGACCTGGCAAGAGAAACGGAGGAAACTCTCCAATCTGAACCACACTTTCCCAAATGGCGATAAAAAGCAAAATCCCGAAAAGACTTCGGAGAATTCGTTTCAAAGCTCGCTTCAGCATGTAGACTCCCAACAATGGTATTGGGCATCACAAACAGGCGGAAGAACGGAGCTACATCAGCTCTCTGGGATGTTTTCAGCACAGGATCTCCCGTTACAGCAAAATGCAAACATGGAGATCCGGGAAGAATGGCTCAGGTCCCGTCCCTTCGCCGGCATTACCCGGATCAGGTTCAAAGGGTTTAGCTCATCGCAATCTCAGCTTTTCGAAAGAAAAGCACCCCTCGGAATAGCAAGGAACATGCGCGTTTCTGCTGAAGGATGCAAGCAGATTTTGCTCTGACGGACGACAGCATAATGAAAAAGGCCTCAGCTCTGAGAGAGCCAAGGCCTTTGAAATCTAATCTAAATATCTGAAACTAGATTACTTCCAGCTCTTGATTGCCTGTGCGATAACTTTGTTGCCGGTTGTACCTTTTTCAAAGGTCAACATTGCACGGCGACCACTGTTGTACAGCAGTGGAACATCAATCCACTCACGCTCAGCAAGACGCTTCAGGTTCTTCGCTTTTTCTTCATCACTGTCAGACAGCGCAATCCAGAAGAGAGTGTCAGAAACCTTCACGGCAGCACCATCAAGCGGGTCACCAGCTTCAGACTCTGTCTTCTTCAGGATCAGGCCAGGCACCTTCTCAACACCTTTGCCATCAAACCCTTCTGGGAAGATGAAGTTCAGCTCAAGCAGATGGCTGGCTGGCAAAGATTGATCGCTATTCGGCTTCAACGTCATCTCAACAGAGAAGTTACGAGATGGCAGCGTAGCAACAGCCTTGATGACAGAATCGCCGTTAGCTTCATCCAGTGACCAAACAACGTTCCCGCGTGATGCAGAACCTGCTGCGCCTGGCGTCAAAGCCTCTTCGTAAAGTATGCTCTGTTGTGCAACAGGAGAAACCGCAGCTTCCGTTCCAATGGTTTCAGCTGGCGGAACAGAATTGGTCTCAACTGCAGTACTTTGCTGTGCAGGCTCCGTCACCGGCAAAACCTGCTCAGAAGATGTGTCTTCTGCCGGTGCTGCTGGAGATTCAACCACACGCACGACTGGAGGCTCAGCTGTTGTCTCGGTTGGCGCAGCGCTGGATGAATTCCGGGTAATCCGGGTCGTCTGCACCCGCGTCGCATCCGGAGAAACCTTTGCCCCTTCATCAGATGGCAACAAGCGGTCAGTGTTCTTCTTTGGCGTGCGTTCCGGCTGAACCCGAAGCGGCTCATCTTCATTCGAAGGTGCGCTCTCTGGCGCAACAGTCTCACCGGTTTCAACTGGAAGAACCAAAGAGAGAATAACATCGCGCAGACTATAGACACCTGCGGTAACGCCCAAGATTATCAGTATGACCACAATTATACCGACAATACCCGATGTATTGGAAGGCTTCAGCCCTTCTTCCTGCTCAATCGCATCGCCAACACGCTGCGCTACGGCTGGCTTGCGGGAGGAAGCAGGTTTACGGCTTGTCTTTGGCTTAACCTTGGCAGGCTCATCGATCTCAGGACGCGACTTACCTTTTGTTTCCAGCTTGGTTCGGCGTGCCTCACCCGGCACCCAAGAGCGCTCTTCTGCGCTCGTCTCGACAGCACCTTTGGTTGGCAGAGACGCAGCAGGTTCACCCGTCTCTTTGTCATCCATGGAGCCAAGGTCAGGCTCTTTGCGCTCGCTGGAAGCTTCAGGCAGCTGATCACGCGCCATCTGATTGGCCTGATGAGCGGCGTTGCCGAGATCCTGCGCGGCACGAACCGCCTCTTTAAACACGTCTGCTTTAGCAGCAGGTGCTTTTGGCTCATCGCGCGCTGGAGTATCGGCCTTTGCACCTGCCTTAGGCATATCGCCAGCAGGCGGTGATGCAGCAGAGATTTCTGGAGCTGCAGGTTTTGGAGCACTTGGAGCTGGGGTGGTTTTAGACCGCCCCAACCCGAGAGACTCACGAGCAGCTTCCGCTTCGACCTTACGAATGGCCTCTTCAAGCTTCAGCTGCTCCTCAGTGATCTGGGAGGGAGACAGAGGTGGGTCGTAACTTTTAAGTTGCTTTACAATTGCATTCCGCGCGCGTTGATAAACTGCCCGCCGTGCAGAACCTGTGTTCTCTTGTAAACCAGCTACCGCTTTTTTTAGAACGGAATTGTAGTCCGCCATTTAACTGCCCATTGCCCCCAGAGCTTCATTTCAAGACTTAATCCTGGAATGGATTCTGAACCAGGATTGTGTCATCACGTTCAGGGCTTGTTGATAACAGAGCAACCGGAGCACCAATCAGCTCTTCAACATGCCGAACGTATTTCACAGCTTGTGCTGGCAATTCTGCCCAAGTCCGTGCGCCTTTGGTCGTTTCCTTCCAACCAGGCAGGGTCTCATAAATAGGAACAACCCGCGCCTGAGCACCTTGAGATGCCGGAAGGTAATCGATTCGCTCACCATCTAGCTCATAACCAACACAAATCTTAATTTCATCCAGTCCGTCCAAAACGTCAAGCTTTGTCAATGCAATCCCATTGATTCCGCTGGTGCAAACGGTTTGACGGACAATCACTGCATCAAACCAGCCACACCGACGACGACGACCAGTGTTCGTTCCAAACTCGTGCCCGCGGGTACCAAGGAACTCACCAACTTCATTCTGCTGTTCGGTTGGGAACGGACCTTCACCTACACGAGTGGTGTAAGCTTTGGTAATACCCAGAACGTAATCGATGGAGTTTGGACCCAGACCACTACCAGCAGCAGCCTGACCTGCAACTGTATTGGAGGAGGTTACAAACGGATAAGTGCCGTGGTCGTTGTCCAGCAGCGCGCCCTGCGCACCTTCAAACAACAAACGCTTACCTTCACGACGTGCTTTATCCAGCATGTACCAGGCTTTATCCATGTACGGCAGGATCTTATCAGCTACGTCTTCCAGCTCTTTGTAGATGGTCTCAGCAGAGATCTCATCGCGACCCAGACCGCGCAGAATAGCGTTGTGGTGGGTCAGCAGACGATCAATTTTGGCTGGCAGCGTGCTCATGTTTGCCAGGTCCATCACACGAATTGCACGACGACCGACTTTATCTTCATAAGCAGGGCCGATACCGCGTTTGGTGGTACCGATTTTGGTGCCTGCCGGGCTTGCATCTTCACGCAAAGCATCAAGCTCGCGGTGCAGGCTCAAAATAAGAGTAGCATTGTCAGCAACACGCAGGATTTCCGGGGAGATCTTAACGCCCTGCTCTTCAAGACGTGCAATCTCAGCCACCAGTGCATGAGGGTCAATCACAACGCCATTGCCAATGACAGAGAGTTTCCCACGAACAACACCAGATGGCAGCAGTGCCAGCTTGTAGCTCGTTCCGTCAATTACAAGCGTATGACCTGCATTGTGTCCGCCTTGGAAGCGTACAACGATGTCGGCTTGCTCTGAGAGCCAATCGACAAGTTTACCCTTACCTTCGTCACCCCATTGTGACCCAACTACGACAACGTTGGCCATGATTCTTCAGCCCTCCTGCGGCTGCCAGCGTATTCCTAAAATACGCCGTCATACGATTTGCTATTTCTGTATAAAGTGGCTTGCCAGCTCAGAATGCAAATCGTGAGAGACAACATAAGAAACCCCGGCGTAAGAGCCGGGGCGCAGTTACAGCGCCTTATAATCTGTCAATCTCTTAAATACGAGCCCTTTTCCTTCAAAATTAGGCCAAGACTGTAATTTTTGCGATCAGAGTGAACCTCTGTTGATTGTTTTACTCGCAAATCGGGTGGTACAGGCACAACAGCAAGTGATATTGCTAGCGTAAGTTCCAATTTCTCATTTTTTGCAATTCCTGCAAGAAATTTCACTAAGTTGAATACGCTTTATGAACGCACAAAAACTTGACTGGCTGGGCTGGTCTATTCTTCTATTGCTGGGCACCCTGTGGGGCAGCTCATTCTTTTTTGCCAAAGTCGCACTAACAGAAATTGGCCCCATCACTCTGGTCTTCCTCCGAGTAGGAATTGCAGCGGTGGGCATGTGGGGCTTCCTGTTCATCACAAAACAAACCATCCCGCTTTCTGCAAAATGGATTGGCAGCTTCCTCCTCCTCGGGTTCATAAATAATGTCGTCCCCTTCTCGCTCATTTTCTGGGGTCAGCAATACATCGCAGCCGGACTGGCATCCGTTCTCAATGCCTTCACCCCAATCTTCACAATGCTTGTCATGCAGGTGTTGAGTAACGAAGAAAAGTTGACCGCGACCAAGCTCGTTGCCGCCATGATTGGAATTATCGGAGTGGCAATCATGGTTGGCAGTGATACCCTGAGTGGAGCCAGCGGTCAGATCCTGCCACAGCTCGCAGTTTTAGGGGCAGCTTTATGTTATGCCTTCGGTGCTGTTATCATTATGCGCCTGCGTAAACTGCCACCTGCTGCACTGGCAACGGGCCAGCTCACAGCCTCCACAATCCTGCTGATACCCGCAGTCCTCTATTCGGCACCAGCCGAGCAACTGATGCAGGCCTCAGCGATGACCTGGGCAAGTGTCCTCATCCTCGCGCTGGCATGCACTGGGTTCGCCTTCATTTTGTACATTCAGCTGTTCAAACTCGCCGGAGCCACGAACGCGGCCTCCGTAACACTGGTTATCCCGGTCAGCGCGATTCTGCTGGGTGCGATCTTCCTCAATGAACGGCTGGAAACCAATCACTGGATCGGTATGGCCGCTATCTTCACCGCCTTGCTGCTCATTGATGGCCGGCTCACCCGCAGATTGACAGGAAAAGCACAGGCACCCGCCTAACAAAAAGCCTCCAGCCCTATCGTAGGTAGGATCTGGAGGCTTCTTATTAAGCAACAGTCTGCGGTGTCAGCAGCGCTTCAGATAAGCAGCCAGAATATCGCGTGCAGCAAGAAGATCACTCTTATCAATCATCTCGGTAACTGTGTGCACATAACGAGTGCCAACCATGATACCGACTGCTTTCGCACCAGCAGCCGCCTGCTGAGCAGCAGCCCCATCCTGTCCGCCACCCTTCAACATGGTGCGCTGGTACGGAATCTCTTCCTCAATAGCCAGATTTTCGATTTCTTTTACAAGCTCCAGATCGGCAATGAACCAGCCATCCTTCACGTGAAGCCCAAAACCTTTACCTTGCTCAGTCGTTTGATCTTGCTCTGGCACCCCAGGCGTATCGCAAGCAAGCGTGATATCAACACCGAGGCCGATATCTGGTTTAATGGCATAGGCCGCAGTCTTCGCTCCGCGTAGCCCAACCTCTTCCTGGCAGGTAAACGCGACATAGATTTCGCAGGTATGATCCGCATCCCCCAGCGCACGCATAGCTTCAATACCAAGCCAGCATGCGACCCGGTTATCCATCGCTTTGGAGACAACCTTTTCGCCCATCTCAATCAGCGGCTCATCAAGAGTGACCATGTCACCTACTTTGACCACCTCCTTGGTCTTCTTACCAAGGCCAAGATCGATGATGAACTCAGTGACTTCAGGGATCTTTTTGCGCTCTTCAGGCGGAGCAATGTGAACTGGCCGTCCAGCCGGATTCATCACGGCCTTCAGATCACCCTCATCTGTGGAGACCAACACACGACGGGAGAAGAGATTGCGTGCATCAAAACCACCAACCGGCTGTACATAGACAAAGCCTTTCTCAGTAATATGCGAAACAAGGAAGCCAATCTCATCCATATGGCAGAGCAGCATAACCTTTTTTGGTTTCTCACCATTTTCAGGCGCTTTGCGTGCATCACGGCGGCAGATAAGAGACCCCATGGCATCCGTTTGAACATCATCAAACAGGCCTTCAATCTATTTCAGAATAATCTCGCGTACTCGATGCTCATGCCCAGGAACGCCGGGGGTTTCACAGAGACGGCGCAGCAGATCAATATTCATAATAGCTTTCTACTTCGAAATGGAACCAGCCTGCATCATGGCGCCAAGTTCAAAGATAAGCAATTTCCACTAGTCACATGACCACCGGAAAAAGAAAAGGCGGCCCGAAGACCGCCTTTTCCTAATCTATTCCCCAAAATAGCTTAGCCCTGTTGAGGGAAATGCAGAAGCTTTGCCTGGTTCACCTGCGCAATCGCAGCGATTTCATCCACGGTCGTCTCAGCAATTTCACCATCAATCTCAACAAGACAAATCGCTTCTTCACCTTCAACCTTACGGCCAAGGTTAAATGTCGCGATATTGATCTTCGCATCACCAAGAATGGAACCCAGCTGACCAATAAAGCCTGGCTTATCCTGGTTGGTCACATAGAGCATGTTCTCGCCAAGCTCTGCTTCCATGTTGATGCCTTTGATCTGAATGATACGCGGCTTCTGATCACCAAACACTGTACCAGCAACAGAACGTTCCTGACGCTCGGTGATAACTGTCAGCCGAATATAATTTTCATAAGCACCATGCTGTTCGCGGCGAACATCTTCAATCACAATGCCGCGCTCTTTAGCAACTTCAGGAGCAGAAACCATATTCACAGTTTGCAGCAGAGGACGCAGAACACCTGTAAGTGCAGCAGCAGTCAAAGCCTTGACGTTCATTTCTGCAACATCGCCTTCGTATTCAATACGAACCGCTTTGATGCCTGTCTCTGTCGCCTGACCAGCAAAGGAACCAAGCTGCTCCGCCAGTTTCACAAATGGAGCAAGCCGTGGCGCTTCTTCTGCAGTAATAGACGGCATATTCAGAGCATTAGAAACAGCGCCATTGACCAGATAGTCAGACATCTGCTCAGCTACCTGCAGCGCAACGTTTTCCTGAGCTTCAGAAGTGGAGGCACCAAGGTGAGGCGTACATACGAGGTTTGGAGCACCAAACAAAACGTTCTCTTTAGCTGGCTCTACAGTAAACACGTCAACCGCAGCACCCGCAACCTTACTACTGTCCAGCGCAGCACGCAGAGCATCTTCATCAACGAGACCACCACGGGCACAGTTGATGAGGTAGACACCATCTTTCATGGTCTCGATTGCATCCGCATCAATAATGTTACGGGTACGATCAGTCAGCGGGGTATGCAGTGTAATAAAGTCGGCGCGCTTGAAGAGGTCTTCCAGCTCAACCTTTTCAACACCAAGGTCGATAGCACGTTCATGAGACAGGAACGGATCGAACGCAATCACCTTCATTTTCAAGCCGATAGCACGGTCTGCAACGATAGAACCAATGTTACCGCAGCCAACCAGACCCAGTGTTTTTGAGGTGACTTCGTTACCCATAAAGCGGGATTTTTCCCACTTGCCAGCCTGCGTGGAAACATCAGCAGCCGGAATTTGACGGGTCACTGCAAACATCATCGCAATCGCATGTTCAGCAGTCGTGATGGCATTACCAAACGGCGTGTTCATCACAACGATACCCTTGGCAGTCGCTGCCGGAATATCAACGTTATCGACACCAATACCAGCGCGACCAATAACCTTCAGGTTAGTCGCCGCTTTGATGATTTTCTCTGTTGCTTTGGTTGCGGAACGGATCGCCAAACCATCATATTTACCAATGATTTCAGCGAGTTTTTCTTTATCCTTGCCAACGTCTGGCAGGAAGTCGACATCGCAACCGCGTTCTTTAAAAATCTGAACTGCTTTATCAGAGAGCTTGTCGGAAATAAGAACTTTAGGAGCCATCGGGCTAACCTTTCAAGTCAACGAAGGTACCCTCCCATTCATGTGTTGCGGGAGCCAGATACACTTCTTGCGTCAGGTTAACCGGTCACACAGGGCGACCGGAACTTTTTCGTTCAAAAAAAAGGAATTTTAAGCAGAAACCAGCTTTGCTTTTTCTGCAGCAAAAGCATAATCCAACCAGGGAATAAGCGCTTCTACATTGGCAGTTTCAACTGTCGCACCACACCAGATCCGAAGACCAGACGGCGCATCGCGGTATGCTCCAATATCGAATGCCACTTCTTCTTTGTCGAGCAGGTTCACGATCGCTTTGGCAAATGCAGCTTGCGCTTTGTCATCAAGCTTCGTGATTTCCGGATCAACAATCTTCAGACAAACAGAAGTATTGGAACGGGTTGCCGGGTCTACTGCCAGGAAGTCAACCCAATCAGTTTTCTCAGCCCAAGTGGTGATTGCAGCGGTATTTGCATCAGCACGAGCGATCAGTGCTTTCAGACCACCCAGTTCTTTGGCCCAACCCAAAGCATCCAGATAATCTTCAACGCAAAGCATACTCGGCGTGTTGATGGTAGCGCCCTCAAATACACCATCGATCAGCTTGCCACCTTTAGTAAGGCGGAAGATCTTTGGCATCGGCCATGCAGGCGTATAGCTCTCAAGGCGCTCAACAGCACGAGGCGACAGGATCAGAATGCCGTGAGCAGCTTCACCACCCAGCACTTTCTGCCAGGAGTAAGTTACAACATCCAGCTTATCGAATTCCAGCTCCTGCGCAAAAGCAGCAGAAGTCGCATCGCAGATGGTCAGGCCTTTACGGTCTGCCGGAATAAAATCACCATTCGGCACTCGCACACCAGAGGTGGTACCGTTCCAGGTGAAGACCACATCGTGGTCGAAATTTATAGAGTTGAGGTCTGGCAACTCGCCATAGCCAGCTTCAATCTTGCGTGCATCCGCAAGCTTGAGCTGCTTCATGACATCGCTAACCCAACCGGACCCAAAGCTTTCCCAGGCAACCATATCAACTGGGCGCGCACCAAGCAGCGACCAAAGTGCCATTTCTACGGCACCTGTATCAGAAGCAGGAACAATTCCGATTTTATAATCAGCAGGCACTTCGAGGACTTCACGCGTCAACTCGATAGCTTCTTTCAGCTTCGCCTTACCAATCTTTGCACGGTGAGATCTGCCAAGAGGCGCATCTGCAAGGATTGCAGGTGTCCAGCCCGGACGCTTGGCACATGGACCCGAAGAAAAGTTCGGGTTTACCGGTTTTGTGGCCGGCATTGTCGTATTCGTCATAATGACTACCCTTTCAGATAGGTGCCCCTCGTTGGGGAGGGGTGTCCCACCGACGGGTCTATGCGAAACGACTTATCTCGTCAACAAATGTTTTTTTGTAGAGCAATATTCAATCAATTAAACGCTGCGTACGATTAGATATATTTTGCATATCCACCCAGTGGATAACCAATCTTTCAATTCCGCATATCCTCTAGTTTTGCTCAAAAAAAGAGCCTGTCGCAGGACAGGCTCTTGAAAGTTTTGCTCAGAAGTTAAACTGGAGACGCACCAGTCTGTGACCTAATATTTTGTGACGATCGGCTGGTCATAACCACCATTGGAAGACCCACCAAATTCATAACGCAATCCAACACGCACTTCATGCGCAGCAAGATTGTCATACTTGATACCGGAGGTCTTACCATTGCTGGAGAACGACTTTGTCTTCACCGCACCAATGTTCAGATAGCGGTAACCTGCATCAATTTTCCAGTTATCATCGATCTCATAGGACGTACCTGCCATAAGAGCCCATGAGAAATTCCACCAATGTCCTTTTGGATATTTGACTCTGGTACCATCTGGATTGATCGCACGGACATTCTTTGCGTTCACGTAAGATGCGCCAACACCGGCTCCAACATATGGAGTGAAGCCATTGTAATACCCTAGGTCAGCATAGACATTCCAAAGAACAGTCCAGACATCGAGTGTCGCAAACTCATCTGAGGTGCCGGAGGTACTACAAGTACCAATACACTCAGCTTTTGCTGTAAAGTCAGCATCCCATTCATAGTCCAGTGTCACATCTGTGCGAATGAAATCATTCACACGATAACCAACACCAACACCAACAATTCCCGTTGGCTCTAATTCTTCATCATTGAATTTGATATGGGAGAATTTCGCTTTTGGATTCTGATAGACTTTGTAGCCGATATCACCACGTAGATACCACCCACCACCGATTTCCACTTGTGGGAGCTCTGGCTCTTCTACGAATACAGGTGCTGGGAGGTCGGCTGCATAAGCAAAACCAGACGAAACCAGCGCAGCTGCGCTCAATGTCAGCACCTTACTAAAATACTTCATGCTTATGTCCCCTCAAACGGCACCTGTCACGCGAGATGATTGCCCTTGATCAAAACCTAAGCACTTTCTACAGAGAAAGAATTACCTATAAATTAACCAGTATTCTTAACCCTAATATTTATTATTAACAAACAACTAACAGACACAAGCCAAGCAAATGCTAGAAAGTTAATTTACATTTACTTATGCACCCCTCAGATTTCAAATCAAAGAAAGCGGACATCCCAAGATACCCGCTCTCAAAACTCGATAAATTAAATAGTTTCAGCTAGCTAGCTGCAGCCTTTTTAACTGCGTCAACAATGCTATCAACCACCTTGTTCAGAAGATTTGCATCATCAGCCTCACCCATCACACGAATGAGCGGCTCGGTACCAGAAGCGCGAATAACAAGGCGACCCTGTTTACCAAGCTTCTCTTCTCCAACCTTAATAACCGCTTTTACAGCCTTATCATCGAGAGGTTTACCACTCGCATAGCGCACATTCTTAAGGACCTGAGGCACTGGCACGAATCGGTTACAAACCTCTGAGACCGGCTTCTTCGTCTTCTTCACGCAAGCAAGAATCTGTAATGCAGCGACGAGGCCATCACCAGTCGTACCAAAGTCAGACATCACAATATGGCCGGACTGCTCTCCGCCAACATTGAAGCCACCTTCACGCATCCGCTCAACAACATAGCGGTCACCAACTTTGGTACGTTCAAGAGAAAGGCCAAGCCCTTTCAGGAAACGCTCCAAACCTAGATTCGACATCACGGTCGCAACGATGCCTGGCGCCGAGAGACGGCCATCTGCTTTCCAGGATTCAGCAATCACGGCCATCAGCTGATCTCCATCAACCACCTTGCTGTTTTCATCCACGATGATCACACGGTCTGCATCACCGTCCAGCGCGATCCCGATGTCCGCCCGAACTTCATGAACCTTCTTTGCAAGTGCATCTGGAGCAGTGGAACCGCAGTCCTTATTGATATTGAAGCCATCCGGATCAACACCCAATGGGAACACTTCTGCACCCAACTCCCAAAGGATCTCTGGAGCAACCTTGTAGGCAGCACCGTTTGCACAATCGATCACGATACGCATGCCATTCAAGTTCAGATCACGCGGCAAGGTGCGCTTTGCAAACTCAATGTAGCGATCCTTCATGCTATAAATATGCGTGGCGCGTCCCAAAGTGTCCGGTGCTGGCAAGCTTTGGTTCATATCACTGTCCATGAGACGCTCAATCTGAAGTTCGACCTCATCAGACAACTTGAACCCGTCAGGACCAAAGAACTTGATCCCATTGTCTTCGAATGGATTATGGCTGGCAGAAATCATCACACCAATGTCAGCACGCAACGAACGCGTCAACATTGCAACCGCTGGCGTTGGCATCGGGCCAAGCACAAAAACATCCATACCCATCGCAGTAAAGCCAGCGACGAGAGCGTTTTCAAACATGTAACCAGAAAGGCGCGTATCTTTACCGATAACCACGCGATGCCGATATTTACCACGGCGGAACACCACACCAGCAGCCATTCCAACCTTCAGCGCAACTTCCGCGGTCATTGGCCACTTGTTTGCAGTACCGCGCATTCCATCGGTGCCAAAGTATTTTCGCGACATTTAATGTTTCCCTGAATTCTCAAATGTGGAGCGCAGCGCTCACAATAAATCTAATCGAAGTGGTGATACATGTTTGCCCTTGCCTAGTCCTGTCAAATGATGTGTCCAATTATTACGATCACCAGCAATTTG
Organism: Pseudovibrio sp. POLY-S9; assembly: GCF_001431305.1. Taxonomy (NCBI): domain Bacteria; kingdom Pseudomonadati; phylum Pseudomonadota; class Alphaproteobacteria; order Hyphomicrobiales; family Stappiaceae; genus Pseudovibrio; species Pseudovibrio sp. POLY-S9. The sequence goes on from NZ_LCWX01000086.1 coordinate 58,745, forward strand.
ATGCAGCAGCAAAGCTCAAGCTTCCTCAATACAAAGCCAAACAATTGAGCCTCAATAGCAAATGCCCGACTGAACAGCCGGGCATTTTATTCCTTAAAGCGCCATCAAGAAGACTGGCTGTTAGCTCTGCGGCTGTGGGTTAAGCCCATCAGAAGCTTCACCGCCATGCTTTTTTCCGCCGGCAGTAGGCACGCCAGTAGAGCGCGGAGTAGATGGACTATCATCACCGGTATCACGCACAGGCTGCTCACCATCAAGCATCTTGCGAATTTCATCACCGGAGAGAGTTTCATACTCCAACAAGCCTTGAGCGATCAGATGCAGCTGATCTTCATGCTCTTTCAGAACCTTATTCGCAGTCTCGTAGCCCTGATTGACGAAGCTTTTTATTTCCGCATCAACCATTTTCTGGGTTTCATCAGAAACATTCTGGCTCTTCGCAACAGAGTGACCAAGGAAGACCTCTTCCTGGTTTTCTCCGTAAAGCAATGGGCCAAGCTTATCGGACATGCCAAACTGCGTCGCCATAGCTTTTGCAAGCTTGGTTGCCATCTGGATATCGCCGGAAGCACCGGAAGTAACCTTCTCATAACCGAAGATCATTTCTTCAGCCACACGGCCACCCATAGCAACAGCAAGGTCAGCTTTACACTTCGCACGGGTCAGAGAAACCTGATCTTTCTCAGGCAACCGCATCACCATACCCAGCGCACGACCACGAGGAATAATAGTTGCTTTGTGAACCGGATCAGACGCTGGCATGTGCATCGCAACCAGCGCATGACCAGCTTCGTGATAAGCAGTCAGTTTCTTCTCTTCTTCAGTCATGACAAGCGTACGGCGTTCCGCACCCATCATCACCTTGTCTTTAGCATCTTCAAACTCAGCCATGGTGACCAGACGTTTGGAGCGGCGCGCGGCTAGAAGCGCAGCCTCGTTCACAAGGTTCATCAAGTCAGCACCAGAAAAACCAGGCGTTCCGCGAGCAAGTGTATGCACGTTTACATCTGGAGCCAATGGCACTTTACGCATGTGAACTTTGAGGATCTTTTCGCGGCCAGTGACATCTGGATTTGGCACAACAATCTGACGGTCAAAACGACCTGGACGCAGAAGCGCAGGATCAAGCACGTCAGGACGGTTAGTCGCTGCGATGATGATCACACCTTCATTAGCTTCAAAACCATCCATCTCAACAAGGAGCTGGTTGAGGGTCTGCTCGCGTTCGTCGTTACCACCGCCAAGGCCCGCACCACGGTGACGGCCAACAGCATCGATCTCATCGATGAAGATAATGCATGGAGAGTTCTTCTTCGCCTGCTCGAACATGTCACGAACACGAGAAGCACCAACACCAACAAACATTTCAACGAAGTCAGAACCGGAAATGGTGAAGAATGGGACGTTCGCCTCGCCTGCAACTGCACGGGCTGTCAAGGTCTTACCAGTTCCTGGAGGACCAACAAGCAAACAACCGCGTGGGATACGACCACCAAGACGCTGGAATTTCTGCGGGTCACGCAGGAACTCAACAATTTCCTGAAGGTCTTCCTTGGCTTCATCAATGCCCGCAACATCTTCAAACGTCACACGGCCAGAAGCTTCAGTCAGCAGTTTCGCTTTGGATTTGCCAAAGCCCATAGCTTTGCCACCACCACCTTGCATCTGACGCATCACAAAGATCCAGATACCTAGGATCAGCAGCATCGGTAGCCATGAAATCAAAGCTCCAAAGAGAGAGAAACTCTCGGAAGGTGGCTTCGCGTTAATCAAAACGCCTTTGGTTTGCAGCACATCAACATATTTGGCATCACTAGGCGCATAGGTCTGGAATGTACCGCCATTGCTGTATTTGCCGGTAATCTGTTGTTGTTGAATCGTGACCTCACGGATATCGCCTTGCTCAGCTTGATTGATAAACTGAGAATAAGCAATTTCATTAGTGTTACTTCGTGAGGTCGGGTTCTGAAAGAGCTGGAACAGCGCTATCAGCAACAGACCAATAATCACCCAGAGGGCAAAATTCCGGAAATTGGTGTTCATTTCGATCCCTTTACCGCAAGGTGGCGGCGATCCTCGCACGTGTCTCTGTCAAGATCATAGCGAGCCCTAATGGGCTTTCTACGTTTTCCTGAGAATGACACAGATTCTTTCTCAGTTTTCTTAAGGCCAACGGAATTTTGCCGGTTACCCCTGAAAATTCAGGATTGATGCTCCGTTAATTCCGACTTTACCAGCCCAGACGTTCAAGTTGCATTCCTCTAAAGCATAAATGCATAGATTTAACAGAACGCCAGCAAAACTAAGATTTACTCAAAATGTTCTGCTCACTGGAACCATCGAAATCCCGTAGGTCCTCGATCTTACATCAGCATCAGCTGTTGTTCGACCAATCTTCTTCCAAGGCATGTAGGATACCCCACCCGCAAAAACAATAAGCGGAGCTGTCAGAAATGCTGTTTTCAGCCAGTTAGCAGGAATTTCTAGCTCAAAATCTCCACAAAGCTCTTTTTGAACATAAGTGATTTTGAAGCTTTCTGCAGAATGCGCCGCTTTATAACGCCAGCGATCATCCCATATTCCTTCATCTCCCGGCTTAACTTCAATCTCCGGCAAGCCAGCCCTGCCGGCCTCTCGAAAGCAAAACCAGGTAGATTCGTCATGCGGTTTCGCCAGCGCAAACCTGACCCCGCCTAGAGTGGCCGCCCTGCTCCCATCTTCTGTTTTCAGAGTTTCATAAAGCCCCTCAAGCTTGGCAAGGCGCGGCATATAAGGCGCGCCAGAAATGTAGCGGACGAGCCGTCCAACCAGCCTCAAGCCAATCTCATCGGGAATGTACTCCAGACACGAACTGTCAAAACGGACGGGTCCGGCACTATGAAACGTACAGGATTTCTCAGCTACTTCATCCACCCAAACATCAATCGCATCAGCAGCACGGGCCATGCGTCGCGCCGTGTCGGAAAGCTTCGCCGCAGTCAACCCAAGTTCGTCGAGCTCTTGCTGCGCTTGTCGAAATTTTACACGCGTAAACTGCTCATCTTCATTAGAGGGATCTTCAAACCATGGCACCTGGGCAGAATGCAAAAGCGACTTGAGCCGAACCTTGCTGATTTCGAGTAATGGACGGCAAATCTGAAATCCATCCAACTCGCGGTCCTTACGAATACACGCAAGACCATAAACCCCACTGCCCCGCGCCAGACGTGTCAAAAACGTTTCTGCCTGATCTTCCAGATGATGACCTAGAAAGAGCCCCTCACATCCGTGGTCTTCAGCAGCCTGTCGCAAAAGAGCATGGCGCGCATCTCGGGCTTCCGATTGGATGTTTGAAGACGGTTTCTCACCAATCCAATGTAAGATCTCATGTGGCACGTCAATGCGCCGGCAATACTGCGCAACGCCTGCAGCTTCGCTGGCAGCCTCAGCACGCAAACCATGATCGACTGTGAAAGCATAAAGTTCAGGAGCAGAAAACCCCAGTTCCTGCGTCCACTGCTTCAACAGGTAAAGCAGAGCCATAGAATCAGCACCGCCGGACACACCAACGGCGATCCGGCGGAAAGACTTATACTCTCCGAAAAGCTCATTCAGCTCGTCGGAAGAAAAGAGAGCAACTTGATTAGAGGCAGTTGTCACGTTTTTGTTGAACCTTGGCCTGCTCCAGCACAGCAGGGGCTGCAAACTGGAAATTGGCGAGAAGCTGCTTATAAGTCTCACAAGCAGCGGGCGCATTCCCCATACCTGTAAGGGCAGTCCCCAATTTCAGCAAGCTTTCAGGAGCCAGTTCACTCTCAGGAAAATCAGTATAGCTTTTTAGAAAAGCTTGTGCAGCGTTCTCATACTGACGCTGAGCCAGCAGGCTTTCGCCAAGCCAATGCTGCGCATTCGCAGTCAGCTCATGATCAGGATACATGCCAAGAAAAGTATCAAAACCCTCGGTCGCGGCAGGGTAGTTACCGCCTACCATCAGACCATAAACAGCATTGTAGTCCGACTGCGGATCACCGCTCAGCAGTTCATTCACGCTGCCAGAGAACTGAAGAGAACCAGAACTTGGTGCAGGTGTGGAACCGGTAGGCGCAGCGTTGTTGCCGCGTGCAATCTGAGAAAGATCCAACGGACCGCTATTCGTTCCCTGTGCAGGCGTATTCAGCGTAGAAAGTTGCTGAGACCTATTTGTCGGAGCCGTCGTGCTCGGCTGCTGAACAACAGGAGGCTGGACAACGCGAGGTGTCTGACCCGGATTTTCCAACTGCTGCAGGCGGTACTCAACGTCCTCCTGAGAGCGCCGCAGCGCATCTTCAGTCAGGCGTAGTTTGTGATTGAGCTCTTCAACCTTGCCTGTCAGCAAGCGAACCTGCTCTTCAAGTTGACCAAGGCGAGCAGTGTTCTGTGCGGTTTCATCATTTTTAGATGAACCAAAAAGCTGCGCAGATGCTGGTAAACTTGTAGAGGTTACAAGCGCAAGAACAACAAAGCTAGTTGCAATACGTCGGTAAAGAGCCATCAATTATCTCCTGAGACACCCTACAGGGGCCGGGTCGGAATTTCTCATCTCTTGGCAAGAGGAAAAGACGAAAATAGGGCACACATTCAGTGTTTCTCTCCTATTTGCGGCTTCTCCCCGACCAATTTCCGTTCTCCTACAAGTTTGCAGGAGTTTCAACAAAAAAGGCTCCCCCAATTTAGAGAAGCCTTTTCCATATTTCAGCGAGTCAAACTCAATTACTGACCGTTCAGAACTGTCACAGCACGACGGTTCTGGCTCCAGCAGGAAGCCGCATTACAAACCGCAACCGGACGTTCTTTACCGTAGGAAAGAGTCTTGATGCGGGTTGGGCTAATGCCTTTTGCAACAAGGTATTCCCGAACTGCAGCTGCACGTCGCGCACCCAGTGCAATGTTGTACTGGCGGG
>NZ_LCWX01000086.1:63820-69432 GCF_001431305.1 Pseudovibrio sp. POLY-S9
AGCCTGCTTGTCCAGCACTGCTCGAGCAGAACCATCAATGGAGCTCTGGTTATTGAGGAAGAATACACGATCCCCAACATTCACAACGAAGTCCTGTCCAGAGCCAGCTGCAACAGAACTATTGCCACTGGTTAGTTCAGGGCGTGTCTGCGAACAAGCTGCTGCGACGAGACACACAGCCACCACAGCGGCGAAACGCGCTCCGCGCGCGAACAGCGTCTTTGACATTTATAGAATCTCCTGTCCCTCAAACCCCGAGGGTTAAAAAAGCCCTAGACCAACTTGGTTAAGGGTAACTTGAATTTATTGGTTAATGAAGTGCTAATGCCCCCAAATTCCCGCAAGAAATTAGGGGCTCAGCTTTTTGATTAGTCGAGCAACGGAGACCACGCTGGATCTGAAGCAAAGTTTGGCGTCTGAACCAGCTGTTCATTATAGCCAGTCAGGTCAACCGTCCAGACCTGAGGACCGCCCTGCTCACCCACAGTATCCCGGAAGAAAGTCAACACACGTCCATTCGGAGACCACGCAGGCCCCTCGTTGTGATAGCCCTCGGTGAGAATACGCTCCCCTTTGCCATCCGGACGAATAACGCCAATCATGAAGCGCCCCTGATGCACCTTGGTAAAGGCAATCAAATCACCGCGCGGCGACCACACAGGCGTAGAATACTGACCTGGACCAAAGGAAATGCGCGTTGCTCCACTTCCATTAGAATTCATCACATAAAGCTGCTGAGAACCGCCACGGTCACTTTCAAACACCACCTGACTTCCATCCGGAGAGAAGGAAGGACTGGTGTCAATTGCAGCTGTGTTGGTCAGACGCGTTGTCCGGCGAGTACGCAAATCCATGAGATAAAGGTTGGCGTTGCTGCCTTGCTGCAAACTCATGATGACCTTTTGACCATCAGGCGAGAAGCGCGGCGCAAACGTCATACCCGGGAAGTTGCCGAGAACCTCACGCTGTCCAGTTTCAATGTTGAACAGGTAAACCTGCGGATTACCGCCCACATAAGACATGTAGGTCACTTCCTGTGAGACAGGAGAGAACCGAGGTGTCAGCACAAGATCATCACCACGGGTCAAGTAGCGCACATTAGCACCATCCTGATCCATGATCGCAAGACGCTTACGGCGCGCATCCTTCGGACCGCTTTCATCAATAAAGACCACACGGGTATCGAAGTAGCCTTTCTCACCAGTCAAACGCTGGTAAACCGCATCGGAAATAATGTGTGCCAGACGACGCCAGTTTTCCGGTGTGGTGAAGAACTGCTGGCCAATCAACTGCTGACCGGCAAACACATCCCACAAACGAAATTCTGCCCGGATCTGTCCGTTTGCCTGCTGCGCAATGGAACCAGTCACCAAAGCCTGAGAACCAATGGTTCTCCAATCGCCAAAGCGCGGCATGGTGCCTACATTCATTCCCTGCTGAATATGCGCTGTCGGATCAATCGGACGGAACAAGCCCGAGCGCTGCAAATCCGCTGCAACAACTTGAGAAATCTGCCCTGCCACATCTTCCTGCAAGCCGGAACCTGCAAAGGGAGAAATTGCAATCGGCATAGGTTCAACGTTGCCCTGAGTAATATCGAGTTCAATCAGGGCATATGCAGGTTGAGAGATCGCAGCAACAGTAACAGCAGCAGCCACAAGGCGACATGCATGACGCCACAGCTGCTTGACTCCTGTTGTACGCATTGGGTTAAGCCCCATCACAAAGGACATAGACCTAAGCTCCTTTCAATCTCAATACCTAGTATCCAAGCATATCGCGAGGATCAAAATTCAAGATGACGGTTTTCCATGCATCATATTTAGCTGCTGGCAGAGAATACGGACCGCAGCGATAGACCGCGCGTTCTGCACTGCTTGCAGCAGCTCTGAATGTCGGGTTACTGCTGGAATTCAGAACCTTTATCTGCCCTTCAACTTCACCGGTACGGCTCAAGTTAAACTCTAGGCGAACGTTAAGATCTTCAGCACCAGCGGCACCCACAGGTGGGTTCCAGCACCGGGCAACCTGTCCGCGAAGCGCATCCAGTTCAGACTGGCTCATCTTCACGTTGGTCTGACCCAATTCGGATCCAAGAGAAGCCGGTTTTGCGGACTTTGCAGTCCCGCTCGACTTCGCATTCGTTTTGTTCAGCAAAGCCGCCATCTTCGAGTTAAAGTCTTCCTTCTTCTTCGGCTCTTCCTTCTTCGGCGCTTTAGGGCGCGCTGGAGGCTTTGGCTTGGAACGTGGACGGACTTTAACGACCTGCTTCGGCTTTTCTGTTTTTTCTATTTCAGGACCAAGTTCTGCAGTCTCCGCAGGAGCCTTCTCTTTTGGCACTTCCTTTGGGGCTGGATCTGGCTCAGCTGGTTCTGGTGGTGGCGGCGGTGTTTCAGCCTGCTGCACTTCCTTTTTCGCTTCCTGAACCTTCTTCACCTCTTTCTTAGCTTCACCGGTCTTTTTCTCCGGCTCTGGCTTTTCTGCAGGCTTCTTGGTCGGCTGCAACGCAGCCTCTTTGATTTCCTTCGCTTCTTTTGTACCCAGCTGCAGCTTTGTCAGCTCGCTCACAGGCACAAGATCCACGGGCAGTGAATCCACCGGGGCAGTGGTCAGCTCTTTACCGAAGTTAAGCGAAACCGCTCCGGCAACAAGCACGACCACGTGAACAATTAGCGATGCGATAAGGCCTGCACGCATTCCCGGTTAACCCTGCTCCTCTAGAGTGACGAGCCCGATGCGCTTGTATCCAGCAGCATTGATGCGACCCATAACTTTCATGATGATTCCATAATCGGCATCCTGATCACCACGCACGTAGATACGCTCGTTGTAACCATTCTCGGCAATCGCACCGAGTTTCGCGATCAACTCATCAATAGGGATCTCAGTATCCTGAATGAACACGCCCCCATCAGACTTCACCGAAATCGCTATCGGCTCAGTGTCACCTTCCATCGCTTTTGCGCGAGTTTCAGGCAGGTCAATCGGCACGCCGACAGTCAGCAAGGGAGCTGCCACCATAAAGATGATCAGCAGTACCAGCATCACGTCCACCATCGGCGTTACGTTGATCTCGCTCATCGGTGCGTGAGAATGCCTGCGGCGACCACGTCTGCCACCTGCACGACCACCACCACCAGCTGCTCCAGTGCTCATACCCATGGGTTATCCTCGCTCATCAATGCGGCGGGACAAAATGGCGGAAAACTCGTCTGCAAAGCCTTCCATACGCGCGGCAAGCTTGCCGGAATCGCTCTGCAGTTTGTTGTAAGCAATAACCGCCGGAATAGCTGCAATCAGGCCCAGACCGGTCGCAAACAGCGCCTCGGCGATACCTGGAGCCACAACGGCAAGGTTGGTGTTCTTGGAAGCTGCAATAGACGTAAACGCATTCATGATGCCCCAGACCGTACCAAACAGACCAACAAATGGAGCCGCACTGCCGATTGTTGCAAGGAACAACAGGCGTTTTTCAAGCCGCTCAACTTCACGGGAGATGGTCAAATCCATCACGCGGTCGATACGCTGCTGCAGGCTGGCAATCGCAGGCTTATCCCCTTCATGAGAGCGCTTCCACTCACGCATCGCAGCCACAAACAATGCGGACATGCCGTTATTCGCACGGGAGGATAAAGACTTGTAAAGCTCTTCGAGAGATTGGCCGGACCAGAACACATTCTCAAAACGGTTCATCTGGCGACGAGAGCGACCATACAGAACAATCTTGTCAAAGATTATCGCCCAGCTCCAGACAGAAGCAGCGATCAGACCGATCATTACAATCTTGACGACGATGTCTGCTTCCAGAAACAACGAAATGTAGGACAAGCCCGAACCCGGAGCTGCACCCAGCTCAACAGATTGCACGTCCTGAGCCGTTGCAGCCAATGGCGTCAACAAAGCCACCGCTGCGCTCATGGCCACAACGAGTTTCATCACCTTAGAGTTCATGTAATAAGGACCTCTTGCCCTGATAACCCAAAGACCTGTCCACGGTAGAACCCCTGCCATGGACACAACCAGTCTATTAAACATTTAGCAGCCTTCCTGCCTGTCGAATTTGGCGAAACTTCGACTACAGCCAGCATTGAAGGCATAAATGAAAAGACCTGTTTAAGGTTACTGAAGGATTAAAAGGTTTCCAGTCCCGTTTACTTTGAATGAATATTGGTGATTTTTCGCGATGATTATCGCGCTTATTCGCCGTTCATTTGGGCGACTAGATCCTTGGGCAATCTGCGTGGTTTCCCGTCCGCAGAAATGGCCACGGCAGTCACACGCGCTTTGATCAAAACTTCGTCACCACGCATAACTCTCTGGCTTATAAACATCCGGACACCCTTCACTTCACTGATATCCGTATGAACTTCAAGCACATCATCGATTCGTGCAGGCTTGAGAAAATCAATGTCCATATGGCGAACAGCAAACGCCAGACGCTCCCCATGCATGCCTGAATCCAGCTCATGATGATGCACACCGCGCAGACGCAGCAGCTCAGTGCGGCCACGCTCCATGAACTTCAGATAAGCCGCATGATAGACGACGCCGGAAAAGTCGGTGTCCTCGTAATACACACGCACAGGCAAAATATGTTCGTTACCGTCAATTCGCCCCGTCAGATCGGGCCAATTTGCCTCAGTTTTTTTAGTGTTCATATCTGCAGGTCAGTCTTCAGCGTGTTGAAAAAGAGCCATCTGAGGTGCATTCGGGTTATCAGGCACCACCAAACCAAGGTGTTTGAAAGCGATTGGCGTCAAAATTCGGCCACGCGGTGTCCGTTGTAGATAGCCATTCTGGATAAGATACGGCTCAACAATCTCTTCAATCGCATCCCGCGGCTCAGAAAGAGCAGCTGCAATCGTCTCAATCCCAACAGGGCCACCACCAAAGTTCAGCGCAATCTGCTTCAGATAACGCCGATCGAGGCTGTCAAAGCCAGCACTGTCCACTTCCAGCTGCCGCAAAGCTCGGTCAGCAAGCCCACTATCAATCTCAGCATCCCCGGCAACAATCGCAAAGTCCCGCACACGACGTAACAAACGTCCTGCAATACGCGGTGTCCCGCGGGAGCGCTTGGCAATCTCTCGTGCACCAGCATCACTCATACCGATTCCCAAGAGTCGCGCACCGCGCTTCACAATCAGCTCCAGCTCTTCCGGAGTATAAAACTCAAGCCGAACAGGAATGCCAAACCGGTCACGCAACGGCGTCGTCAGCAAGCCAATACGGGTCGTTGCGGCCACCAAAGTAAACTTGGCAAGGTCAATCTTCACAGATCGCGCAGCTGGCCCTTCACCAATGATGAGGTCGAGCTGGTAATCCTCCATTGCCGGATACAACACCTCTTCAACCGCAGGGTTGAGACGGTGGATCTCATCAATGAACAAAACATCCCGATCTTCCAGATTGGTCAGCAGCGCAGCCAGATCACCCGCTTTTGCAATCACGGGGCCGGAAGTTGCCCGGAAGTTCACACCAAGTTCACGCGCCATAATCTGTGCCAGCGTTGTCTTGCCAAGGCCCGGAGGCCCGACAAACAACACATGATCCAGCGCTTCACTCCGTGCTTTCGCCGCTCCAATGAAAACCTTCAGGTTTTCACGAGCCTG
>NZ_LCWX01000086.1:69525-76338 GCF_001431305.1 Pseudovibrio sp. POLY-S9
GCCTGTCCGGTAAAGTCATCCAGCGTTTGCGGACGCGTTCCGCTGTCAATCTCGTCGCCCCGAATTTCAGGAGTAACAAGGCGATCCTCACCCTCATTCATTACGCAAGTTCCTTAAGGCCGAGGCGAATAAGTTTTTCAGCGCTTGCATCTTCACCTGCTGTTTTCACAGCAGCTGCCACAGCAGCTGAAGCCTGAGCAGGCTGATAACCGAGATTGGAAAGAGCCGAGACAGCATCTGCCACAGGCCGGGACGCCACATTTTCCGCAACGCTTTGGGAAACAGCAATGGTGTCATCTTCAACAGAGGCAAAGGCAGGCGCCTTGTCTTTCAGCTCTGTCACGATACGCTCAGCAACGCGCTTGCCAACGCCCGGCGCCCGTGTGATCGCAGTCTTATCGCCCAGCGCAATCGCGTTCGCCACTTCAGTCGCGCGCATGATGCCTAAAATGCCCAGCGCAACCTTTGCCCCAACACCCTGAACGGTCATGAGAATGCGGAACCATTCACGCTCATTGTCCTCGGAAAAACCGAAGAGCTTGATCATATCCTCACGGACCATGGTCTCAATGGCCAGCACAGCAGCTTCGCCGACACGCGGCAATTGTTGCAACACGCGAGAAGGGCAATGCACCTGATAACAAACACCCTGCACATCCAGCAGTACAAAATCATCGCCGTAACTGTCGACGACACCCTTGAGTTTCCCGATCATTTCAAACGCGCCTCCGCTGCGGCCAGACGGCCCGTTACACTACCCCGATGATGACTATGGCAGATCGCAATCGCCAGTGCATCCGCCGCGTCGTCCGAATTAAACGTCGCCTTCGGCATCAACACCTTCACCATCATCCGGATTTGCTCTTTTTCCGCGTGTCCGGTTCCCACCACGGTCTTTTTCACCAGGTTCGGAGCATATTCTGAAACCACGAGATTGTGCAGAGATGGCACAAGCAGAGCGATCCCCCTCGCCTGCCCCAGCTTAAGCGTAGCTCCGGCATCCTTGTTCACAAACGTATTCTCAACCGCAGCCTCAGAAGGATCATAGCGTTCAATCACTTCTTGCAAGCCAGTGTACAACTGCTTGAGCCGTTCTGCGAGGGAGTACTTGCTGTTGGATTGTATCGTGCCGCTTCCAATGAAGCTGACGCGATTACCTCTGGCATCAATAATGCCCCAACCAGTGTTCCTGAGGCCAGGGTCAACACCCATGATTCGAATTGAATGATCCATAGAACAAACCGGTAACGAAAAATCTCCGAAGACGCTAGCCGGTAACCTCAACCAATCGCTTAATCCGTTAAAATTCAGGAGTAATCCACGCGTTCCTGCAAATCCTGCAGGTAAGGACCCGGTATGATTGAAGCATTGTCTGCACACTCCGCCTTGCAGTTGTGTCTGGTGGCTGGAGCCATCCTTTTGGCAGGTTTGATGCGTGGATTTGCCGGGTTTGGTTCAGGTATGGTCTGGATCCCCCTCGCTGCACTGGTCATTGGCCCAAAACTCGCTGCAGCTGCCCTACTCATCCTCGACACCATAGTCGCGCTGCCACTCATTTTCCCGGCAACCAAGTTGTGCCGATGGAAAAGCGTCGTGCCTGCCGCCATTGGAGCGATCCTTGCCGTTTCTGTCGGCGCATGGATCCTCGCCAACGCACCACCCATCATTCTGCACTGGGGCATATCCATCGTAGTGCTCGCGCTGCTGGCTGTCCTCATGTCCAACTGGACCTATTCAGAGGAACCCAGCCGTAAACAGAACCTCGGTGTCGGTGCACTCTCGGGCCTGCTTGGTGGCTTCAGCCAGATGCCATCCATCCCCATCTACACACTTTGGGCAGCCGGCCCCCATCCACAAAACGTAATCCGCGCTAACATGATCGTGTTTATCGCGATAGCTGACGTCTCCGCGTATGCCTCCTACGCTTACAACGGCCTTTTCACAAAAGAACTCATCCCGATCCTGATCATCGCAGGTCCAATCTATCTGGGCTGTCTTATGTTTGGTGCGAAAGCCTTCAAAAGCGCACCACCTACGTATTTCAAATGGGCCGCAAAAGGCATCATCTTCCTCGCTGCGGTCGTTTCCCTGCCATTCTTCCACGACCTCTAGCCATACCTGCCTCACTCAATTTCCCGCAGTTTCACAAGGCTAAAGGGCAAATTGCGATGTCCTCCAGAGGGTAATTGAGAAATTCTCGACAATTCCTCCAATTGTCCCGATTGGAGGAAGGCACCTTCGTAACTTATAGTCCGCACAACTAGGAAGCCTAAAACCGACCTTCTCAGCAGAGGCATATATGCTCCCAGACGTCGCAGGACTCGAATCCCCGGCCTTTTTGATGGTGTGCGCAACTATAGCGCTCGCCGGGTTGACCCGTGGGTTTGCCGGCTTCGGTGCCGCGATGATCTACATGCCCATCGCTTCAGCCATTATGGAGCCAAAGCTGGCCGCCGCCTCCCTTCTCATGGTCGATGCAACAATCTCACTCCCCATGGTGGTCTCAGCCACCAAAATCTGCGACTGGAGAACCGTCCTTCCAGCAGCAGGAGGGGCAGTGATCACCGTATCTATCGGCGCATGGGTACTCACGAATGCCGATCCCTACGTTTTGCGCTGGGTTCTGTCCGGTGTGGTACTCCTCCTGCTAATCATTTTGATTTCGGGGTGGCGTTACACCAAGGCACCCAACAAGCGCACCTCCTTTGGGGTTGGCGCAGTTTCCGGCCTGCTCGGTGGCATGACACAACTGGCTGGCCCTCCAGTCATCACCTATTGGATGTCTGGCCCCCTGCCCGTCAGCGTCATTCGCGCCAACCTGATCACCTACTTCTTCTTCACCAGTTTCGGCTCATTTGCGGCGTTCTGGTGGAATGGCCTGATCACACAGGAGCTGCTGCTCCTCTCGCTCCTGATCTGCCCGGCATACGGCCTGAGCATCTATTTGGGAGCCAAAGGCTTCTCACTATCAAGCGGTCGCTCGTACCGCGCACTCGCTTATTCACTCATCTTGGGAGCCGCCATCACAAGCATGCCAATTTTGGATGGAATTCTCAGATGACCTAAGACCATACACACACGTTGATAACGGCCACAAGAAGCCAAGAACAACCGACACATCTTGCGAAACAAAGAAAAACAACTTAGTTTCCGCAATAATATCCCTATTAACAGACGAAAAAACCAAATTTATGCCAAAATCATCGCTTGACAAGATTGACCTAGAAATCCTGAAGAATCTTCAGGAGGACGGTCGCCTAACCAACGTAGAGTTGGCAGGTAAAGTTGCCCTATCCCCATCTCCATGCCTGCGCCGCGTCAAAAACCTCGAAGACAGCGGCGTGATCAACGGCTATCAGGCATCCGTGAATCGCAAGACTGTTGGTCTTGGCATGACGGTCTTTGTTGAAATGCGCGTAGGCAAACAAAGCAAAGCGCAGATCATGTCAATCATCGAGCGCGTCACCTCTCAGCCAGAGGTCGTATCTTGTCATCTGGTCTCAGGTCAGTCTGATATCCTTGCTGAGATCGTTGTCCCAACGCTGGAAGCCTACGACGTCTTCCTCTCTGACTTCCTGATGTCACTGGACGGCGTCGAAGATGTACGCTCCAACTTTGCAATCCGCACACTCAAGGCAAACGGCGCATTGCCACTGCAGCATTTGGAATCCATCATCGACGATGATTAATCAATCAGGAGGCATCCTCGTTCTTACCTGAGCCGGTAACGATCTGCGCCATACTGACAAGCTCGGAAATTCTGTCCTGAAGGAAGTTGCTGTTTTGAGCGATGAGCAGCATCTGTCTTTGATAAAGGCAGAACAGATACGCACCGACACAAAGCCCCAATCCGATAAAGGAGAGGGGCTGCCCGAGCAAAGCAAGGCCGATATAGAGCAAAGGTGGGAACACAGTCACAGTGACTGAGCACAGGGATACCCACCACTCTCCCTTATGAAAACCATTGATCGGCATGGTTAGAATAACAGCTGTCGCAATCAGACAGCGCTCTTTCATTGTCCGGGCAATGTTCACTGCCTGCCGCAGATACAGCGCCGTCAACAAGCCAGTTATTGTCAGCACATACGGTGCACTGAGCACACAAAAGCCGTAGACCCGCGCCACCAATGGTGCCCTCTCCTCCCAAACACCGGAAGGCGTTTCCAGCACGGCACCAAGAACCAGCAGAGCGGCATAAGCAATCGCCAGCAAATGCAGCCGCCATGCTGAGCCGATAGCATGCTCAATCACGCGAACCTTGTCGTTTTCCTCACTCACGAACCTGCCTCAACCCTGATCATAGTCGCAAAAAGGTTTCACAGAGCCCCAACGAAGCCAACTCCATTGAAATCAGGGGCACCCTCACAAAACAAGCACGCAACAAAAAAGGCGGCACGCAAAACGCACCGCCTTTAAAACTTAGTCAGAAAACAGGCTTAGCCGAGCTTTGCCATGATTTCCTCTGAGATATCGAAGTTAGAGAAGACGTTCTGCACGTCATCATCATCTTCCAGCGCATCCATCAGCTTCATGATGGTGCCAGCTTTCTCTTCGTTCACTTCTACAAGATTCTGCGGCTTCCAGATGATCTTTACAGACTCAGCTTCGCACAGCGCTTCTTCCAGCGCCTTGGAAACGTCGGAGAGATCCTCGAAGGCACAGATAATGGTGTGGCCGTCTTCATCGCTCTCAACGTCATCAGCACCAGCTTCAATGCCAGCTTCCATGACGGTGTCCGCATCACCAGCTTCAGGCTTGTAAACAAGCTCGCCAACACGATCGAACATGAAGGAAACAGAACCGGTTTCCCCCATGGAACCACCGTATTTGGTGAAATAGGAGCGCACATTTGCAGCAGAGCGGTTTTTGTTGTCAGTCAGGACTTCAACAATAATCGCGGTGCCGCCCGGGCCATAACCCTCATAGCGAATCTCGGTATAGTCAGCACCTTCACCAGCCTGAGACTTTGCGATCGCGCGGGCAATGTTGTCCTTCGGCATGGACTGGGCCTTCGCGTTCTGCACAGCAAGGCGCAGGCGAGGGTTTTTGTCCGGGTCAGGATCACCCATCTTCGCAGCAACGGTAATCTCTTTGGAAAAGCGAGAGAACAGTTTGGAACGTACAGCATCCTGACGCCCCTTGCGGTGCATGATATTTTTGAATTTTGAATGTCCGGCCATAGGTCTTCCCGGCTTGTGTTTGCAAATAAAACTTATAGCTCAAAGGAGTGCTCACCAAGCCGCTGATAGCTTGGACAGCGCTCTCCCCGACACGCATGTCGCCAAAACGTCGAGCAAATTTGATGAAAGCTTATAAGACGCTTACACGACAAAATCCAGAGCAAGAAACCGCGAGAGAGCTCCCGACCTTCCTCTTCCCTACCAATCAACGTGTAAGCATGACGTATATTCAGGCTTAGCTGTTTGCTGCGCTTGGCCAGAATGGTGGGATAATCTGCGACAAACGCCCGCCAATCCGTACTGGAGAGACATGCTTGGCCAGACCCGTGCGGTCATCCGTCTCAACAGCAACACCACAAACCGTTGCTTCACCCAATGCAGGTGTAAAACGGCTGCCATTTACTTTGCGCAGGAAGCGGTTGACCGGTTCTTCCTTATCCATACCCAAAACAGAATCGTAATCGCCGCACATACCCGCATCGGACATATAAGCCGTACCGCCCACCAGAACCTGATGATCAGCAGTTGGAACATGCGTATGGGTGCCAACAACCAGAGAGGCACGGCCATCACAGAAATGACCCATCGCCTGCTTTTCACTGGTCGCTTCGGCGTGCATATCAATAATGATCGCATCAGCCATTGCGCCCAGCGGGCAGTCTGCCAGAATTTTGTCGATAGCAGCAAACGGACAATCCAGCGCATCCATGTAAACGCGGCCCATCACATTCACTACCAGCACGTCAGCACCGTTTTTGGCACGGTAAAGGTTTGCGCCCTTACCCGGTGTACCTGATGGATAGTTTGCAGGGCGCAGCAAGCGGTTCTGACGCTCAATGTAAACAAGCGTATCGCGCTGATCCCAAATGTGGTTGCCAGTGGTAACAACGTCAGCACCAGCATCCAGTACATTTTCAAGAATTTCTTCGGTGATACCAAAGCCTGCTGCGGAGTTTTCGCCGTTCACAACGACAAAATCCAATTGGTTGTCTTCAACAAGTTGAGGCAGTTCATCAGTCGCAGCGTTGCGACCAGCGCGCCCAACAAGATCCCCAAGAAACAGCAGCTGCATTTATACACCCTTTCAGACGTATCCCCGAAATGCCCGCTCGGCTTTCTATCAGGACACGCACAAAACAAACCGTAGAACATGACGCGTAACTGCATTTAAACGCGAGACATGCCCTGCCACGTATTCCAGACCTAAGGCTTTATAATGAAAGAATACGCGCACATCATTTGGACCAAAGCAGACCCGCCAGCTCTCGAGCATTTCATGCAAATCGCAGAAGGCCCAGTGCCTGACAAATCACTCTAATCACCAGCTTTCAGAAGCCCATGATCTGTCAGGATTCCATCCAATTGACGATCATGCGGTTCCATCGGAACCTCTTCTACCTCTTGAACCGCAAATGCAACCCCAATCGCAGTGAGATCGGTAAGTTTTTCCAGATCACTCAATGCATGGTCGTAAAAACCTTTGCCATATCCGATCCGGTTGCAATCCCCATCAAAGGCAGAGAGCGGCACCAGCACCACATTGGGGTGCACAACCTCCGCTTCAGGCCCCGGTGCCATACTGCCAAAACCCGCCGGTTCCAGCGGCCCGCCCTTATCCAGACGGCGAAACTCA
>NZ_LCWX01000086.1:76487-86281 GCF_001431305.1 Pseudovibrio sp. POLY-S9
ATCCATCAGTGGACGTGGATCAACCTCATCCCGAATAGGCCAGAACCCGGCAACAATTGATCCCGGCTCCACCCCAAGCTCACCAGCATACCCAACAAGATCAAGCGACCGCTCAATCCGCTCTACTGGCGATAGAGTTGCCCGCGCAGCAAGTCCTGCTTTGCGGACTTCACGCTTGGCCAGCTTGCACTCAGCATTCTCGATGTCTTGGGATGTCAACACTCACCTCATTATTGCATAATCCAGCATAGTATGATGCAGCCTGCGAAAAATCGCAAAGCAAGAGAGCATCACTGAAATGAGAGAGGAAAACAAAAAGATAAGAGCGCGCCACAACAGCCGTTGGAGAGTGTGCAATCCCGGAGAACCTACTATGTAGGTGGGCGCCGTGTCCCCAAGCCCACGAGCGAGGGAAGGAACAGCTCCCAAAGGAATGCGTAAGGCCCCGGGGATATGTATCTCCTGACGAACCGCGCAGCAACGCAATGGGTGATATAGGCCAGAGCGAATAAAATTACCAGCCCCTCAGATCCAACCTTCCCATTAAATCAAGCGTAGCCCACTGTCATAAACAAGTATCGCCAGCCCGTATGCGGGTAATTTTTCAAGACTATTAACTCGATCACCGAGAACCCTTCATAACGCAAGGGCACGTTCGGCACCTTCTTCATAGTTTCCGCGTAAATAAGGACACATGAAGAGGAAGCCGAACTTCAAGGCCCCTGGGTTTTATCGAGAGGAAGGAAAGTTGAATGTCAAACAATGCATTTGCAGGCGTTCAGAAGCTCGGGCAATCCTTGATGCTGCCAATTGCAGTGCTGCCGGTCGCAGCGATCCTCCTGCGCATTGGACAAGCCGACCTTCTTAATCTTCCCTTCGTTGCCTCTGCAGGGAGTGCAATTTTCGCCAATTTGGGCATGCTGTTTGCTGTAGGTATCGCAGTCGGCTTTGCCAAGGAGAATCACGGCGCAGCTGCTCTGGCGGGTTTGGTCGGCTTCCTCGTTGCACAACAAGGCGCTGTTGAACTGGCAGGGCTCAGTCCAGAACAAGCTCTCAAGATGGAAGGTCGTATTGCAGTCCCGGTCGGGATCATCATGGGTATTACGGCAGGCCTGCTCTACAACAAGTTCCGGGATATCAAACTTCCCGATTACCTCGCCTTTTTTGGAGGCCGGCGCTTTGTACCCATCGTGACCGGCGTCGCCGCGCTGCTCGTTGCCGCTCTCTTTGGGTATGGCTGGCTCTCGTTTGACAGGGCTTTAATCTCCCTCA
Organism: Pseudovibrio sp. POLY-S9; assembly: GCF_001431305.1. Classification (NCBI taxonomy): domain Bacteria; kingdom Pseudomonadati; phylum Pseudomonadota; class Alphaproteobacteria; order Hyphomicrobiales; family Stappiaceae; genus Pseudovibrio; species Pseudovibrio sp. POLY-S9. Next base: position 77,760 of record NZ_LCWX01000086.1, read on the forward strand.
CAAACACAATTACGCATATGGGTGATGTGGGCTTGTTCCTCTATGGCGCTTTGAACCGGCTGCTGATCGTCACAGGCCTTCATCACATCCTGAACAACATCGCCTGGTTCATTCTGGGAGATTATATCACCGCCTCAGGAGATGTGGTTACCGGCGATCTGAACCGCTTTTTCGCAGGAGATCCAACCGCCGGAGCCTACATGGCCGGCTTTTTCCCGGTCATGATGTTTGGGCTGCCCGCCGCATGCCTTGCCATGTACCATTGCTCAAAGCCAGAAAATCGCAAAGTCGTAGGGGGCATACTGCTCTCTATGGCGCTCACATCATTCCTGACCGGCATCACTGAGCCGATCGAGTTTGCCTTTATGTTCCTGGCCCCTGCACTTTACGTGATCCACACAATCCTCACAGGCGTCTCTATGGTTGTGATGAACGTGCTGGGCGTGAAGCTGGGCTTTGGTTTCTCAGCAGGTTTGTTTGACTACCTGATCAACTTCGGCATCTCCACAAAACCGCTCCTGCTAATCCCGGTTGGAGCAGCATTCTTCGCCGTCTACTACTTTCTGTTCGTGGCAACTATTAAGCTTTTTGACCTGAAGACCATGGGTCGTGAAACTACAAAAACGGATAACACAGCGGACAACCCAACCGAAACAAACAGCAAAGCGCATGCTTATCTGGAAGCCTTGGGTGGCTCAGCCAACCTTTTGGAAATAGATGCCTGCGCAACCCGGTTGCGCCTGAAAGTGGTAGATAGTGATGCCATCAATGAAGCGGTTTTGAAGCAACTCGGTGTTCACGGTGTCATCAAACCTGCTGCTGGCTCAGTCCAGGTGGTTGTTGGCCCAATAGCGGACCAACTGGCAGGCGAGATAAAAGAAGAAACAAAGAGGTCTTAAGCCGCGCTTTCGTCTTCGCGCAGCTCGCTGTCCATATCAGCGCTCAACTGCTCAATCTTGTCTGCGCTTTCCAACAGGCGCGCGACAATCTTGGCTTCTTTCTCACGATGCTCTTTTTCAAGCTCTTCAATACGGCTCAAATACCGCTGCTCTTGCGCAGCCAGACGCTCTTCAACAGAAGCCTCAGCTTTCCCGAGTTCTTCGATACGTCCTTCGGCGGCACGCAATTTCCGCTCAACTTCGGCAAGGTGATCCGTCACCATGATGCCCGCCATCACGGTTAAGCGCTGATCGCCAATCTCACCAAAGTTCTCTCTCAGGCTACTGATGCTGTCGTCAAAACGCTGAGCAAGACCGAGAAGCCGTTCTTCCTCACCATCATCACACGCCATGCGAAAGCTGCGATCATTGATTGTAACTGTAATCTGCGCCATTGATCTTAGCTCTCCTGTCCGTCGAGAACAGTACGAATGGATTCCATGGCAGCAACAAGGCGGCGGGAAACATCTTTGTTGACATCTTCAAGTCGCGAACCACGCGCCTCGGCCTGATCAAGCTTTGATGCCAGCTGTGTTCGATCCTCACCAATTCTCTGCAAGTCGTTTTCTAACGCATCAAGGGTCTTGTCACGGGACGTCCTGCGATGTATCGCCCCCTCAAGCTTCGTGATGGAGGCAGTAATACGATCCAGCGCATGATCCAGATCTTGCCCACTATCCATCTTCACCTCTGACATCTACCTGTGTCCGTACTCACCAAAACATCAGTTACCATTGGGAGATGGCAACCCGACCTAATCCCGTCTAGGGAAGCGGAAGACAATTATCCATTAGCTGGAGGGAATCGTCGAGCTTTATTCACATCATATCTTAGGAATGTGCGAGAACCATCTCATTTATCAGTGATTACAGAACTTACAAAGGTCTTCGACTCGGAAAATTACCCGACGCAACATTCGTGAACAAAACACAAGCTTCGCCACCATAAAAATCTAATGAACACGCATTTTACGCTAAGCAAATTCACTCATTAAAGAGACCTTGGCAACATAACTTATGTTGACAAATGCTATTCAAATTTCAAAAGCGCTCAACTTACGCAATAAACGGCACCAGAAGAGCTCAGTTTCATTGACTCAACTTTCTGACCTGCTATGTCTCCTTCCGTTATTCGTTCGTGGACAACTGCCAATTCGCATTAGTCTGGGGCAAAGACTATGGCAACTGTCATCGAATTTACACTAGCTATTAGTAAAGAACCGGCTGCCCTGCCGGGTCGACAGCGGGAATAAGATGACCGATCTCGAAAAGCACTCTCGCATGGCGAATGCGATACGCTTTCTTTCAATGGATGCCGTTGAAAAAGCAAAATCTGGCCACCCTGGACTTCCAATGGGTGCAGCTGACATCGCAACGGTCCTGTTTTCCAAGTTTCTGAAGTTTGATCCGAACTCCCCGAAATGGGCAGACCGCGATCGCTTTGTGCTCTCCGCAGGGCACGGATCCATGCTGCTGTATTCCACACTCTTTCTGCTGGGATACGAAGACTTCTCCATTGAACAGCTTCAGCAGTTCCGCCAGCTTGGCGCACGGACATGCGGCCACCCGGAATACGGTCATGGCGCAGGCATCGAGACCACCACTGGTCCTCTCGGTCAAGGTCTTGGCAACGCAGTCGGCATGGCAATCGCTGAGCGCCTGCAGGAAGAGCGTTTCGGCAAAGATCTCGTAAACCACTACACCTACGTTCTCGCAGGTGACGGTTGCTTGATGGAAGGTATCTCTCAGGAATCTATTTCTCTGGCAGGTCACCTCAAGCTGAACAAACTGATCCTCATCTGGGACGACAACGGCATCACCATTGATGGTTCCGTAGATCTGTCAGACAGCACCGATCAGATTGCACGCTTCAAAGCATCTGGCTGGAACACCATCTCCATCGATGGTCACGATCCGGAAGAAATCGAAGCAGCGCTGACCGAAGCTCGCAAGAGCGACAAGCCAACAATGATTGCGGCGAAAACCACAATCGGCTTCGGGTCTCCAAACAAGTCCGGCACCAACAAAGTGCACGGTGCTCCTCTGGGCGCTGAAGAAATTGCAGCAACCCGCGAAGCTCTTGGCTGGTCTGCTGAGCCGTTTGAAGTACCAAGCGACGTTCTCGATGCATGGCGCATCTCAGGTCTGCGTTCCGCAAACGCTCGTAAAGAGTGGGAACAGCGCTTCAACGAAGCAAACCCTGAGCAGCGTGGCGAGTTTGAGCGCCGTTGCCGTGGCGACCTGCCATCCGGCTTCGACGCAGCAATCGACGCCTACAAGAAAGAGCTTGCAGACACCCAGCCAAAAATTGCGACCCGTAAGGCGTCCCAGGCTGTTCTGAAAGTGATCACAGGTGCTGTGCCTGAAACCATCGGTGGCTCTGCTGACCTGACTGGTTCCAACAACACCAACACCGAACATACACCACCAGTTACTCCGGACGATTTCTCCGGCCGCTTCATTCACTGGGGCATCCGTGAGCACGGCATGGCTGCAGCAATGAACGGTATGGCCCTGCACGGCGGAGTTATCCCCTACTCTGGTGGCTTCCTGATCTTCTCCGATTATTGCCGTCCGTCTCTGCGTCTGGCAGCCCTGATGAAGCAGCGCGTCATTCACGTAATGACCCACGACTCCATCGGTTTGGGTGAAGATGGTCCAACACACCAGCCTGTGGAGCACTTCGCTGCTCTACGTTGTATCCCAGATCTGCAGTTCTTCCGCCCAGCGGACATCACTGAGACCCTGGAATGCTGGCAGTTGGCAATGAAAGCCACTGATAATCCAAGCGTTTTGGCTCTGACCCGTCAGAACCTGCCGTCCCTTCGTCCTCACTACGAAAGCGAAAACCTGTGTGCCAAAGGCGCATACATCATCGCTGATTGTGAAGAAGAAGCGACCGTTACTCTGTTCGCAACCGGCTCCGAAGTTGAGATCGCAGTCGACGCGAAAAAAGAGCTCGACGGCAAGGGAATTGCGACCCGTGTGGTCTCCGTCCCTAGCTTCGAACTCTTCGAGCAACAATCTGACGCATATAAGAATGCCATCATTGGTGGTAGTCCGGTGAAGATCGCTGTGGAAGCGGGCGTTCGTATGGGTTGGGATCGCTTTGTCGGTTCTGATGGTGGTTTCGTAGGCATGTCAGGATTTGGTGCCTCCGCCCCTTACCAGGAGCTCTATGAGCATTTCGGGATTACTGCTGATGCAGTGGTCCAAGAGGCAGAAAAGCGCCTTGGCGATAGCGATAACGCCTAAAGCTGACTAATGAAGCTTCTGGCTCCTCTCAGCCAGAGGCCTCTCAGAAGACGGCCGGCAAGAGCTGGCGAATATATAAAACGAGGGCGTTTTTTAAGGCGCCGTACCGAAAGAGGTTCTTAAATGGCAGTCAAGGTAGCCATCAATGGCTTTGGTCGCATTGGTCGTAATGTTCTCCGTGCAATCATTGAATCCGGTCGTACCGACATTGAAGTTGTAGCAATTAACGACCTCGGCCCGGTTGAAACGAACGCACACCTGCTGCAGTTTGACTCCGTACACGGCAAGTTCCCTGCAAAAGTGACCGTAGACGGCGACACAATCGATTGTGGTCGTGGTCCAATCAAAGTAACCGCTATCCGTGATCCTAAAGAATTGCCTTGGGGTGAAATGGGTATCGACGTTGCGTTGGAGTGCACCGGCATCTTCACCGCAAAAGAAAAAGCTTCCCTGCATCTGGAAGCTGGTGCAAAGCGCGTTCTGGTTTCTGCTCCGGCAGCAGGCGCTGACAAAACAATCGTTTACGGCGTAAACCACGACACCCTGACTTCTGAAGATCTGGTTGTTTCCAACGCATCTTGCACCACCAACTGTCTGTCTCCGGTAGCTTACGTTCTGGACAAACTGGTTGGCATCGAAAAAGGCTTCATGACCACCGTTCACTCTTACACCGGTGATCAGCCTACTCTCGACACAATGCACAAGGATCTGTACCGCGGCCGCGCAGCAGCTCTTTCCATGATCCCAACCTCCACAGGTGCTGCTAAGGCTGTTGGCCTGGTTCTGCCTGAGCTGGCTGGTAAACTGGACGGCGTTGCAATCCGCGTACCTACTCCAAACGTTTCTGTTGTTGACCTGACTTTCATCGCGAAGAAAGAAACTTCCGTAGAAGAAATCAACGCAGCAATCAAAGCAGCGGCTGAAGGCGAACTGAAGGGCGTTCTTGGTTACACCGAAGTGCCAAACGTTTCTTGCGACTTCAACCACGACCCACACTCTTCCATCTTCCACATGGACCAGACCAAGGTCATGGAAGGCACAATGGTTCGTATCCTCACCTGGTACGACAACGAGTGGGGCTTCTCCAACCGCATGGCGGACACCGCTGTTGCGATGGCAAAGCTCATCTAATCAGAAAGGGGCCGCTTTTAAGCGGCCCTTTTTTCTCACATATACCAGTGCGGAGTGATCCAATCCCTGAGCCGCACCATTCAGTGCGAAGTCTCCCATAGATTTGATCACCAACTCCGCAAAGTCTTTCTGTAAGTAAGTCGACCAGTATAAGGTCACAGACAGAAATTCCGGAGATTTTTATGTCTTTCAAAACTCTTAGCGATGCCGAACTTTCCGGCAAACGTGTTCTGGTCCGCGTAGACCTCAACGTCCCGATGAAGGATGGCATCGTTACCGACGCCACCCGTATTGAGCGTGTCCTGCCAACCATCCGCGAAATCTCCGAGGCTGGCGGCAAAGTCATCCTTCTCGCACACTTCGGCCGTCCAAAAGGCAAAGTCGTTGCAGAGATGAGCCTCGCACCTGTTGCTGGCCCTGTTGCAGACCTGCTTGGCAAACCAGTTGCTTTCGCGACTGATTGCACCGGTGACGTAGCCAAAGCTGCTGTTGATGCAATGGCTGACGGCGATGTTCTGCTTCTGGAAAACACCCGCTTCTATGCTGGTGAAGAAAAGAACGATCCAGAATTCGCAAAAGCACTGGCTGCAAACGGCGATCTGTACGTAAACGACGCATTCTCTGCAGCACACCGCGCGCACGGTTCCACCGAAGGCATTGCAAAGCTGCTTCCTGCATTCGCAGGCCGCACCATGCAGGCAGAGCTGGAAGCACTCGGTTCCGCACTTTCCACGCCTGAGCGTCCGGTTCTGGCAGTTGTTGGCGGCGCAAAGGTTTCCTCCAAGATCGACCTGCTCGAAAACCTCGTGTCTAAAGTAGACATCCTGGTCATCGGCGGCGGTATGGCGAACACCTTCCTCGCGGCAAAAGGCGTGAACGTCGGTAAATCCCTGTGCGAGCACGATCTGGCTGACACAGCAATCCGCATCATGGCGGCAGCTGAAAAAGCAAATTGCGAAATCGTTCTGCCAACAGATGCTGTTGTTGCATGGGAATTTGCAGCAAACACCAAGAACGAAACTGTTGCTCTCGATGCAATCCCTGCAGACGCAATGATGCTCGACGTTGGCGCAGCTTCCATCGAAGTTGTGAAGGCAAAAATCGACACCGCGAAGACCCTCGTTTGGAACGGTCCTCTCGGCGCATTCGAAATCGCACCATTCGACAAGGCAACTGTTGCAGCAGCGCAGCATGCAGCAGCACGCACCAAAGAAGGCAAGCTGAAAACTGTTGCTGGTGGCGGTGACACCGTTGCAGCCCTCAACCACGCAAAAGCAAGTGAAGATTTCTCTTACATCTCCACTGCTGGCGGCGCATTCCTTGAGTGGCTGGAAGGCAAAGCACTACCTGGCGTTGTTGCTTTGGAAGCATAAGACAGTTAGTTCTTACATTATTCTGGATTGAGGGGCCTTTTTGGTCCCTCTTTTCGTTTTATTCTCGCTTTTGCCTAGAATTTGACACAGCCTCTTGAAAAAGAGATCAAGACGCTGTTTAGAACTTATCCCAATGAATGGGCCAGAGGCTTGACGTAGGTTACACTACCGCCATGATCTCTTTTTACTGGAATTTTATCAGGAGCAACCTCAGTGCATCCGCGTCTGTATCTTGTCACACCGCCAACCTTTGACCTCGACGAATTCGAAAGACAACTCAATCAAGCTTTGGAAGGTGGCGACATTGCGAGCCTGCTGATCTCCATGCCGGACGCAAACGAAAGCGACCTGCAGGCGGCTGCAAAGCGTCTGGTGCCACTGGCACAGGCCAAAGAAGTTGCTGTTCTGATTGAAAACAACACCCAGATCATGGGTCGCTCCGGCGCAGATGGCCTGCACGTTTCCGGTTCTGACAAGGATCTGGAAGAAGCCATGCAGTCCTTCTCGGAAGACCGCATCATCGGCCACGCTGGCATCAAAACACGCCACGAAGCAATGACTGTTGCTTCTATGGGCGTCGATTACATGTTCTTCGGCCTGCTTTCACTCAATCAGGAAGAAGAGCCACATCGCAAATCACTGGACTATGGTCACTGGTGGTCTGAAGTGTTCGAAACGCCATGTGTCATTCTGGCGGGCACCTCAGTTTCCTCAGTTGACACCGCAGCCCAAACTGGCGCTGAATTCGTAGCAGTACGTGAAGCTGTCTGGAATCACCCTGAAGGGCCAAAAGCAGCTGTTGAGCAGGCCAATGCAATCCTCTCAACACACACACTGGCGGAAGCTGAGGACTGATATCTTGAAGTTGTCTGGTTCTATCAAACTCGTAACTGTCGCAGCTGTGACCGGTCTGCTCGGCTTACAGGCCATGGCTGTTGCACAAACAACTCCGAGCGGTGGAACCACACCTCAAGGCGCAAGAACAGTTGATCCGTATAATCCAAACGGATCAATCCTGCTGCCCTCTCCTCTCTCTAAAGCACCATTCATTCCGCAGGTTTCTCCAACGCCGGAGACCATAAAAGGCGATCCGGCCTATGGTGCATTTCAGCGCGGGTGGTATCTGACAGCTCTGGCACTGGCAACCCGTCAGGCAGAAGCTGGCATCACCAGCTCCAAGACGCTGCTCGGTGTGCTTTACGAATCCGGCAGAGGTGTCCCTCAGGATCTGCCATTGGCCGCAAGCTGGTATGAACTCGCCTCAAATGATGGTGACCCGCAAGCAGCATTGCGCCTCGGCCTGCTCTATCTGGCAGGTGCCGGCACAACAGCTGACAAGGACAAGGCAGCCCAGCAACTGGAAAAAGCTGCTGCTGTCAACATCCCCGAAGCACTCTACAATCTCGCCCTCCTTCACCAGGAAGGCAAAGTCCGCCCCAATGATCCCAAGCAGATCAAAGACCTGCTGGAACGCGCATCAGAAACCGGTGATGCCGACGCTATGCTGGAACTTGGCATCTACCTGAAGGATGGCCCGGAAGAAATCCGCGATCCACTGCGCGCGGCCTTCTGGATGGGCCGAGCCGCCCGCCGCGGACTGGTCCCTGCGCAGATTTACTACGCAACCCTGCTGTTCAAAGGCGAAGGCCTTGTCCCAAATGAGACTGAAGCGGCAGACTGGTTCGAGCGCGCAGCAACCAAAGGTAATCCAATCGCCATGAACCGCCTCGCCCGCATCTACGCCAATGGCCGTGGTCGACCGGTTGACCTGATTGAAGCCTCTGCCTGGCAGTTCCATGCAGGCCGTCAGGGTATTCTGGACAGTG
>NZ_LCWX01000086.1:86379-89732 GCF_001431305.1 Pseudovibrio sp. POLY-S9
AGTTGGAAGCGATTTCCAATTCGCTTTCTCTGGAACAGCAAGAGCAAGCCAGCAAACGTGCGGCAGAAATTGGAATAAAAATCGGCGCCTCTCCAGTTCTCCAGCCAGCTCGCTAACGCTTAACCGCAATCCTCTTTATGAAAAACCGATGAGTTTTTATGTAAAATTATCTCCAGTCAAAGTATATAAGGACAGGTAGACTCCAACACACACCACCCTCAACTTACCAACACTCAGTTTCGCGCAACGTCAGGCGATTAAAATACTCTGGTACTTTAATCGCAAAAGAAAACCCATGAAGCAAATAAGTATATTCATCAGTCGCTTGGCGCTAGCCTTAGGAATTGGTGTAATTTCATTTCTGACATTTGGTGAAATGGTCAGAACTCGCTTACTTGATATTGGCGCTACCACCGCAATAGCTGGGCTGGGCAAGGTAGCGACTTTCGTTCTCAGCGTCGTCTTTGTTGAACAGATTACCAAGCGCAGAAGCGATAAAAAGCCCTAAGGTTGTCCGCACTAACCTTGTGGATATGCACCGGAATGTAGGTTCACGGTGAGCATCCGCTCTTTTTCCTTGAAAATCGCGCGAAATTATGTTGCACAGACCTCCAGACAGGCTGCGATCCTAGGCCCAGCGCCAATCCGTGCCAGCCTTTGCTAAAGCATATCCCTGACAAGGACCAACCGGACCTCAGATCAGGATACGCATGAAAACAAAAGTTAAGAATGTGGCGCGTCAATCCAAGTGAACGCGACATACTCTGAACTTATCAAACTGATTGGTAGTTCTATGAAACTCAATGGCAACGAAATTAAGCCGGGCCACGTGCTTATGCACCAGGACACACTTTGGGCTGCGGTTAAAGTTCAGCACGTGAAGCCAGGCAAAGGCGGCGCATTCGCTCAGGTCGAAATGAAAAACCTGCTCGACGGTCGCAAACTGAACGAACGCTTCCGCGCAACTGAGTCCGTTGAGCGTGTTCGCCTTGAGCAGAAAGACTTCCAGTTCCTCTATGAAGAAGGCGACATGCTGGTATTCATGGATAACGAAACATATGAGCAGCTCGAACTCCAGAAGGAATTCGTTGGTGAGCGCGCAGCATTCCTGCAGGACGGCATGACCGTCACTGTTGAACTGCACGAAGAAAAGCCAATAGGCATTTCTCTCCCAACCCATGTCACTCTGGAAATCGTAGAAGCTGACGCAGTTGTAAAAGGCCAGACCCAGTCTTCCTCTTACAAACCAGCAGTTCTGGAAAACGGCGTACGTTGTATGGTGCCTCCATTCATCACCTCTGGTGAGAAGATCATTGTAGACACCGACTCCGTTGAATACGTTCGTCGCGCAGAGAAATAATCTTAAAGCAATAAAGATGAGGCAGCATACGGTTGCCTCATTACCCATTCAGGAACGGTGAATAAAAAATGGCACGTACGGCCCTTCTAAACGTAATGGTTCAGGCTGCGACAAAAGCTGGTCGCTCTCTGGCACGGGACTTCGGCGAAATTGAAAACCTGCAAGTATCCCGCAAGGGCCCAGGTGACTTTGTCTCCCAGGCAGATCACAAAGCAGAAAAAATCGTTCGTGAAGACCTTCAAAAAGCACGCCCGACCTACGGCCTGCTGATGGAAGAATCCGGCGAGATCGAAGGCACAGACGGTCAGCACCGCTGGATCGTTGACCCGCTCGACGGCACAACAAACTTCCTCCATGGCATTCCGATCTTTGGTGTTTCCATCGCTCTGGAACGCGCAGGTCAGATCGTAGCAGCCGTGATCTACAACCCGATCATGGATGAGCTCTACACTGCAGAAAAAGGCGCTGGCGCATTCTGTAATGACCGCCGCCTCCGCGTTGCAGCACGTAAAGACATGACTGACTGCCTGATCGGCACCGGCATTCCATTCATCGGCGTTGGCGACCATGGCCGCGCGCTGAAGGAAATCCGTCACGTGATGGGTGAGGTTGCAGGCATCCGCCGCGCTGGTGCAGCTGCACTGGATCTGGCATGGGTTGCCTCCGGTCGCCTCGATGCGTTCTGGGAAAACGGCCTGCATCCTTGGGACATGGCAGCAGGTGTTCTGCTTGTGCGTGAAGCTGGTGGCTTCGTGTCCGATGCCAACGGCAAAGACGACATGTTCGAAACCCGCTCCATCATCGCAGGTAACGAATTCACACACCTCCAGATGCGTGAACTGCTGGCAAAAGCTAAAGCATAAGGCTTACAGCGCCCAAATCTAAGAATTCCAAAAGGCAGCTTGCTTCGGATCACTCCGGCAAGCTGCCTTTTTTGTTGCGAATGCCCGACTGGGAAACCAATTAAGCTAGTTTACAAGGAGCTACAGTATCTGCGAATAGACGCAGTACACCTTTAATCACACACCATTGACTCCGTTAGCAAAGGGTCATTCTGATCGCTAAGGTCCAATATCTGATAATTAAAGCGTGTCGTTTCATTCACAAAGCCTTCAACTTGAACGGCACAAGAATAAACGACGTCTAAAACATGCGGCTCACATAACCCAAATACATCGACTGTTTCACCGGTATCATCATTGGTTGTAAATCCAACAATTACCTCTGGCTTACGCCCATCTGCTTCATTAAGAACTTCAACATAAGCATTAAAGTTTGGCACAACCTCAGTACAAGCATCTGCTAATGTCTGCAGCGCAAAGGCTGATCCAGGTAAAGTGAGGCCAAGACAGATCATTCCAGTTCTCATAAGACTCTGAAGCATTATTTTCTCCTTCTTCTTGTTGTTGCTCACACAACCAAGACGAATGGAGAGTACTCCCGTGACAGCATCTCGTAGCTCAGGTGTGGCTACTCAAAATCAAAATGAACAAAAGCTTATGCCTACATCCGCACCTGAAATTTCTTCGCAAGCACCTTCACAGCGGCATCCTCACTCAAACCTGCGATAGCTTGAATTTGCGCGGGCTCGTCAAAGAAACACTTCATCACGGCAATAGCGGGTGATTGATCCCAGTGTGCCCTGTCCACCTGCGAAATCTCCTGAGTGAGCCGCTGGTGGAACCGGTGCAGAGCAAACTTCGTGCTGTGCTTGGTCAGCGTATCAATGGCATGTCTCTTAATCTCCGCAACAACGGTACTTCGCCGCGCAGACCCACCCTGCCCAGTCGTAATATTGTGCTTACGGGCATATTTCTGCATGGCTTGCTGATCACCCGCGATCACCTTCTGAAGCTGCTTGCTCTGGTAATGGTGCACACCCCATCTGATCAACCGCGTGGCAACAAAGGCCACTGAGCCTAAAACAAACGCCCCGCCAATTGCAGCCCCAACGGGTCCAGCCGCAGCTGCAACGCCAGCAGCCGCAACACCG
>NZ_LCWX01000086.1:89866-113916 GCF_001431305.1 Pseudovibrio sp. POLY-S9
TCAGCGCAGCAAACCCAAGCCCGTCAACTGCAGACAAAACAGCCTTACCAATCTTGGTATTTCGCGCCTTGGACTGGTTGTTCGCGATGGTCTTCGTAATCATCGCCAACTCCGCATCACGCGGCTGAGAAACCTTTCGCGAACCGTCCAGACTGGAAACCGGCATCTCCTGCCGCTCAGAGAACAAGCGATGCAGAGCCTGCGCTTTCTTCCCGGTCTGATGATGCTTAAAGGCTCGAATGGCCGTGACACTGGCATCATAGGCCGACAGACCAACAGCGAGCACACCAACGCCTGCACCAACAGTGCCAGCGGCATAGCCTAACCCGGTCGTGACCAGAGAAATCCCCTCAACATTAGAGGAAAGCGCTCTTTCCGCTATCGCCATGCCATCAGCGACCATGGCAAGTCCCCACACTTCAGCAGAGAAAATATTCACATGCATCTGTTTGTGGTAGTCATCCCGCATGGCCTTCGCCAACTCGGCGTTCTTGCCGTAATTGGCAACAAGTCCGGTCAACGCTTTGTGGGCCCGATCAGCCTCTCGCATCTTCATCTTAAGCGCGCCCTCAAGATGATCTAGACCGCCTTTCAAATGCGCGCTGTCACTGGTGGAACTCTCACCGTAATGCAGCGCCACTTCATTGCGCAAAGCGGTCAGACACTCAGTCTCTCCAGCAGTTCCCTTCTCAGCTTTGACGTAAGCCTCCAAAGCAGCGGTCGCACGCGGCGATAATTCAGGAAACACCCCGCGCAGAGCAACACCAAGCCCCCTCTGAGAAACCTTGCCTGCTTTGACCGCCTGGGCCAACGTATCCAACAATGTCAGAGGAGAACCACCGCCCTTCTGCACATCCTTGACCATGCGGGACAACGCAGCCACTTCAGCAATGTCCTTTTGCGCCCCAATAAACTGGGACCCTTCAGAGTGAAAGGTATCCAGCGCTGCATTTGCGGCATTCATGCTGGTGTAAGCAGAGCGTGCAGAGATCAGACTCTGGATCGCCCCCAAAGCATAATAGAAGCTGGTGAACCCAAAGCGGCCATAGGCAACGCCGTCCGTTATCGGGATTTCACCACGAAAAATCTCTGCTCGGCCATTCACAGCACCGTTGATCAGCGGCGTGACATTGTGAGGAAACTTGCCCAGAACGTTCCTCACAAGCCCCTCTGTCTGCACGCCTTCAACAACGGCGCCCCGCGCAGTTACACGAGAGGGATGATACCCGGCGTCCTTGTCCTGCCCACCCGCAACCTCAGAAAGCTGCTTGGTCCGGACCTCATTCCATTCGCTCTGGCTGGCACGCAGCTGCGACTGCGCCCTGCCACCACCAAGCGCACGATCAAGCGCGGGTTGTCTGTCCTCAATGTGGCGCTGCAAATCTTCAACGACTGGACGCAGAACCCGCACAGTCTGCCGGTTCGGCGTCGCGCCTCGTGCAACCCTTTTGAAGTGATCGACCAGAGTTTGTTTGGTCTCAGCCTGTTCAGGGTCAGAGAACGACACAGCCCCCAACTGCTTATGAAGGTCTGCAGCCCGCTCTTTCGTCAGCAAGCTCGGGTCTTTCGCAAAGGCCTGCAGCTCCTGTAGCATCCGGTTCTCAGCACCTACACCAGCAACCTTGTCACCAAACCGGGCCGTCTGGCCCAGATAATCACGCTGAACAGGCTGAAGTTTAAGGCGAGCATCCAGCAGCGCTCGCTCCATGGAGGAGATACCTTGCCCTGCTTCTGACCGTGCATTTTGCCCGGACACGCCAGAAGCAGGAACACGCCGGGGCTGAAAACTTGCCAGAGAAACCCTGCTCTGCTGTTGAGGCGCCCGCCGCTCATGCCCACCAGCAACAGGCACTGCACAAAGCCGGTAAGGCATCCGCGCAGACTGAGTATTGGACCGCGCCCTTTCCGGCCTAACCCCTGTTTGCTCGGAAGCCTGACTAACATTTGAACTGGCCGTGCTGACCTGCGTTGATATTCCGGTATTCCTCATCGTGGCGTCCCTCCCAAACCACTCAGACCAAAATATGCTCTGAGGACCACTGGCTTTCTGCGTCTCCGGCGTTGACCAGCGAATGGCGCAGCTGCAATGCCTCACCAATAAAGCTCTTCAAAGCCTCCATCAGGTGTTCAACCGGGTCAGTCATTTGCAAAAGGAGGTGGTGCCGCACAGCGTATCGCTGCTGAGCATCGAGTATCAGGCCACAGGACGTCAGTTGGCCCACACGAGCCAACAGAGTTTTCAGTTGAGGCATCTCCAGATCATTTTCTGGAAAGACATCAGCTTCCAGCTGCACCTCATAGCGCCGTTCCTGAAACCGCGCCGAAATCAATGTCGTAAGATGATGCTCCTCAGAGTGAAGGGCAACTTGCCCCGCAGTATTCGGCGCCAGAGCAGGCAATTGAAGCCCCGCCGCCAAACCATCAAATAGGTCTTGCAATTCCGTTTCCTGACATCGCTCCAAAATGCTCTCCCAAACAACTGCATGAAGCAAAAGCGAACAGAACAAACGTAAAGAAGCACCTAAGTGCCAAGTGTATCGAAGAGCACAACCAAACGACGAAATTGATATTTTATTTCCCTAAAATTGGAATCATTAAAAGAAAATAACCTAAACTCGAAAGCTCTGGATCAGCTTAAACCTCAATCCTGCGTGCAAGCTAATCCAGATGGCCTGCCAGTTAGTTGGGAAACGGCAGTTCTTTGCTGACCTCAAAAACTTTCGCCGTCATGCCTTTTGACTTTAACGAGCTAAGTTCTGCCTGAAACGCCGCCATATGTGGCGTTTGGAAGTGCGGAATAAGAGCATCCATACTCTCCCACATTTCATAGATTCTCAGGATATTCGGATTGGTCGCATCCAGAGAAGACTTGTAGGAAATACATCCAGCCTCTTCAGCAGTAGCCGCATCCATCTCCTGAACAGCAGCAAGTTTTTGCTGGATCTGATTGTCTTCAAACTCAACTTCAACAGTGACAATAATCATAGCTCTATCCTTCTGTTCCAATTTCTGTGCGGCTGCGAAAACATGACCTGGCACCATGCCAGTCACGATGCTTGCAGCCAGTGCCTGCAATACGGCGCGTCTTTCCATTCTCGATGTCCTCTTCAGCTCCAAAGCTTTGCATGCCCATGTAGGAAGCGTTCTTCCGTAAATTACAAAATGACATTTTTCGTATTTTTGTAATTCTTGACAAAATGACATTTTTTGTCAAGATGCCGCCATGGAAAATTTGCGAGAGAAGATTCTGGAAGCCGCCGTGCGGGCCTTCATGCGCTTTGGCGTAAACCGCACCCGCATGCACGACATCGCGTCAGAGGCAGGCGTTGCGCGCCAGACAGTCTATTCAAACTACAAGAACAAAAACGAAATCCTGTGCGCCTCCATCAGGCACTTTTCTAACCAGTCTCTGGCAGTCGTGCTGAAGGAATGGTCCGCTCTGGAAGCTTTGGAGGACAAACTAAGCGCCTACTACAAGCACTCCATCATCCCATCCTTCAAGATCATCACCGCATCTCCTGATGCAAGAGACATGATCGGTGGGTTCAATGCGGAAGGCAAAGCGGCCACACTGGAAGCACAAGCGACCAACATCACCGCCTGTGCTGAAATGCTGGCGCACTATAGCTTTCAGGGACACAGCGCTGAGCAACTCGCAGAATATCTGGTGCTTTCCTCACTTGGAATTCGCGATCACGCGCGGGATGAAACCCAGCTTCTCACCCTCCTGAACACCCAAAAGGCAGGCTTACTAGCACTGTTAACCTGAGAAATATTATCCATCAAAATCTAGAGAATTCTCTTGACCTCAAGTCGACTTGAAGTGGCACGGTGCCGCCAACTCCCTATCAGGAAAGGTAAAACCGTGCACACAACAAGTCTTTTGATCAATGCTGCTCTGCTTGGCATTGGCGCAACAATTTTCATGGATCTGGTCGCCTGGGTCCGGCTTCGGTTTTTCGCTATTCCAGCTCTGGATTACCGACTGGTTGGCCGTTGGATGCTAAGCATGTTGCGCGGGCGTTTCCAGCATCAGAACATCATGCAGAGCCCTCCACAGCCGTTTGAACGCTCCATCGGTTGGATCGCTCATTACGTCATCGGTGCTGTATTTGCGCTCGTTTTGCTTGCTCTGACCGGACCAAACTGGCTTCAAAATCCAACCATCCTGATGCCGTTCTTAATTGGCCTGCTTTCAGTGGGGTTCCCCTTCTTCTTCATGCAGCCTGCCTTCGGTTTTGGAGTTGCCGCCTCCAAAACACCAGCCCCGACAATCGCAAGAATAAGAAGTCTTATCGCCCATCTTTCATTTGGGTTAGGCCTTTACTTCACCGGGCTTTGCCTCAGCCTATTGCTGGTAAAAGGAGCAACATCTTAGAGCGCGTTCCTGAAAAACGACTCCGATTTTCGGATAAGAATACGCAAAAACAAAGAGTTAGAGATTGTTGCGTGACTACATATGAACGCAACACACTCCAAGACACGAAGAGCAGCAACACCTACTGCTACTTCTCCTCATCCCGCAACTGGTCAATCACCGCACGAAATTCACTTATGCCCGGCAAGAAGGCAGAGACCTGCTCAGGTGGAAACCGCTCGGCCAGCTTGTGAAACAGCGGCTCCAGCTGCTGCACAGCATCATCACGAAACTGCCGCCCCTCTGGTGTCAGCCACACCCGCTTGGAGCGCCCGTCATCCGGGTTGGGGCGCAGCTCCACAAAGCCGTGCTTTTCCAACCCGCTCAGCGTATGCGTCATGGTTGTTTTCGCAACCTGAAACGACCGGGCCAGTTCCAGCGGAGTGGCCCCATCAAATCCGCGGCTCAAATGGCTGGTCACTCCGAAATGCGAAACCAGAAGGCCTTTTGGCAGCCGCGCTTCCAAAAACGCAGAGCCGATCTGGTTTATAATCCCCACCTCAACAAACATAGAAAAGTAGGGCGTCAGATCTTGGGAGGGGGTATCGTCAGACATTCGGTACTCGTGTTTCCAAAGGCCAGCGCGGGCTGGGATCAATTTTGGGACCATACCCCAATCGTGCAAGCATTTGAACAGTCTCACCCGGACCGGCCAGCATTTCGTGCACCGCAGAATAATGCTCTGCCATTTCAGGAAACTCCTGCAGTGCCTGACTAACCGGCTGCATGGAAAGGCCTAATCCAGTAGCTGCCAGTTGCAACCTGATCCAATCATACCCTGCTTTAATCTGATCGACCCGCGAATTGCCCGGACTGGTGACCACCGCATACGTCTGTGTCGCGTTCATCGCCTCCCGGATCATATCCCGTCCCTGCTGAAAGCTTGAGCTGGTCTGATCTGCCTGATCTTCGCGGCTCAACATCCCAGCCAGCATCAGGCTCTCCAAAAACGGACCACTCAGCGCAATGCCATCCGGGTTCGCTTCAATCTCGGCTTTACCAAACCGCATCAGATCAACGCTTTCCATCATCACACGTTGCGTTGTCAGTTCAACATCCATCGCGTTCCACGTCAGCTTCCGCAGGGCCGCAACCTCAGCCTTGCTGCTTTTGATCGTGGCATAGTCAGCCAAAACCGCCTGCGCTTCTGCTGAAACAGACATATCCTTATAGGCGTTACGGTTGGTGTGCCGCTCAAAAACATGCGCAAACAACGGATCAGGCGTGCCCCCCTTGGCAAAGTAAGCCGTTGCAACGGGCCCATCTTCTCCCAGTGGAAACAGCTCCATCTGCAAATCGTACCCATCTTCCGCCGCAGCCATGCGCAACAGTTCCAGAAAACACCCCATGCCAACGGTCAACTGGCGGTCAAGCGGATCAGTCTCTGGCAGGTTCAACCTCTTGTCACGGTAAATGGCCAGCATGTTACTTCCGCGCAGCTCAGCCACCCACGGCTGACGGTTATGAGGGTTGGGCGCAAGCAAAGCGTAGGACAGCGCCTTCATCCGCGGCTCAGTGTAAGCGCCCGCAGTCTCCCAGGGAGCCAGCGCCCGCGTTGGACGACGGGTCGCCAGAAATGCACCAGCCGAGGCAGTCGCTGCCACAACCACACCACCACCCATAAGGCCAATCATCTTGCGTCTGGAAAGGTTCATCGTTCAAATCCATTTAGTGCGATATCGAACTATAAACATAACACCACACACAAAACAAGTGCGATATCGAACTATTCTCATTGAACCAATTTTCAACACCCATCAACTTGCCCACTTCCCACAGCCCCAAAGCCAACAAATTGAGGCTGTGGGTTTGCTCCTCATTCGTTTTCTTAAAGTAGATTGGACCACCAGTGACCGCGACACAGACAAGCATTTGGAACGGGACGACCATGCAAAACACCCATCCAACTCTTCCGGAAGGGACACGCGTTTATGCGACGGGAGACATTCACGGCAGGCTCGACCTACTGGAAGTCATGGGCAAAGCCATTGAGAGCGACCTGAAAAACCGCCCGATCACGGACCCAGTCTCCATCTTCCTTGGTGATTACATCGATCGCGGCCCGGACAGTCAGGGCGTCATCGATTTCCTTGTCGATCACCACCACCGCACCCCGCGCCAGGTCTGTCTGAAAGGCAATCACGAAGCCTCGCTTCTGGAGTTTCTGCAAGATGCAGGCACGCTTTACCATTGGGAGGATCTGGGCGGCACAGAAACCCTGCTCTCCTACGGCCTTTCCATTCACGATCTCATGGGCTCGGCAGGTGCGGAAAGCGTGCAGACCATCTTTAAGGAAAACCTCTCCAAGCTACACGAAACGTTCTTTGAGTCCCTGCCCCTCCACTACCAGTGCGGAGACTACTTGTTCGTCCACGCAGGCATCCGCCCAGACGTACCGCTGGAAGACCAACGCGCTGAGGAACTCATGTGGATCCGCGGCCCTTTCCTCGACTTTCAAGAGGACTTCGGCGTCTTCGTCGTCCACGGCCACACCCCGGTCGAACACATCGACCGCCGCTCCAACCGGCTCGACGTAGACACCGAAGCCTACGCCTCAGGCCGCCTCACCTGCGCGGTGCTGGAAGGCACGGACATGAAGTTCATCACCGCCACCACCGACGGCTGGGACCTATTCGACTTCATCCCCACCCACAAGTAGCCCCCCATAACAAAGCACTGGCCTGCGGAAGGATGACAGCTCCGCAGACCAGCAGGACACCCATTGAGGGCTGAGCAAGGGTGTATATGCATATCGCCGAAAAGTGACATCCGGTTTTCAGGCAAAGATACGCAAAAACAAAGACTAAAGCAGTTTAGGTATTTCAACTTAAATGCGAACTGCTTTAGGGCACGCTGCCATCTCACGCAAACGCAGTGCGACGCTGGAACCAGAGCGGTACGGTTAAACCTTCAACTGCGCCTCACGGTGTCATCCCGGCCCTCGAGCCGGGACCTATACCCACACGAGCCAAGTTACTTGTGTTTTGATCCAATCACACAATCCATTTTTACACACGAAGCTGTCTCTACATTGCTCTTTGAGACAATCGTGAAAGCAACAGAAATATGCAAAAAATTACCGCATTAGTTACATGCAGCCTTCTCTTGGTTGGATGCAGTGAGACTGCCAAGCAAAATGTTAAATCTTCATTCAGAGACGCAATTTTGGGACCACAACCGGGAATACCCATTTCACAATTGTATGATCCAATTGAGGGTGTAAAGCAGCACAAACTGCGCCATTCAGTGAAGCACAATGGTTTGCGCGTGCGCTACACATCAATCAAAGACGAAAAAATTGGGTTGGCAATAAAAGGCGGTCCAGACAATGCTGGAACGCTTGAGAAGGCCGCCAGGTTTGCAATCGACAAAGCTTGTAAGGACAAAGGATATACGACTGGCGTAATCCATGCAGCAGATAGCAAGATCCAAACCTACCCGCATGGGCGACCTTACAGACCAACATTCGATGCAGAAACCGGCAACACGTTCTATACAGGCCGGTGCATGACGTTCCAGTTCTTCGATCAAAAGACGTAAGCGACTTGGAGCTGCGCAGATAAGCCATTGGCAGCTCCCCACGCTATCATCCTAGGCGAAGACTCGGGACCCATATCCCCAAGCCTTCGCTTAGTGATTGAACCGCAAGTACAAATCATCCCACTTCGGGTTCAGACCCTCAATCGCATCAATTTTCCAAATCCGGCGCCACCGCTTCACTTGCTTCTCCCGGCGTATCGCGTCATTCACATCCCTGAACTGCTCAAAATAAACCAGCTTCGAAACATCATATTTCGCGGTAAAGCGACACCTAACCTTGCTCTTATGCTCGTAAACCCGACGCACAAGATCATTCGTCACACCAGTATAAAGCACTCCACGCGGCTTACTCGCCAATATGTACATGAAGTAAGACATGGAAGCAGTTTGACCATCACAACACGTCCCCACAATCACCCAAACACACCATCACCATTTGAGTGACCACCTCATAGATCCCGACTCAATGGCCGGGAAGACACTGGTGTTCGCCACTACCGCCAACATGACCAATCTGCCTCATGCCCACCAACAGCGCCACCCCACAGGTGTCATCCTGGGCGAAGCACAGCGAAGACCCGGGGCCCATGGTGATAAACTGCGGCTAAAAATCTACAAACGCCTTTTAATGTGACATTTGTAAAGCCAACATCTCATCAAAAATGGGATCAAGCTCACGGACCAAAGCCTCTGCTCCTTTTTCAGTTGAGAGTTCCTCCTTGGTGAAGATTTTTGTTTCTTCAATTTTGTAAATCTCAATACGGTCTATATGAATTTCCAAGTTGGCAGTTGGAGCAAGTTGCAAGTAAGTTGGCTCTACTATATTGCCCCAACTTTCTTTATATGGTGAGTAAATTGCCAATGAGATTCTTTTCTGTGTATCTCCAAGAAAACTAGAAACAAGAACTCCCTTCTTTCCAAAAAACCGGTTTCTGTCTTCTTCATATATATTTTTTATTTCTCTTACTACATCAGCACTCTCAAGTACTTTCAATTTCTTTGTAAATTGATAAATCATAAGATCTAAAACTTGATACAAGAACAGAGAGTATTCCCTTCTCGCTTGTTCTAAGCGCGAACTTTGCTCTGCCTCATACTCACTTCTATCTAATCGATACTTCTCTGCTTTCTTAAGCAGGCTATCAACATCTGTTCCGGTGAATCGTGTAGACAATATTCTATCAAGGCCCTCTTTTCGCACATCACTTAAATACTGAATGAGCTGGTCTGGATTTGCTGCGAGCTCAGCGGTTTTCCGAACAAGATCATTCGTTTTCTTACTCAAATCAGTATTTTCTCTTGTGAGCTCAAGATTTCTCTGTCCCAGTTTTTTGGTGTCAGCTGTCAATTCTATATTTTTTTGAGAGGTTTGTTCTGCTTTCTGATTGTATCTTGCAGTCTCAATTATCGACCCTGCAGTTGCAACCGCAAGCAAAATAGCAGCGACAATACTAAACCAATTCCATACGGATAAGTACTCCATACACAGTAACCTTTTTACCAGCTCGAAAAGATCTGTCTCTATTATCTTCAGCTCAGAATAGTACATACGATAGGAGTAGATCTCAATAACACCTCTCTGCCCACCCCACCATGACCACATCCCGCCCAAAACACGGCAGCACGCGCACAAAAATGCGACTTATTTAAAAACTTACGCTTTTCTTGCCCAATCCCAGCGATTTGCGGTTTCCTATTAACCGGAAATCGCGTTATCTAAAGACATCATTAACTTTAAAGCGGGTTCTGCTTGATTGGTCTGACCAGACAAAGAGAAGCCGCTTTGCTTTAGATGTACGCAGGATAATGGCACGCGACTACGATCCCTACAGTCTGTCGAGCCCACAGGTTTACCTGTGGCGCATGATTATTTTTCTGGTTCTGGCAGGCTTCATCGCCTTTGTCCTGATCGGGCAAATCACCGCAGCCTTCATGGCAAACCCCGCATTGAACGGCCTGATCGTAGGCGTCGCAGCACTGGGTATACTTCTGTCTTTCAGGCAGGTCCTGCGAATTTTCCCGGAAGTATCATGGGTTAACGGCTTCCGCCTCGGCGATCCACGCCTTGAGGTACGCCGTCCGCCTATCCTTCTGGCGCCAATGGCAACTCTGCTTGGCAACAAAGCAGGCGACATGACCATCTCGCCAACCACCATGCGCTCTATGCTCGATTCCATCGGCATGCGCTTGGATGAATCCCGCGAGATCTCACGTTACCTCACCCGCTTGCTCATTTTCCTCGGTCTGGTCGGTACCTTCTGGGGGCTGATGCAAACCGTGAGCGCCGTGGCAACCACCGTCAGCACGCTGAATGCAGCAGGCGGCGATGCCAACGTGCTGTTTGAAGATCTGGTCTCCGGCATCACCGCACAGATGACCGGCCTCGGCATCGCGTTCTCCTCCTCCTTGCTTGGTCTGACCGGTTCCCTCGTTCTGGGCTTCCTCGACTTGCAGGCAGGACAGGCCCAAAACCGCTTCTATCAGGAGCTGGAAGACTGGCTCTCCACCCTGACGGATATCGATCCGGACGAACTGGGCAACGGCACATCTGCCGATATGGCTGCGGACCTGCGCATCACGCTCGACAAGCTGCGCAAATCCATGGAAACAAAAGGCGCTGAGCCGGATGAAAATTCCAACGCCGCCATGAGCAAACTGGCAGAAGGCATTCAGGGCCTCGTCCAGCATGTGCGCTCCGAGCAGAAGATGATGCGCGAATGGGCCGAGGCCCAGTCCATGCAACAGCGCCGGATTGAACGCTTCCTGAAAACGCTCACCGCAGAGGTAGAGCGGGAGAAGGAATAAAGCATGGCTGGTGTACGCACACGCAGGTCTCAAAACAACTCAGAGGATTACTGGCCGGGTTTCGTGGACGCCATGTCCGCACTCCTGCTGGTGTTCATCTTCCTGCTCTCCATCTTCATGATTGCGCAGTTCTTCCTCAGCCAGCAGCTGTCTGGCCGGGATAAGGTGCTCAACCGCCTCAACCAGCAAATCGCAGAGCTCACAGAGCTGCTGGCGCTGGAAAAGGCGAGTGTTGGAGATCTGGAATCCACCATTTCCTCCCTGCAACTGGGTCTGGATCAGACTGCTGAAGAACGGGATCGTCTTCAGGGCCTGCTCAACGAGCGCTCCGGCCAGATTGACGAGGCAGGTGGCGCACTGGCATCCTTGCGCGCAAAGCTGGAAGGCGAACAGCAGATCAGCGACAAGGCTCTGGCACAGGTAGAACTGCTCAACCAGCAGATCAGCGCCCTGCGCCGCCAGATCGCCGTACTGGAAGACGCACTGGACGCCTCAGAAACACGCGACAGAGAAAGCCAGACCCGCATTGCGGACCTTGGCAAGCGGCTCAACGTCGCCCTCGCCCAGCGGGTGCAGGAACTCTCACGCTACCGCTCAGACTTCTTTGGCCGCCTGCGCGAAATCCTCGCCCAGCGTTCTGATATTGAAGTTGTTGGCGACCGCTTTGTGTTCCAGTCCGAGGTGCTGTTCTCCTCCGGTGATGACGAGGTCAACCCGCAAGGCAAAAACCAGCTGGATATCCTCGCAAGCGCCATTTTGGAACTTGAGGGACAAATCCCATCAGAGATCAACTGGGTCCTGCGCGTGGATGGCCACACAGATGCCCGCCCCCTCTCCGGCACAGGCCGCCTGCGCGACAACTGGGAACTCTCAGCCGCCCGCGCAATCTCGGTGGTCAAATACCTCATCGCCAGAGGCGTGGAACCAGACCGCCTGGTCGCCGCCGGCTTCGGCGAGTTCCAGCCCCTCGAAGAAGGCACCACCAATGAGGCCAACGCCAAAAACCGCCGCATCGAGCTAAAACTCACACAGCGGTAGAGGGCGATAAAACTTGATAATGAAGCAGGCGTTTGAGCATCCCTCAAGCGCCTGTTTTTTTGTGCTCGTGGAAATAGGTTATATTGAGCAAAACTGCTGCCCCTCAGGGCCACTGAACAACTGATGTGCGAATAACGCCGACATTCGCTGCATCCTAATAGTTCTGCTACGCAAGATGAAACTGTAACGTAGAAGGCCTAAGCGGTCATCCAAGTACTTCTCACTGAGGTTGAAACAGGCACACCCAAAGGCTTTTACAGTCACCCTTATGAGAGATCTGGAATTACCCAACTGACCACAAGGAACTGACGGCACCCCTCTTGTGGAGAGATACCGTAAAGAGAATGTTCTAAACTAGATTTCGGCACAGGCAGAAAAGTAAGCATTCGCTGTCTCTAGATCAGCCAGAGGCGTGAACATTTCAAAATCAAACGGACGCCGTGCTTCGTTCTTTTGCACTTTCACAGGCCAATTCTGCGTAACAAGCGCGTCTTTACCAATCGCCACAAAATCACACTCATCTTGCAGGATCATTTTTTGTGCGATTGCAGGATCACCCAGGCCGCCATTCGCTATGACAGGTAAACCGGTAAGATTTTTTGCATGTGCAGCTAAAGACGCTCCATGTTGAAATGCCGAGGCCTGAGCAGCAAATTCTGTAGTGTGCACGAAATCAGCACCACTCGCTTCCACCGCCTCGAAGATAACCTTAGCGTCGTCTTCTTGTCCTGCCCATTTGTGCTCGAAGTCGTTGACCTTGCTCTGTGATAGACGTACGCCAACCGTAAAGTCGCCCCCGACAGCATCACGAACAGCTTCTAGAACCTCGCATGTCAGTCGTGCGCGTTCAAACATGCCTTGGCCGTATTGGTCACCACGCTGGTTTGCGTAATCGGTTAGGAACTGATCCAAAAGATAGCCGTTGGCACTGTGAATCTCGACCCCATCTGCACCAGCTTCCTGAGCACGTTTAGCCGAGTCTGCAAAACCGCAAATTGCAGTCTTAATCTCAGAAACCGTCATTTCGGAAGGGGTAGGATACATACCAGAACCCCGATAAAACTCCATTTGATGACCTTTAGGCTGTACGGGGGAAGGGCCACGTGTCTCATTAGAGAAACGATTAAATTGAGACAGGGCACCAGCATGCATTAATTGCATAACTATTTTTGCGCCTGTTGCCTTCACGCCTTTGATTAACTCAGCCCATCTTGCAGCTTGCGTTTTATCAGTGATCCCCGGCTGGAACTCGTATCCCTGACTAAAGTGTTGGTCAGTGTAGACACCCTCGGTAATGATTGCTCCAAAGCCCCCCATGCCAAATCTCTCATAATACGGCTGCATAAGAGGGCCAACGCAGCCTGAAGCACTTGCACTGACGCGCGTCATTGGAGCGACAAGAGTTCGGTTGCGTAGCTCTAGCTTCCCAAGTTTTGCGCTTTCGAATAACTGAGAGTAGGTCATGGTATCTCCGTTTGCTGGTAGTCAATCGGGTATACCTCTTCCTGCTAGTATGTTAATTGGATGCAATGACTAATCACCTTTTCCAATTCGTTATATAATGACAAGCGAGAACCTATCAGATCTACTCGGTATTTTTCGGGTTGTTGTTGACTCTGGAAGCTTTTCAGCTGCCGGACGCATTCTCAATATCTCACCTGCCTGGGTTGCCAAGCAGGTTACCCGGTTAGAGGCTGTTTTAGGCGCTAGCTTATTGATCCGATCAACCCGTGCTTTGCGTCTTACAGACGCCGGGCAGGAATGCTACCGAACCGCAAGTATTGTTGCTGATGAGCTGACATGGTTGAAGGACAAGCTTTGTGCAGACTCGAAGGCCATTACGGGCGTTGTACGGCTCAATGTGCCCTCAATAATTGCTCAAGATGTTATAGCTGAGCACATTTCTGAGTTTCAGATGAAATATCCGAGCATAAAACTGGACATAGTTGTATCTGATAGCTTTTCTGATGTCTTGAATGAGGATGTAGATATCATTTTTAGGGTCTCCAGAGCCCTTGAAGACAGCACAGCTGTTACACAGCAAGTTTCGTTTGTGCCACGAGTACTTTGCGCCTCAAAAGACTACCTTTCCCGTACTCCAAAAATTGAAACAAGCCATGACGTGAAAGGCCATAAAGCTCTTGTGTTCGATAGCCCTCAGAGTTCTTCTGAGTGGTTTTTGCGCTGTCGCGAGGGGCAGGAGTGGATTGCGCCAAACGTCGTGCTGCGTGCCAATAATAGTTTTGTTTTAAAACGAGCAGCGATCAGCGGCGCGGGTATCGCTTTTCTGCCTAAAGTGATTGTAGAAAGTGAACTAAGAACTGGTCAGCTGATCCATTTAGACCAAATAGAAGATGCTGACCCCTTTAAATTGTTCTTACTGCGCGCGCCCAGAAAACATCTTCCCAAGCGTGTTCAAATTGCATGGCGCTTTTTTGCCCAAGCTTGCAAAGACAAAACATAATGGGTGTAGCGCAGCAGTTGTAATGGAATGGAATGGCTGCCTCACCTACAACACTCTCAGGTCAAATTGACTTGTTTATCCCTTAAGTACTGACGTCACACACTCATTGATCGTTTTTGTACTAGCACCATAAGCACGACAATGCTTTATGTTAGCTTCAACACAATGATAAGGTAGACTAAATCAATGGCAGATCGTTTTGAACGCCACCGCCAAGCATGGACCCCCGAGGAAATTCGGAAGCTGCATTTGCTGGCGACAAAGGGGATGAGTTTAAAGGCCATAGCCAAAGCTCTCACGCGTTCTGAAGAATCCACCAAGAATCGAGCGAAGCAAGAAAAACTGAAGATCTCAAAAGCCCGCTGATTTCTTACGCTCAGGCTTTCACAAAAGATACTTTCTTGCCAGCCTCCGCCTAATTGATACTCAAAGCCCACCTCACCGCACTCACGGACACTTTCTACCCTCAATCCGGCTATCACACACCTTCACACCGGACAGATAACGCGACCACTTCACAATCTCCGCCTTACCCACCTTTGAGCGCCAGGACTTGATGGTGAAGTAGGTACTGTCATTACCCAGAATAACCTTGGTCAACACTGTCTCACTTTTAGAAGCCGGTGTGGTGGTGCAGCTGGTATGGAAGAGGCCAAACTCGTAGCCATTCTCACGCCCCTTTCTCACGAGGCGCCCATCTTGCTGCTTGCAGATAGGACTCTTCACCTGCGTATATTGCTTCTCCAGTACCTTCATCGGTACTCGCCGGGAAAAGTGAATCTGAACGGTCACCATATCCTTCCAGTTCTTCAGAGATTGTCCGCGAGGGATCATCTCAGAAACCAGCAGACCATTCTTGTTTTGTGAAAAGGCGACCTTGTAGCCCTCAGGCATCCCCACCAGAAGGTTTTCGTTCTTCAGGTCAGAGGCAAACGACAAACCGCTCGCAATAAGCAATGCAAATACAGCACCAAGCAATCTACGCATAACAGCAACTATCCAATCAATCAGGAAATGAAGTGATGCTACATCATAGCCTCAAACCTCAACAAGGGGAGTAACTTCCCTGATGGAGGAGGCCAGCGTTCAGCCAACGAATGTACGCCATCCCGACCTGTATAGCGCAATCAACACAGCAACGCAGTCAGAACGTTAAAAACGCAGAATAACGCAAAGGTTCACATAGCAACGCAAACACGAAAAAAGCCGCTCCCCAGCAGGCAGCGGCTTTTCATGTTATCCAACAAAGGCAGGGCAAGCTCTTTTAGAGTTATGCCCCTTCCAAGCGCGTTCCATTTGATTGAGTCCAATCAAATGATAAGAATTCGCGCTAAAGACGCTCTTAGCGCTCGTCTTCGTCCTCATCACTGTCACCAGTGGATTTGAAGTTCGCGAACACAGCATCTGCATCCACGGCTTCTTCAACTTCACGGGTCTTCGGCGCAGGTGTCGCAAACGCAGCAGCCATTGCTTCTTCGCTTGTTGTTTCATCAACAGGCAGAAGGGATTGCGGCTCTTCACCTTCAATCGGTTTCGGAGCGTTCTTCGCAGCTTTCTCAACTTCGATGTCCAGCTCAATCTGAGAACTCAAACCCAGAGTGACCGGATCCATCGGATCAAGATGCGCAGAGTTCCAATGCGTTCTCGTACGAATTGCTTCAATCGTCGGCTTGGTTGTGCCAACAAGACGCATGATCTGAGCATCAAGCAGCTCAGGATGGTAACGTACAAGCCACAAAATTGCGTTCGGGCGATCCTGACGACGCGAAACAGGGGTGTAACGAGGCCCTTTGCGCTTGTTCTCAGGAACACGCACTTTGGACTCGAAAATCTGCATACGGTAGCGCGGATCGTTCGACGCTTTTTCAATTTCGTCACGGGTCAGCTGGCCTGCCAGAACAGGGTCCATACCCTTGATGCCCTGAGCAGCTTCACCATCAGCGATCGCTTTCACTTCAAGCGGATGCAGCTTACAAAACGCAGCAATCTGATCAAAGCCAAGAGCGGTGTTATCTACCAACCATACGGCTGTTGCCTTTGGCATAAGCGGCGCGTTGGACATTGTATAAATCCCTCCTGAGTGCTCCACAGCCTAATCAAAGGTGGCGAAGCCGAATTCCATAAGAGTTTTTGGGAAACTTGAGCGCACTATACGCTCACATTTTCCCAAAAGCAAACCAGATCAACACGGGCCTCCACCATCTTTAGGAAACCTGTGAGAATTCAAAACCGGCCTATGCACTTTCCCTAGGCAACCTTGAGGATGATCTTTCCGATATGGCCGGAACCTTCCATCCTGTCATGCGCGGCCTTTACATCGCTGATATCAAAGACCTTATCCAAAACCACCTTGACCCGGCTGGTTTCCAGCAATGGCCAGACCTTCTCACGAAGAGCATCAGCGATCTGACCTTTATATGCGTTGGTCCGTGGCCGCAGTGTTGAACCGGTGTGCGTCAGCCGCTTCATCATTAATCGGCTAAAGTTGACATTTTCCGAAGGCCCATGAAGCGTCGCAATCTGGCAGATGCGCCCGTCAACTGCTGCAACAATCCAGTTCTTCTCAACGTAATCACCGCCAACCATATCAAGGATCACTTCAACCCCCTGCTTAGCTGTGATGTTACCAATCTCTTTCACAAAATCGGTCGTCCGATAGTTGATCACATAGTCCGCTCCAAGCTCGCGAACCGCCTGAGCTTTTTCATCAGACCCGACCGTTGTAAACACCTCAGCGCCGAAGGCCTTTGCCAATTGAATGGCTGTTGTCCCAATCCCGGAAGACCCGCCATGAACAAGGAACTTCTCACCAGACTGAAGCCCCAAACGGTCAAACACATTGGACCACACCGTAAAGAAAGTCTCCGGAACGCCGGCAGCTTCCTCCATAGATATCCCCGCCGGCACGTGCAGAACATGAGCAGCAGGCGCAACACAATACTGCGCATACCCACCACCCGGTGTCAGCGCACAAACCCGCTCCCCTAAGCTGTGAGAAGCAACACCTTCTCCCAACTCCACAATTTCACCAGAGACTTCCAATCCCAGCAAAGGAGAAGCCCCGGGAGGTGGCGGATATGCTCCCGTCCGCTGAATGACATCCGGACGATTGACGCCCGCAGCATGAACCTTGATCAGAACCTCACCCACACCAGGCCTGGGTACATCAACCTCTGCAATTTCAAGAACTTCCGAACCCCCGACGCCATTCATAACAACGGCTTTCATTTGTGCTGAACGATCATCTACTGTCATAAGCTGCCTCGATTTTTGCAAATAGCGAAACTGCTGCTTGCTCACCTTCTCAATTAGGTAAAGAATAGTAGCCAACAAGTGCCCGTCTACCCCACCAAAGGTGAATTCTCGCTTTTTTGATACCGAGAATACACCAAGGCAAACACAAGGAGTACATAACGCTATGGGTTTATTCGATGATGATGACACACCTCGCCCAGCAACCTCCGGGGTAATGGTGGGAGAGCCCCTCACGAACCTCTCAATCCACGAATTAAATGAGCGTCTTGAGCAGCTTAAGGCAGAGATCGTGCGCGTTGAGAATGAGATCGAAACAAAATCAAGCGCCAACTCATCAGCCGAAAGCTTTTTTAAGTAATCAAACAAAGCTTAAAACAAAAACTTATTCAAATTCATATAAATGCAAGCTACAAATTGCAAATAAATGAATTGGATACTTATAGTTTACGTATCGTTAACCATTTTAAATTAGAACTTAGTTATTCCAGTTGATCTGGAACCAGAGTGAACATTCACTCTGCTTGACGCCTCCCTGTTAAAACACCTCAGAGCCGCACCGATGCGGCTCTTTTTTTCTGCTCAGGCAACACCCTGCCCCGGTTTAATCACTCTATTCACAACCATGAGTTGGCACGGGCTTTGCTCCGCTCAGATTGAAGTAAGATCTCTTGCTCCATTTCGAGACAGTTTTATTCTTTCCAAAAGGCTCACTTCAATTTTCGAGCCGTAATTGTTTCAGACTGGGATTTTAAAGGACGCGAGTGAGAGAAACCTAACGCAGTTATTGAAGGGATTTTTAAGATGGGTGAATTCAAAACTGAAACAGGGCCAGAGAACACCTTCAACTTTGCGCAACGGCTCATGTCCTCCCAAAACTTCACGGAGCTTTTCCGCGAAGGGATGGGCCTTATTGAAGACACTGCATCCTATCTTGATGGTCCGGGCAGGAAACAGAGCAAAGCTCTTGGCTCCGCCGCGTCTCTCGCCTACGCAACCGAGTCCATGCGCCTCACCACCCGCCTCATGCAGATGGCCTCCTGGCTTCTGCTGCAACGGGCAGTAAATGACGGTGAGATTGTACAAGCAGAAGCTCAGAATGAGAAAAACAAGATCCGCGTCGATAATGCAACCAAGGAAATGCAGAACCCGGCCTGGCCAGACCTGCCTGAAACACTTCGCACCCTGATCGAGACCTCATTCCACCTGCAAAGACGCATCAAGCACGTCGATAGCATGCTCAAGGAGGAGCTCCTGCGCGAGCAAGCGGCAAACACCTCCAATCCAGTGGGTGATCAGCTCTCTCAAATCACAGCAGCGTTTAAATAGCCTGATAAGTTTCGCTAGCGTCAAACTCCGCTAGCAACCCTGCGCACTCCTCAAACGCGCACAAAAAAACCCGAAGCAAACGCTTCGGGTTTTTTAATTTCGCAAACTTCAGAGCAATTATTTGCCCAGGAAGCCACCAAACTTGTTGGTGAAGCGGGACACGCGACCGCCACGGTCCATGAGCTGACGGTCACCACCAGTCCATGCTGGGTGGGAGCTCGGATCGATGTCGAGCTGCAGGGTGTCACCTTCTTTACCGTAAGTAGAACGGGTGGTGAATTCGGAACCATCAACGAGCTTTACAGTGATGGTGTGGTAATCTGGATGAATGTCCTGTTTCATGACTAAACTGTCCTGTCAGCAACGGCTGAGCCGCCTCAATCAAAAGATGGGCTTAGGGCTGGCCTGAAGCATCGGTAGAAAGAAGCCGCACTTTTCCAAGAACGGCACAATTGTGAAGGGGTCTATACCCCATCCAAACCGAGGAAACAAGAGGGTACAGCCCGCAGAAAACCAGAGAAAGCGCTTGCAATTAAAACTATCGGGACACATCTACTGCATCATACGATAAACTTAAATGATTTCGCAGATATCCGGGGGTGGCATGAGCCAGCGGGACTCAAACAATCGGGAAAAGACCTTGCGTCCACTCGCAACACTTTTCCCTTATCTTTTAAGGCACAAAGCCCGTCTGGTTCTGGCAACCTTTGCTCTGCTGGCGGCATCTGGCCTCACTTTGGTACTGCCAATTGCCGTCCGCTACATGGTTGACTACGGTTTTACCGGCGACAACCCCAACTTGATTGACGATTATTTCATTGTCATTATTTTTGTAATCGCGCTACTCGCCCTCACCAGCTCTCTTCGTTACTACATGGTCATGATGATTGGTGAGCGAGTCGTAGCGGACTTACGCTCTGACGTGTTCCGTCACCTCACTTATTTATCCCCCTCATTCTACGACAAAACAAAATCCGGTGAGATCATTTCGCGCCTGACAGCCGATACAACCCTCATTCAGTCAGCATTCGGAGCCAGCGCATCTATTGCTCTTCGACACTTGCTGATGTTCGCTGGTTCGACGACCCTGATGGTCATCACCAGCCCGCGCCTCTCCTTGTTTGTGCTGCTTGCGATCCCACTCATTGTCTTGCCTCTGCTTGGCTTTGGCCGTGCGGTTCGCAACAGAACCAGCCATGCGCAATCCACTCTGGCAAACGCAATTGCTTATGCAACAGAAGCACTTGGTTCCATTCGCACACTGCAGGCTTTCACCAATGAAAAGAGCGTTTCAGATCGCTTTGCAGGAGATATCGAGACAACCTATGAAGTTGCTCTCATTGCCACCCGCGCTCGCGCATTCCTGATTGCTACAATCATCCTGATCATCGCCTCAAGCATTGTGGCAGTACTCTGGGTCGGCGCACTGGACGTGATTGATGGCCGTATGAGTGGCGGTCAGCTCACACAGTTCCTCATCTATTCCATCATTGCTGCCGGGGCTATGAGCGAACTCTCCCAGGTATGGGGCGAACTGGCAAAAGCCGCTGGCGCAGCAGACCGCATTACAGGTCTGCTGCATGTTCCATCCGAAATCAATGCACCTGCCAATCCAGTCACTCTCCCCTCTCCTGCCATTGGCGAGCTCGAGTTTGATGATGTCGACTTCCATTACCCAACAGCAAAAGAAGCTGGCGTTCTGGAGGGCTTGAACCTCTCCGTCAAGAAGGGCGAAACAGTTGCTATTGTCGGCCCAAGTGGCGCAGGCAAGTCCACACTGTTCCAGCTCTTGATGCGATATTACGATCCAGTTGCAGGTAAAATCACACTCGACGGCATCGAACTGAACTCTGCTGATCCACGAGATTTACGCGAGCACATCGCTCTGGTCCCTCAGGACACCGCTATTTTCGGCAGCTCAATTGCAGAAAACATCGCATTTGGCAAAGAGGTCGCGTCCAGAGAGCAAATTGTTGAAGCTGCGAAGTTCGCGTTGGCTGATGACTTCATCAACAACATGAAAAACGGCTATGACACACTCATTGGCGAGCGTGGGGTAACTCTCTCAGGAGGCCAACGACAGCGCATCGCGATCGCTCGTGCCATTCTGAAAGACGCCCCTGTTTTGCTGCTGGACGAAGCCACCAGCGCACTGGATGCCGAAAGCGAGACCATTGTCCAAAAAGCCCTCGATAAGCTTATGGAAGGCCGGACCACACTGATTATCGCACACCGTCTGGCAACGGTCCTCAAAGCAGATCGTATCGTTGTGATGGACGGTGGGAAGATCGTGGAAGAAGGCACCCACGACACACTGGTCGCTCAGAACGGCCTTTATGCAAAACTCGCCAGAATGCAGTTTGAGATTGGAGCAGAAGCGCTCAACTCTCAGGAAAAAGCAAGCTAGCACGCACTCCAGAAAAGCGTATCTGGCTTTCAGACAAAACACTCATAAAAAAAGCCGCGCTTTCATCAAGCGCGGCTTTTTCAATTCTATCTGAGAAGCTTACTCAGGCTCACTCACATCCACTGTATAGTTCAGCGGCATGCGCGCACCATCAGCAAAAATGGTCTGCCCGGAAACATAGCTTGCATCTTCTGAAGCGAGGAACGCAGCAATGCTGGCCACTTCAGCAGGTTGTCCCAAACGACCAAGCGGCGTCCGGGAAAGAACCGTTTCCATCTTGCTCGCATCCTGCACAACGCTCTTGAGCATCTGTGTCTCAATGGAACCAGGCCCAATACCGTTGACACGAATGCCGTGCTTTGCCAACGCCACAGCCGAAACATGCGTCAGCTGGTTCAAGCCACCCTTGGAGATCGTATAAGGAACCTGATCAGGGATCGCCAAAACACTGTTTACGGAGCTGATATTGATGATTGAGCCAGCAGAACCGCCCTCTTCAACTTTCTCGACCATATGCCGTGCAACAGCTTGAGAGCACAGGAATGCACCCTTCAAGTTGACACGTAGAACCCGGTCAAAATCGTCTTCAGAAAGCTGCAGAAAATCACCAGCTGCTGTAATGCCAGCGTTATTAACCAGCACATCAATGTCGCCAAACTCATCCAGAGTGTTTGCAACCATATTGCGCACATCAAGGCGAACGCTGACGTCGCAATGGCAAAACGCCACATGCCCAAACTCGGAAAGAGCTTCCTGAGCCGCTTCACCGGCCCGCTCATCGGAGTCGGAGATCATGACTTTGGCGCCATCTTGCAAAAAACGCTGCGCAATAGCGTAACCGATGCCTTGAGCGCCACCGGTTACAATCGCAACTTTCTTCTCTAGTTTCACTTTGAAGATACCTCTGGCAATGCCGAAATTTCGCCGACCATAATCTCAAAGCCTAAACATGTCGATGCACTTCTCCAGTAAAACTGCTTAGTTCCTCTGAATTTAGCTAACAGATGCCACCCCACGAACAGAGATCGCTTCAGCAATTTCCTCGAGAATAGCAGGGTCATCAATTGTTGCTGGCATCTTGAACTCTTCACCATCTGCAATCTTCCGCATGGTCGCTCGGAGGATCTTGCCAGACCGTGTTTTGGGAAGGCGCTCAACGGTAATCGCCAGCTTAAAGGCAGCAACAGGACCAACCTTTTCACGCACCAGAGCAACCAGCTCTTTCTCA
Source organism: Pseudovibrio sp. POLY-S9 (assembly GCF_001431305.1). Taxonomy (NCBI): domain Bacteria; kingdom Pseudomonadati; phylum Pseudomonadota; class Alphaproteobacteria; order Hyphomicrobiales; family Stappiaceae; genus Pseudovibrio; species Pseudovibrio sp. POLY-S9. The sequence goes on from NZ_LCWX01000086.1 coordinate 112,347, forward strand.
ATCACAGCAGTTTGTTTTTCAACGCCACTCTTCAAAACGACAAAACCACATGGCAACTGGCCCTTGAGATTGTCGGCAATCCCGATCACGGCACACTCAGCCACATCCGGGTGTTCAGAAAGAACTTCCTCCATGCCACCGGTAGACAAGCGGTGCCCAGCCACGTTGATGATGTCATCGGTACGAGCCATGATGAAGAGATAGCCGTCATCATCCATAAGACCAGCATCTGCCGTCTTGTAATAGCCGGGGAACTCTGTGAGATACGCTTCCTTGAACCGATCATCAGCATTCCAAAGCGTTGGCAGCGATCCCGGTGGCATCGGTAGCTTCACAACAATGTTGCCAAGTTCACCCGCTCCAAGCGCATTCCCCTCATCATCAAGCACGCGCATATCATATCCCGGCATTGGGACAGTGGAACTGCCCAACTTGATAGGCAGCTTACCCAGGCCAAGAGGGTTACCAGCGATGCACCAGCCAGTCTCTGTCTGCCACCAATGATCGATGACAGGTACGCCGAGCAGGTTTTCTGCCCATAAAATTGTATCCGGATCAGCTCGCTCTCCTGCAAGGAATAGCGACCGCAGGCCAGCAATGCTGTACTTCGCCAGCTCTTTACCTTCCGGATCTTCTTTCTTGATCGCCCGGAAAGCCGTCGGCGCGGTAAACAACGAAACCACGGAATGCTCTGAGATCACCCGCCAGAATGCACCAGCATCGGGTGTTCCAACCGGCTTACCTTCATAAAGAATAGTCGCGGCCCCATGAAGCAGCGGCGCATAAACGATGTAAGAGTGACCAACCACCCAGCCCACATCAGACGCAGCCCAGAACACTTCGCCCGGATCAATACCGTAGAGGTTTTCCATGGACCACTTGAGCGCAACCATATGCCCGCCATTGTCACGCACCACGCCTTTCGGCTGTCCGGTCGTACCAGAAGTGTAGAGCACGTAAAGTGGATCAGTCGCAGCAACAGAAACACATTCAGTGGTCATCTTCTCGGCCACCGCAGTCTCCATCAGCGCGCCCAGATCAAAGTCACGGCCTTCAATGAGGCCAGCAACCTTTTGCTCGCGTTGCTGAATAAAGCAGAAATCAGGTTTATGGGAGGACAGTTCAATGGCGCGGTCCAGCAGCGGCTTATATTCAACCACACGCCCCGGCTCGATGCCACAGGACGCGCTGATGATAGCCTGAGGCTTACAATCCTCGATACGAACAGCAAGCTCTTGAGCCGCAAAACCGCCAAATACAACAGAGTGGATCGCACCAAGCCGTGCGCAGGCGAGCATTGCAAACGTCGCTTCAGGGATCATGGGCATATAGATCAGCACCATAGAGCCTTTTTCAACGCCCTTTTCACGCAGCAGCGCTGCCATAGCTCCCACTTGCTCTTGCACATCAAGATACGTGTAGGTGCGCTTCTCACCAGTAACAGCACTGTCGTAGATGATCGCTGGCTGTCCCGGGCGGCCATGCTCTACGTGGCGATCAACACAGTTGTAGCAGGTGTTGCACTCACCGCCGACAAACCATCGTCCATATGTGCCTTGCGAAGCATCGA
>NZ_LCWX01000086.1:114014-150974 GCF_001431305.1 Pseudovibrio sp. POLY-S9
ATGTCTTGGTGTAGGGCGAGAACCAGTCAATGCCCTTAGCAGCTTCATCCCAGAAGGCTTCTTTGTTTTCTTTCCATCCATTGTAGATGTCGTGGTATCGGCTCGTCATAGCTGCTCTCCTCCCATGCACCCCTGCATAGTACCTGTCCACAGGTTCGGCTAAGACTGGGCCCTGAATGCCCTAAAGGCAAGTTTTGCTATATTAGAAAATCGGCTTATAACTAAAGATGACCATATAGTTTTCAACCTGCCTATTTCTTAGTTTCCTCTTAAATAGAAAGGACTTGCCTGCACCCTTGCGGGAAACAAATCATGCTGCCAATTACCGATCCCTTCTTCTACCTCTGTGCAATACCTGCTGTTTTCATCGTTGGCATGGCCAAAGGAGGATTCGGAGGCGGCCTCGCCCTTGTCGGTGTGCCGCTTATGTCATTGGCAATTCCACCTGTGCAGGCAGCAGGAATACTCCTCCCGATCCTGCTGGTCATGGACGCAGTCGGTCTTTTCTCTTACCGGGCAATCTTTTGCAGGAAAACACTGGCCATTCTCATACCAGCTGGCCTGACAGGAACTCTGATCGGCTATTTTGCTGCAGCCTACATCTCTGAAACCCACATCAGACTAGTCACTGGCGCAATCGCTTTGGTCTTTGTGCTCGATTATTGGTTCAACAATAAAGCCAACAAACCGCCAAAGCCGCAGAATGTTCTTTTAGGAGGGTTCTGGGGCACAGTTTCTGGTGTCACCAGTTTCATCGCCCATGCAGGCGGAGCCCCATTTCAAATGTATGTCTTGCCACTCAGACTGGCACCACCAGTCATGGCAGGTACCGCAGTCATCTTCTTTTCGGTCGTAAATTTCTCAAAAGTGCTGCCTTACTTCGCCCTTGGACAGTTTGACGCCAAAAACATCGCGACATCTCTTGTATTGCTACCGCTCGCCCCTCTGGCGACACTGGCGGGAATCAAGATCGTAAAACACATCAACAAAGAGCTGTTCTACAAGATCACGTATGCAGCCCTGTTTGTTATCGCACTCAAACTGATTTGGGATGGCGCATCAGGCTTTTAAGGCGTGTTATACGGTGGAGAGAAAGGATGTAGCATAAGCCATCAACTACGTGAGTATCAGTCGCGCTCACCCAAGCCGTGGTAAAGCACACTCTTGATCATGTCGATTGGCCCGTCGACCTCAAAAGCAGCATCCGGCATTGTCTTCCAGGTCACTCGGTTATGAAAGAAACCAGAGGGATCAGTCAGATCCAGATCTCCACGCGCGGGCGAAACAATCCGATACCGAACTTGCTTTGCATTATAGGCATCTGATGGATTGCCTGCATATTCTGAGCTTGGCGGCTGCCCTTCGACCCACGAGAAGAAATAAGTCCGCAGCTGATCTGCCATACTGCCTGTCGAATTGAGCTGACCGAAGTTGAGTTGGAGCCCGACAACCAGACAAACAGCTGTCGATATGGCCCAAAGATACCAATGATCCCGGAAGTGATTCAAAATGACTGCACGATTGAGATACAGCTGGATCAGAACAGGGAACGCCACCAACAAAACAAACCACTGCGCATCCTGTGATCGCTGTGGTCCGAGGGTGAAAATATAACCCGTCAGAGCCACGGTAATCGCGCAGAAAACCACGCCAAAGAATAAGGCGATTTTCCCCTGTCGATTTGGTGTCACTACGGTCATGCGAGCCCTGCTTGTTCATCACTCGCCGTATCAAACGGGTCGCGATTTATTCTTTTATCAGACAGGTGTACATTACAAATCGAAAGGCAAACGGGGAAGACTTCTGAGGTGTTGCAAATTGTCGCGAGCGTTTGTCTTGCCCAAAAACGCAACAAGATTTCACCTTTGCCGTTAAGTTAAGGCACCAGTTGCAACCACCGCATTTAAATTCGCCGAATATATCGACACCAATCCATAAAACATCTCAAAAATACTTATAGATGAAAGTCTAATAACAAGAAGATCCTCAGACTAACATCTAAGTCATCTGAACTACCCCCTACGCCTATACTCAGATATATCAAAATATGCGACACTCTTAATTCCAAGCTCTTCATCGGAGCCAATAACTATCTTGGGAAAGCTGATAGCCAGTTCAACGGATCTTCGCAGTTCTCTTGAGCGGAAGTTGAATGCCTGGGGAATTTCATGAAAAACAATAGTCCAAACACATCATATTTCGACAAAGACCTCCCAAAAACTGAAGCAAATTACACGCCATTAAGCCCACTCAGTTTTTTGGAGAGAGCTGCAAAAGTTTTTCCAAGCCACACAGCCATCATTCACGGCAAGATTCGTAGGTCCTATAAGGAGTTCTATGAGCGCTCTATTAAACTCGCGAGCGCCCTGGAAAAGCGTGGTATCGGCAAGAATGACTGCGTGTCTGTCATGCTGCCCAACACACCACCCATGCTTGAAGCTCATTACGGCGTACCAATGGCTGGAGCCGTTCTCCACGCACTCAACACCCGCCTTGATGCCGCTATCATCGCATTCCAGCTAGACCATGCAGAGAGCAAGCTCGTAATCGTTGATCGTGAGTTCTCGAAGGTCATGACCGAAGCATTGGAACTGGCAGCGGTGAAGCCGGAAGTGGTGCTTTACGACGACAAAGAATTCCCTCAATCAGCCTCCGCAATTGGAGAGTTGGAGTACGAGGAGCTGATCGCCAGCGGTTCCGCTGATTTTGACTGGCAACTTCCCGCGGATGAATGGGATGCAATCACGCTCAACTACACTTCGGGTACAACAGGAAACCCGAAAGGCGTCGTTTATCATCATCGTGGTGCTTACCTTCTTGCGCAAGCAAACATCATCACCGCAGCCATGGGCAAAAAACCAGTCTATCTCTGGACACTGCCAATGTTCCACTGCAATGGCTGGTGTTTCCCATGGGCCTTATCCCTCGTTGCCGGAACGCATGTCTGCCTCCGTCAAGTACGACAAGCCCCTATCTGGAATGCCTTGGCAGATGAGAAAGTTACGCACCTCTGCGGTGCTCCAATCGTGATGTCCACGCTGCTCAACACCCCCGAGGACCAAAAGCGCAAACTCACCCATGATGTCGAGTTTTTCACGGCTGCAGCACCACCACCTGAAGCTGTTCTTGCAGCGATGGCAGAGGAGAGCTTCAATGTTACCCATCTCTATGGGCTGACAGAAGTCTATGGCCCAGCCGTCGTCAACGAATGGCACGACCATTGGAATGAACTTCCAACATCAGAACAAGCTGCATTGAAAGCCAGGCAAGGCGTTAATTACGTCGCTTTGCAGGATCTCGCTGTTCTCGACCCCGAAACCATGAAACCAGTCCCTGCTGATGGAGAAACCATTGGCGAGGTCATGTTCAAGGGTAATGTTGTAATGAAAGGGTATCTGAAGAACCCCTCCGCAACACAGGAAGCCTTCAACGGCGGTTGGTTTCACTCAGGTGACTTGGGCGTTCAGCATGAAGACGGATACGTCCAGCTCAAAGACCGTTCCAAAGACATCATCATCTCAGGAGGTGAAAACATCTCATCCATTGAGATCGAGGAAGTCCTCTACAAACACCCGGAAATCTCCGCAGCAGCAGTGGTTGCCCGTCCCGATGACAAATGGGGGGAAACTCCCTGTGCGTTTGTGGAGCTAAAAGAGAACAGCAGTGTGACGGAAGACGATATCGTAACCTACTGCAAACAGCATCTGGCCAGCTTCAAATCACCAAGAACTGTTGTCTTCACAGACCTGCCGAAAACCTCAACAGGCAAGATCCAGAAGTTCGTACTGCGCGAAGAAGCAAAAAAGATCGGCTGACCCTAAGCAAAAAATGCGCCGCTAAAAGCGACGCATTCTCTATTCGGTTAAGAAAAAGGAAGCTACCCTGTCACTCGTATTCGCGAGATCTCATCCTTAAGCTTCAACTTTTGCCTTTTTAGATTGCCTAGTTCGATCTCATCCATCGAAGGATGGTGCTTGGCTGTTTCCAGCTCCCTCTCAATGGTAGCATGGCGGCGTTCCAGCTCAGTCAAATGCTCACGGATGGACATAGGTTTTGATCCTCCTACATTGTCTCTGTTACAGGTGGATGATGGCACCATTTTATTGAGTTGTCGAACTATGATTAGCTGTTTTTTTGGGGCCTCTACAACGCGAGATCGCTAATTCATGAAAAACTTAGGGAACTTATAAATGACCCAGTAAATTTAATGGGTTTCATATTCCACTCAAAAGAGAACTTCACTAAGTATTCAACCCTATATATACGCTGCGTAAATCCGTCATGAGACAACACTTCCTGTAAAAATCAAGAGACTCTTGTTCATCACCGTTGCACATTCGGTATACTGTTGCCGAGCGGTGAATTGCGACAACGCGCCCCACCAGATTTGATCATTGATGGGTCTCGTTGCACACAGACCGATATGTGTCATGTGAGGACAAAACGATGACGGAAGATACTCTCGATCAGGATAGCAAGCGTTCCGAGCTCGCTGAGTTGCGACAGGAGCATCGGGATCTTGATCATTCCATCGAAGCGCTCATTGAAACGGGACGGGCGGATGTTCTCCAGCTGCAACGCTTAAAGAAGAAAAAACTCATGCTAAGAGACCAGATTCAAGTGCTGGAAACACAGCTCTTACCTGACATTATTGCCTAAATTAGAGGCAGAGCTCTAACCTTCGTATACTATTGGCATTTCTTGTTGTAATTGGCTTGAAACACGCCGTGTTATTTCTATAATCCGCGCTTTCTTCCCAGACGCTCAGAGGGTGCCCGTTTTATGAACCGCACAGACCAGCCAGAAGTCGCTATCATCATGGGAAGCCAATCCGATTGGCCAACCATGAAAAATGCTGCAGATACGCTAGAAGCACTGGGAGTTTCCTATGATGCTCGCATCGTCTCAGCCCACCGCACCCCGGACCGTCTGGTAGAGTTTTCCAAAACAGCAAAAGAGAACGGCTTCAAGGTTGTTATCGCTGGCGCTGGCGGCGCAGCCCACCTTCCGGGTATGGCCGCATCCATGACACCGCTGCCAGTGTTTGGTGTTCCAATTGAGTCGCGCGCCCTGAAGGGACAAGATAGCCTCCTTTCCATCGTTCAAATGCCAGCAGGCATTCCGGTCGGCACTCTTGCTATTGGTCGTGCAGGTGCCGTCAACGCAGCATTAATGGCTGCCGCTGTTTTGGCACTCAACAATCCGGAGATCGCCGCCAATTTGGATGACTGGCGCGAAAAGCAAAGTCAGGCTGTAGCCGAGAAGCCAGTCAACCCGGAAGAGTAAGAGTTTCAGAGGCGCCCATTTGCAGGCGCCTCATTTGTTTCAAGCCGCCCTTAACATCTGGCCCCTAACATCTGGAAAGTTTTCGAAATGGGTTCCACACTACGTCCTGGCGACACGATTGGTATTTTGGGTGGAGGCCAGCTTGGCCGCATGATCGCGCAAGCTGCCAGCAGGATGGGCCTGAAGTGCCATATCTATTGCCCGGATGAAAACAGCCCCGCTTTTGAGGTCTCAGAAAAGAAGACTATTGCGGCCTACGAAGACGAACAAGCACTCACCCAGTTTGCGAAGAGCGTCTCGGTCGTCACTTATGAGTTCGAAAATGTCCCCGGCGAGACAGCCCGCATTCTGGAGCAGTTTGTTCCAGTTCGCCCCGGCCCACATGCACTGAAAGTTTCCCAGGATCGCCTGGCAGAAAAGACATTCCTTTCAGAAGAAGCGGCAACGCAGGTCGCTCCCTTCATAAAAGTCGACACGCAGGCAGAGCTGGAAGCTGCGCTCATGGAGTTGGGCGGTCAAGGTGTACTGAAAACGCGCCGTTTTGGATATGATGGCAAAGGCCAGATCATGATCCGTACACCTGAGGATATCGAAGGCGCCATGAGCAAGCTTGGCAATCAGCCATCTATCCTTGAAGGCATCGTCCCGTTTGAAAAAGAGATTTCCATCATCGTCGCTCGTGGCGTGGATGGAACGGTCAAATGCTATGATCCGGCGGACAACTACCACAAGAACCACATTCTGAAGACCTCCAGCGTACCAGCAGACATCCCGGCAGAAACCGCTCAGGAAGCCATCGATATGGCAACCCGCATCGCTGTTGCGCTCGATTATATCGGAGTGATGGGTGTAGAACTGTTTGTCGTCAGAGACGGCGAGGCTACAGAGCTGAAGGTCAATGAAATAGCGCCACGCGTTCACAATTCAGGTCACTGGACAGAAGACGCTTGTCCGGTTTCTCAATTTGAACAGCATGTTCGCGCTGTTGCAGGCTGGCCACTTGGCAGGCCAACCCGAGCACACAACGTCATCATGGAAAACCTGATTGGTGATGATGTGAACTCATGGGAATCAGCACTGCTCGAGCCAAACGCTCGTCTGACACTCTACGGTAAAGCCGAGACACGGGAAGGCCGCAAGATGGGCCACATCAACCACCTCTCCCCAAAATCCTGATCGAATTATTCTACAAAGAAAAAGCCCCGAAGATCTCTTCATCTTCGGGGCTTTTTCTTATTTAAACCAGACTATCCTAGCCTAACCAGACCAAGTTGATCGCGTTTTTGGAACCGGATCAGCAACAGGATGCCGGTGATAAAGAGACCACTGGCCAAACCAACCCAGATCCCTTCTGGGCCCCAGTTAAAGGTGAACGCCATCACGTAGGAAAGCGGCACCCCAATAATCCAGTAACCAATCACCGCAATCACCATTGGTATTCGCGTATCGGAAAGACCGCGCAGAACACCACCAGCAACCACCTGAATACCATCAACAACCATGTACACCGCTGCAATAAAGACCAGCGGCACGCCGAGGCGGATCACATCAGCTGCGTCTGGATTGCTGGTGTCCAGATAGAAGGAAATCAGTGTGTCAGGGATCGCAACAAATAACACCGCACCAAGCAGGCCAATCACAATGGACCAGATCAGTGCGACCCAACCGGCTCGCGTAATAGCATCAGCATCACTACGGCCAGATGCGATGCCAACACGCACCACGGCAGCATTAGCAAAGCCAAGCGGAATCATGAACGCAATACCAGAGAGCTGAACCGCAATACCGTGAGCAGCAAGCTCCAGTGTCCCGATCCACCCCATCATCAAAGCAGCAGCTGCAAACAGTCCCACTTCAGCAACCAACATGAGGGAGATCGGCCAGCCAAGGCGCAGAATTTCGAAAAACGCTGGCCAGTCTGCACGCCAAAAGCGAACAAACACCTCATATTTGCGAGACTTCTCTTCCCAAAACACATAGGCAATCAAAATCACACAGGATGCCAACGCAGTCACTACAGACGCAATCCCGGCACCTAGAATGCCAAGTTGAGGAAAGCCGTAATAGCCAAAGATCAACACATAATCGAGAAGTGCATTGACCACAGCACTCACCACAGTCGCCCACAAAACAATCTGCGAACGTTCAATACTGGTAAGAAAACTGCGTAGTGCCGCCACAAATAGGGATGGATACATCGACCACTGCACAATGCGCAGATAATCCGCAGCAATGGCAGAAACTTCTGCATCCTGCCCAAGAGCCAGCAAGAGGCTCTCACCGTTCCACAGCACGACCATCGCAAAAGTCGTATAAATGAGCGAAATCCAAAGGCCCATGCGCGAAGCACGCCGCACATTCCGCACGTCGCCTTTACCTTCGGCTCTGGATGCCAATGGCATAACGGCTTGCAAGAACCCAAGTCCTGCCAGCCATGTCAGAAAGAACAACTGCAAAGCCAGCACGGATGCTGCCAGCTCTGTTGCGCCAAGCCAACCGATCATCAATGCATCGGTGGCATTGATTGCCATCTGCGCAAGTTGCGCACCGATCAAAGGCAATCCCAAAATAAGCGTTGCATTGGACTCCCCCCACCATGCAGACATGGATGTGGGTTTGGCAACGCTGGTGCTTTCAACCCGCGTCATCATAAGCTCCTGAAGAAAAGGGCATGGAGCCCCTCCAGAACTTGAGCCTCTCAAGAACATAAACAAGGCTGGGTCCTGCAATTGACCACAGTGCCTCGCTGGGAGGAAACTTCCTATCATAGAAACAGACCGACAAAGTCCCAGTGGCTTCTTGCCTAAGCAATACCGCTAGTGAAAATGTCGATTACGCTACTTTGCAAAACTCTTCAGGAATGTCCAGAGGAATAAAGCAAGGCGCATTATCACCGCCATAGACCATGATGTGTCCGCAAGGCACTTCATACCAACCTTGCCCGCCCTTTTCCAAAGGCTCGGAGACAACACTCAAGTTGCTGTTATGTAAGCGATAATATAGGCTTGGAACAATCTTATCACTAGAGCAACGCACAGCATAAAGGCGCTCACCATCAGTCAAGGCCATCGCTACACGCAATGGAGCAATGACATCATTGCAACGCATAATCTCAAGTGTTTTCGTGAACACCTGTTGCACAGCCCCCACAGGATCAACATCCAGACCATGACTTAACATGGCAAGAAACAGCGCTTCACTGTCTGTTGTACCCTGCCGGTAACGATAAAAGTCGTCGCTGATCAAACTCTCAATCTGGCGGCGGATATCATCGTACCCTCCAATCTGCCCGTTATGCATAAACATCCATTTGCCGACAGCAAACGGATGGCAGTTTGAACGGGAGGTCGCAGTGCCCGTAGATGCGCGCACATGAGCAAAGAATAAAGAGGACTTGAGGTGCTTGGTGATACTCAGAAGGTTCTCATCACCCCACGCAGGCTGCGTATCACGATAAAGACCCGGTTCTGACTTGTGACCGTACCAACCAATTCCAAAGCCGTCACCATTGGTGTTCACCTTGGCTTCCGCACAATGCAGGCTCTGCGCAATCAGAGAATGATTGGGCATTGAAATCAGCTCTTCCATGAAAATGGGAGCTCCACGGTACGCAAGCCAGCGGCACATTACATTATTCTTTCTTCTGGTCGATTACCCAAATGAGGTCACTAGAGTATGCATGATCCATCAGCAGGTATAAACCCCTTCCCTATAACTAGAGTAACGAGTTTTCTCAGGGATCGTTCCGTGGATCTAAAGAGAGCCCCTCAATCGCAGCTCTCGTGAGTAAGATGGACTCACTCGACTCAGTTTCGAAGTCGGACATGACGAACGACGTTTGAAGCAAATTCCATTCAAATTTCCACCTCGATTTCCACTGTTCAGAAAAGCTCCTGTGACTTTTTTCAGCAGCAAAAGAGAGACTCAACCATACACAATCAAGAGTTGTATTTTTTCAAAATAATTTCACACGTGAAGTTACAATGCATTTTGAAAGCATTTTTTACTTATCTTTTACTTCACACACGAGCGTGCCAATGCGCCATTTTGAAGAAAATGAGCGTACGCTGCTGAGATTGCCTTGTCCCACAAGAGGTATTCCCCCCTTTCCCATCTATAAATTAACATAGATTCTCAAGTAAGGAGGTAGACAGCCCCCACGCAGTCTGTTAGTTACCCCGTCAAGAAGCGACGCATCAGCGGCGACGGAGTTCTTGTGATCCGTGCATATGCGCTAAGTGTTGCTATCAATCATTTCATCTATGTCGTTCTGGATACGTAATCCAGAATGCTCGAAGGTAAGGATAAACGCGTGCAGGTTCTCGTTCGCGATAATAACGTCGATCAAGCGCTTAAAGCGCTTAAGAAAAAGATGCAGCGTGAAGGCATCTTCCGTGAAATGAAGCTTCGTGGCCACTACGAAAAGCCATCTGAAAAGAAGGCTCGCGAAAAGGCAGAAGCAATCCGCCGCACTCGCAAACTGGCTCGCAAGCGCGCACAGCGTGAAGGCCTGTTGGTCGGCAAAGGTCGTCGTTAATCCGGCGGCACTCGGGACATCACATAGCTAAGGCTCAACTATGTTTGACGAAAAGCGTGTGAGCGGACCGAAGCTAGAATTCAGAACGGACTAACCGGTAAACCGGTTGGTCCGTTTGTTGTTTTTGCTGGTTCATTTGACCTTTTTTTGCCACACTAAAGTGTAGGCTATCGTGTCATTGCAAGGACTCTTTAAGAATGGGGCACATTCTCGTGAACAATAAACTGGCTAAAGGCATCTGTGCGTGTCTGCTCGCACTTGGCGTTGCAGCATGCCAATCCAACTCATCTGGCCTTGTTTATCAGAATGTGCCCATCGACAAAGCTGTTGGCTCTTCCTCCAACATCGATAGTCTGAGTGCCGTTGTTGACGCAAATCCAACCGATGCCGACGCCTACAACAAACGCGGCATTGCATACGCAAAAGCTGGGCGCCTTGATCAGGCCGTTGAGGACTTCAACAAATCTCTTCAGCTGAGACCAAACTCTTATCAGGCTTACGCAAACCGAGCTTTGGTAGAACGCCGCAAGGGCAACACGTCTCAGGCAGTTCAGGATTACAGCTCAGCACTTTCCATCAAGCCAGATTACGTGAAGGCCCTGAACGGACGCGGCAACACCTACCGTTCTATCGGTCAGAACACAGCAGCACTTCGTGATTACAACGAAGTCATTCGCTTGAATTCCGGCGATGCACAGGCCTATCACAACCGCGGCCTCATCTATCAGGCACAAGGTTTACAGGAAGCAGCTCTCAATGACTTTTCATCTGCTGTTGGCCTGAACTCCCGCGCATATTCACCTCTGATCGCGCGCGGTGTAACTTACCTTTCTCTGAGCGATCCAAAATCTGCACTCAAAGATTTCAATGCAGCGATTGCGCTTAACGGCAAGTCCGCATCTGCTTGGGCGAACCGTGGCCGCGCAGAAGAAGCACTGGGGCAGATTACAGAAGCACGCCAGTCCTACAGCAGAGCACTGCAGATATCTTCGACAAACCAGATTGCGAAGGAAGGCTCCCAACGCCTGTCAACGTCTTCAGGCGTTCCGCAAGCTTAGGCTCGCCAACATATCGCTTTCTAAAGGCCGGACACTCCGGCCTTTTTATTGCTTTGTTCCCGAAGATATCGACAGCATCCAGTTAATCTCATCACGCCAGTCAATCATGCGAATGGGCGTCCCGTGAGAGCCCGTTTCGAATAGCCGAAAGCGCACCGGATACCGCTGGGTTTTGCCAATGGCTGCCTTAAACAACTGATATTGCTTCTCCCAGCTGTAAACCCCGTCAGCACTACCATGGCCAAACACAATCGGCACGCCTGCCTTATAGACTTCACTGGTCAACAATCGCCGATCCGTCGCTCCGCCCAATAACATGAGGCCAGACAACGGCCCAGCAACACCAGCCTGATCCGCAAGTCCATAACAAACCTGCGAACCCATGGAGCCACAAGCCACAATCACCTTGGCCTGCGGGGCTTCTTTCCGGTATTCCGCAATCAACTCGCGAATTTCCTGGGTACCTCTGGGGCTTTCGAGCTTCACATCAGGAGATAGATAAACGCCATTATTGCGCACCATCAGGTTTTTCAAGCGATTGAAATTACCACCAAACGTCCAATCAGCATTCCCCTGCTTTCGATTGCCCCCCTTACCATGCAGATAAAGAAGCAACAGCTTGGTATCGACGTCAGGTTTCCCAACTCGGATATGCTTACGCTTACTACCCGCAAGCACAACTGAGCGCTCCCGCACATACCAGGAAGGCCTGCTGGAAACATATCTGCCTTCAACCCGCTGCTCTGGTATTTCATCCCGGTCCCGCAAATCACGCTGGATCTGATAATCAAGCCGCAGGAACGCCCCGTCCATCGCCTGATCCAGAACCCGCGGATAAGCAAACAGCTCATCTTTATAAGGCTTCAGCTCAAACCCGGCGGCCTGCGAGACCAGCAGAGCTGACATGAATAAGCTGCCAATCAAATACTCAAAGATCCTGAAGTGGCCTCGCATGCAACACCTCCGAAATAGCGCATCACTTAAGGTTTCAGGTAATCATACATTACCCGGCCATAAGGTAACGTGAGGTCCGTAATAAAATGAACACCGCCGAGTGACTTAAGCATTGGCAGCTCAGCCACTGGCGCATTGGCATGATGGAACAATTGCAAACTCGCCGGACCAGACCACGCGCCCTTCACCGTCACATCAGACACCTCATAAGCAACCAACTGAGCGATAGCCAAAGAGCCGTCAACGTCTGGGATAAGTTTCAGATTCACCTGAGTTTTCTGAAGCTTCTTGAGGATCGCATCAGGGTGACACTGCGTACCATGCTCAACATCATAAAGTAGGTGCTGGTACTTGTACCCCATGGTCGCAATAGCAATCGTCACATCGTCAAAGACCAAATGGCCCGTCAATGTTGCGCCCGATATACTCAATTCTGGATGGCCAAGCTTTTTCGGGAAGCCCCAGATCTCACGCCCACCAAAAATCGGCGGAGTATCATCAAGGAACATTTGCTGAGTGAAGTTCACAGGGTGATCCCCAAACTTGGCTGGAATCACGATGCCAGACTCGGTGTAGTCCCCAAAACCTGCAGAATCAGGCATACGGATCACTTCAAACATCACCGTATTGGACCCATCCGGCTCCAAAGGCTCAGGCAAAGCTTCACGAATAGCGTCAGGGTCACTTTCATAGGAGACCACAAAAAACTCGCGGTCGATAAACCTGTATGGCCCCTTGGGATAAGCAGGAGAAGCAATCGGCATAGAAGCCTGTTCAAGAATATCGGCAATTTTCATGGACCACCTCGATCATGAAAGAGTGTGAACCGCGGCCAAATCACAGCCAGCGCGCTCTCACCATAAGCACCGATATTTTGGATGTTGCCCCTTGGGTTTTAGGGTGACACTTTCAGAGCTCACCCCAAACACTTTTTTAATCAGCTTGTTACGTCAATTTCTTTGAAAGTGGCCAGTGGTGCTTTTTCGCGGATAACCCAGTTCAACGCACCAAGCTCCGCTTTTAACGTCGGATGCACCAGTCCCAACACGCGCAGTTCACTCGCTCCAGTGCCTGCATGGGTTTGATTGACACGGCTTGCGATATTGAGTGTGGTCGTTGATTGATCAACACTCCAACCAACTCGGTCACCAGCAACAAAGGCAACTTTACGCCCGGTTCTGGTCGTACCAATCGGAATACTTTCAAACAACTCAACAGAAGCAAGACGCTCTGTATCAATATGATAATCAGCGATCATCATCAGACCCAACAGGTAATAATATCCCGCCTCTTGAGAAAGCCCTTGCCGGCTCGCCTGATCAACCAGATCACTTCGCCCACGAACACCTTTCAACGAGTTTAGGCTTGCAACAAAAATCATCTTTTCACCGCGCGTCATAGACGTAGCGCTCAGGAATGCTCGTGTACTGCTCTGGCGAATGGCCATCTCGCCAAGCATCTCGCGCATCGTCTCATCAGCAACGGTAGGGCTGGCCTTGAAAGCTTCACTGAAGTTGGTTGTCGCCAGAACTCCACTAACCGCCGTCCCAACACCACCCGGAATAAACACAGTTGCAAGATTGGTCAGGCGATTGGAAGTCGCATAGGCCCAGGCAGCCTTATCAAGCGCGTCAGAGAGTGGAGGAAACGTCGTGTAAGGGTCTACATTCGCAGCAACAGCAATATAGCGCCGGGCTCTATCTCGCCCTACTACAGCCGCAGCAACACTCTCAACCGCAGAAGTCTTCTTACCACTTTCTTTGGAAGGAGCAGTCGCTCCGGAATTCCCGGTAATGGTGTTCACAGTCCCATTCAGCAACAGGCCGACGCCATCAGCTGTGGAACTCAGTGTCTCTTTGGGAGAGGTTACAAGACTGCCGAGAAATGTCAGAGGCTTGGCAACGGCAGTCACAACGCCCTCACCCGCTTGAGAAACCGTATCCAGTTCTTGAATACCCTTCAGCGCATGAAGTTCATTGATGCGCTTTTGCAATGTCGCCGTACCGCGCACCTTATAAGTCTTGCCATGAACCCTGAGTCTGTAAACAAGCAATGTCCCATTCCGCAACACCGGCGGCACGATTTCGTAGTTGCTACCACTCGCAGCAACGCCTTCTTCCTTCAGGATCTGGGAGAAACCAAGATCAGTCGAGGCAGAATGAGATGGCGATGAGACAACTGCAACCACGATAAAGATTGCAAGCAGCAAGGAACAGCGCAGAAGAACGCGAACAGTTTGCGCAGTAGACATATGATACCCGAACTCAGAACAACTCTTACTAAAGGCTCTATTCTTCAATAATGATCAGAAAAGGGCAGCGCCTCTGGCAAATTTCGGGGTTGAAACGAAAAATCGCAGAAGCACGCTGCTCCTGCGATTCTCAAAACCTTTAAAACCTGAAGGTTTCTTAGATTGTCAGGACAGCTGTTACCACACAAGCAAGCAGGAATACGATTCCCGGTACAACGTGCGACCTGTCACCAGACGCCATGCCAACGCCAACTGCAATCACTGTTGCGATTGTAGTGATGCTTGCCCAAACCGTCCCGGCAGTACCACCAAATCCAATCATTGCAATAACGAGAACAAATGTGAGAGCTGCAAGAATTCCAACCTTTGAGAAGTTGATAAAGTTCTTGTAGGTCTTCTCGTGTTCCTCATAGTCCATAACAGACGCGCTCCCGTCAGCCATGCTTCCCCCTCGAAACAAGTAGTTTTCCTAATATCAGTCTTTAACACCACATGGTCCGGTGACGCAACTTCCCTAAAGAACCGCTTTGGAAATAACCTAGGTGCCGGGGATAATTCCAACGGCCTGAGTATGTGCCTCAATCTTCGCCAGTCAAACCACATAAGTCCAGCTGGTGCTTTTGAAGGGCACTCAACGCATCCAGCTCAAACCCATCAATCTGCTCATTAAACAGTTGATGGAAGTTAAGCTCAGCTCGTAAGTGAAGAAAAACTGATCCAAGCCCAATAGCCGCCCGATCCATAAAAACAAAGTAACGAGGTATTTTCACCGGCCCCAGTTCTTTGAGGGACTGATGCACACGAAACGCCTCTTGCCGCCCATAAGCCGCTGGAGAAACACCATCGGCAATCGAGCGTACTCTATCGCTGAGCAACGGGCCAAAAATAAAACTCGCCCAGATATTCAAAGTCTCAATAAGCTCAGTCGTCAGCCCATCAAAACCCCATGTCTCATAAGCAGCAACCACACGGTCCTGATCATCTTCAAGCAGACCGTGATACAGATCCACCACGCCTTGCACAAAATCTGGCGGAAAGATGCGCACGCATCCGTAATCCAGCAAATTCACACCAGCCGGCTCTCCGCCATCCTCAAAGATCGTGTAGTTCCCAAGATGGGGATCGCCATGGATCACACCATAATGCGCAAACGGGTGCCACCATGCCTTGAACATCACTTGCGCAATCTTATTGCGCGCTTCCAACTTCTCCTGTCGGTAAGCCAGCAGCGGACGTCCTTCCAGCCAACTCATGGAAAGCAACCGCCGTGTTGACAGATCTTCAAACACTTCTGGAATCTGGATCTGCTCATCTGCAGTAAAAACATTGGCATAGAGCTTTGAATGCCGCGCTTCCCGTCGATAATCCAACTCTTCCCGCAGTCGGTCGCCAACTTCCTTCGCAATTTCAGAAGTCTCGATCGCTGGCCTGAAACGTCGATGCAGAGCAAGCAACATGTCGAACTGATTCAGATCAGCTTCAACCGCACTATCCATATCCGGATATTGCAGCTTACAGGCCAGCATCGCCCCATCCTGATCATACGCTCTGTGCACCTGACCAAGAGAAGCCGCTGCTGCAGGCTCCTTTTCAAACTTATCAAACTTGCCTTGCCAGCCCGGGCCAAGCTCTGCCCGCATGCGTCGCTTAACAAAAGCCCACCCCATGGGAGGTGCATTTGCCTGAAGGCTCGCCAGTTCTGCTGCATATTCAGGAGGCACGGCATCAGGAATCGTTGAAAGAAGCTGCGCCACTTTCATTAACGGTCCTTTGAGTTCGCCAAGGGATTCTGCGATGGAAGCTGCATTCTTCGCAGGGTCTTGATCCCAGCCGAAGAGCTTGCCAGCTGCAAGCTTGGCTGCAATGCCACTCATGTTTCCACCAACCTTGGCATAGCGGCCAAGACGGGCGGTCATTCTGTTTGCTTCCCGGTCACGAGATGAAGGCATATGAGGTTCCTGCGTCTCACACTTCTATTGCAATATATAGTGCACTGCAAAACCTAGCAGAAAACGCAGAGAACCCAAGGGCACTTTTAGAGATTACCTAATCACATCTTTGCTCAGGCTTGCTCAACACTCTCCACAAACTCCAGCTCAAGCCTGCACTCAACAGCGTTACCATGAGAAGTAAAAAACTCTCCCCGACCAGAAACGCCTTTAAATCCCCCGGCCCCAGAACCGGGCACTACAGTCATCGAAGAGCGAACAGTCTGCGCATCAAACACTCCGTTCTCCTCAACGAGGAACTTGCCCTCACGCGAACCGTATAGACCGGAAACCTGTGTGTACCCCGAGTATTTTCCTTCTTTTTCAGCTACATAGGCCAGAAGATAAAACATGTTCACCTGCCCAACAATTTCTCCGCTGACAGGTCCATGAGCACGAACCGACGTGACCTTGCTCGTCTTGGAAAGTTCTTTTGCAGTCTCTTCCTTCCATTCTTCAACTTTGTAGGTGCATTTAATCTTTGCCATGTTCAGCTCCTTGCATTGAGAGCGGAATACCTACTGTGTCAAAATCAGAAGGGCTTGTAAAAGCGCGACAGCTGCTATCTTTTACGCCAATGCTAAATCAGGATGACACCTCAACTCAGATCAGCGGACTGCTAAACCAGCAACGCAGCCTCCAGCACTTCAATCTGGACTGGCTCACCCCAGCTGAACCATTGCAAGATGCCATCGAATTCTATTGGCTGATCACATGGGACCTGCGAGATAAGCCTCCTTATAAGCAAGCTAATCTTCCCCACCCATCCCAACACATTGTCATCGACACCTTGCAGACCACAGGCGTATTTGGCACCAACACAGGCGTATTCCATTATTCCTTGCAGCAGAAAGGCCGCGTGTTTGGCGTGAAGTTTCGTCCAGGAGCCTTCGCAGATTTTTTCAGATACAACGCCGCTTCGCTCCTCAACACCCACGAGAACATCGAGCCGTTTCTCCACATTTCCGAACAAAAACTAGTTTCACAGCTAAAATCAGCAGATGAGCCAACCGCATTCGCTGTTCAGATGGACAACCTCCTGATTTCGCATAGGCATCCCCTGACATCTAAAGCGAAGGATGCCCGCGCACTCGTCGATACCATCGCGACAACTGACGAAATCAGCAATCTGAAAGATCTCTCAAGGATCTCAGGTTTCCAGCCAAGAACAATCCAACGCCTCTTCCAAAGCCACGTTGGCGTTTATCCCAAATGGGTGATTGAACGTTACCGCATGCTGGCTGCAGTTGATGCGATCAGCAAAGGGCAAGACCTCAACCTAACAGACTTGGCCCACTCCCTCGGCTACTTCGACCAATCCCACTTCAGCAACGCTTTCAAGAAACTGACAGGCCACTCACCAAGCCATTACTTAACAACTTAAGTCTTCCTTTAGAGAGTGAGATTCTTCTCTGATGTGCTGAATAAGACTGCGTATCTCCTAAGACCCGTCACACTAATGCAAATCAAAGGTTGTCCTTTTGCAAGCGGGCTACCTGATTAATCAGTTTTAGGAGGAAGAAGAATGCTAAATCAGATTGGTAGCGGTCAAACACACGCTATTCCGGCAGGGCAGCAACATACCAACACGATACCTGATGATCGAAAAAGTCAGATCGAAACGTATCTGCATACGATTCACGAGCATTTGGAGAATGGAAAGCAACTCCCATCTCAGTCATCAGCACCAACTGACAAAAAATTCATGAATGAACTTGTCGAGATTGCGAACGGAAAAAAAGAAGGCCTGAACGCCAAGTTTTGCTCGCATCCAGCTGAAATGGCACAATCAGTCAAAGAAATGGTCGCAAACGGCCAAAGCTCTGCACGCTTCATTGTCAATATGGGTGGCGGTATCCACTTTGCTGCGTTTGATTTTTCAATGATTGATGGAAAGCCGTCTGTAATCGGCGTGGAACCGGCAACCATGAACTCCATGGGGCCTGCTATGCTGGCAATCCAGACAAAGTCAGCATTCGACACTCACTGCCCAGATGTAAAATGCGTCATGATTGAAAGCGATTTGCAACGAAGTAACGGCGAATGCGGAATCTTTAGTTTGGCAATCGCTAAAAAAATGCTCAAAGAAGGCGAGAACTTCCAAATGCTTCATGAGAAAAATCTTGCCGGAGCACTGCCTCAAAATAGTTTTGGAATTGTCGAGGCAAAAGATTCAGACGCATTACTACCTCCACTTCTGATGAAACATGCTCAATCTGAAAAGCGCTTGGACCGATACATAGCTGCGCATCCTGAGACCACTGATTTACAGGTCAACAAAAAGGGCGAAACTCTAAAGGAACGGCAAGTAAGACACGTGGTCGATGTTAAGGTCGACGACAAAACCCTCCATTACAGTAACTCTATCGAACACAAAAGAGAGACTGAGATCCGAGCTTTGTTTGACAAAGTTTAAACGGAGTTGTCCGGTTTCAATGTTGATCGGACAACCACTTCTCCTCAACCAGTTTAAACACGTTATTCTTCAACTATATCAAGCGCTTGTGCGATAGTTGATGCATGCGCTTTGATGCCTTTGTAGTCCAGCTGTTCTTCGGTCAGCCCAAGCAACTGTGTCTTTAAACCTTGGGCCAGCTGACCACCATCCGGATGTTTTAAAAAGCTATGAACAGGATCGTGGTGAACCCTGATGGTAAAGAGGATGTCACCGCTGTCCGGCAGGCGCCTCAATGTCTGCTTCTCGACGCGCACATAGAGTTGTTCAAATGCCAGATCGGGCTCGCAGAGAACTTCATCGCGCAAACCTGAAACCGGATGGTGTAGCTCCGTGTCCGTATACAGAGACCAGTTCAGTCGCCAAACTGGCTTATCTGTCTCCAGCCTTTCAAAGATACGCTGAACCATGAGCCCCATACGGTGCCCATTGAAGTCCGGCACCCCTTCATGGATCGCACTCATAGAGCCGCCAAACTTTTCCGCCAATGACCAACTGGAAGGAAAACACAAGCTCGCTGCGACAAGCCTATACTCGTCATCGCCTCTACGCATCAGCACTAGATCTTCCTGCACAAGGCGAGAAATCGCGAGTAATGACGCCTCGGAACAAGCCGATAGATCAACGCACTTCCCTGTATTCTTCACGCTAAGAGAGTGATCGGAGTGAAGCTCATAAATATTAGGAAACTGGGCAGGCAGATGAGCAACAAGGAGGTCTGCCACTTCGCGCTGTGCTGCCTCAGTATCCGCCTCTGCAGCAAACACGAAGGCTTTAGGGTCAACGATGAGCCGCTCTTTTTCATCAAGGTGCGCAGCTAAAAACTCATCGGGCTCAATCCACTCTCTCAAGTCAAGAGGTTCGAGCCCAACGGTAAACGGCCTTTTAGAGCCGTCATAAGGTGTGTGAGCAAATCGCGACATAAAACACCCTCCCCACACAAAACATGCACCGGAAGGAGGGCGTTCATCAACCTATACGAGTTACCCGAGCTCTTTCATGAAATGAGCAAACGAAATGATGCCTTCTGGCCACGGCCCCTGGCCGCTTTCAGAATTGATATGGCCACTTTCACCAGCATCTTGCAATCGTGCATTCCAGAGCTTGGCCAGCTGTTCTGCCCGCTCAAAGGTGCAGTACGGATCATTGCGGCTCGCCACAACCTTGGCATGGAACGGCAGCGGAGAGGTTGGAAACGGGCCAAAGCTATGCAACTCAGCAGGCACGCATGAGCTGTCATCAACATCTGCAGGCGCAACCAGATAAGCACCCTTCACCCAATTCTTGATGCGAGGCGCAGCATGAACCACTGCAGCAACACCAGCGGAGTGTGCAACAAGCACCACTGGGCGCGTAGCTTCCTCGACCGCTTTCACAACAGCATTCACCCATTCCTCAAGGTCTGGCTTGCTCCAACTGCTCTGCTCAACGCGCCGACCAGTGGAGAATTTTGTTTCCCAACGGCTTTGCCAGTGGTTTGCGTCGGAGCCATGCAGGCCGGGGACAATGAGAATGTCCGCCTCAGAAATCTTCATAAGGTTCCTCAATACGTGGTCGTGCTAAAAAGTCTGGCAGCTTAATAGGACGAAAATACCCAGTTTTCAAAGCGCCAGCCCAATCTCCACGTTGATTACGCGCAGCTTTTCTACTGGCATGGTCCCAACCGTAGTTCACCATCCGCTCTTCAAAGGACCACCGTGTCCCAACCCGGGTCACAATCATGTACCGCGCATGGGGGCTTCCAACTTCCATCGTATGTGCATGAGGCTTGTCATCATCATAGGCTGGCAGCCCAACACTACCGGCGTTCATTACGATTTGTCCGGTCGTTTCCAACCAGATGACCCGAGGGATATGGGAGTGCCCACAAACAACCAGCGGTGAGGTTACATTTCCAACGTGCTCTAACACGTATTCCGGCGATGCAATTTTGGTGTGGTCCCCACAAAGTTCTTCGGTGAGATAAACATTATCAGCTGACGGCGTCCCATGGCACAGGAACACATTCTCGACATGCTCCATTTGCGTTGGCAGTTGCTTCAGCCACGCTTTGGATTCGTCAGAAAGCAGCGAATAAGCATGTGCATCACTTAGCCCCATTTTGGATTGGACATGGTCCACCAAATGCCGGTCATGATTGCCACGCACAGTCAGCCAATTTTCCGCAATGAGGTACTGAGCTGTTTCCTCTGGCCACAACGGCCCCGAAACACAATCACCCAGATTAAACACCAGATCCGGTGACTTCCGCTTTATGTCGCGATGAACAGCTTCCAGAGCAGGCAGGTTACCGTGAATGTCCGAGAAAACCGCAATTCTCATAGTCATGACTCCTGATCGGCATTAGTCCCATTAAAAACTAATAAGGACCATGTTGTCAGCGAGGTTCGCCCAGCAGTGTCAAAACATTGCCAAACGGATCATGAAAATGTGCAAGAACTCCGCCCCAAACCTGCTTTTCAGGCGGGCTGGTAAAGGCAACGCCTTTTTCACAAAGGCGCTCATAAGTATCGACAATGTCATCAACCTGAAGGGATGCACCGAGAAAACGACCAATGTATTCTTGGTCTTCCTCGTTGTGTGCTTGCTCGATGATGAGCTCTGCATTGTCGAGCTTGGCACCAAACGCGCCAAGCTCTGGCATATCCCAGTTAAGAGGAAGGCCTAGCGTTTCAGCATAAAACTCCCTGGCCTTTTCGATATCACTCACGAAAATCCGCAGACCATAAAGCTTCATCTTCCCCTCCACTGCTGTGCACGGGCGCCTTAGGCTTCGCCAAAGACCCGCTTAAAGATCACATCGACATTCTTGGTGTGGTAACCAAGGTCAAAGCGCTCACGAATTTGCTCTTCAGAAAGATGCTTGCGAACGTCTTCATCCGCCAGCAATTCAGTCAGGAAGTCCACCTTCGCATCGCCAGAAACCTGATAGCTGTCCCAGACCTTCATCGCATTGCGCTGAACAAGACGATAGCTGTCTTCACGAGACGCACCAGCCTGTGTCAGTGCCAGCAAAATGCGCTGCGAGTGCACCAAACCACCAAGGCGATCCATGTTACCCATCATACGCTCTGGGTAAACCATCAGATTTTCCATAACGTTTGTCAGGCGTGCCAAAGCAAAGTCCAGCGTAACAGTCGCATCAGGACCGATCATACGTTCAACGGAAGAGTGCGAGATATCGCGCTCATGCCATAGTGCAACGTTCTCCATCGCAGGCAATGCATAAGAGCGAACCATACGAGCAAGACCAGTCAGGTTCTCGGTCAGCACTGGGTTCCGCTTATGCGGCATCGCAGAAGAACCCTTCTGACCTTTGGAGAAGAACTCCTCAACTTCCAGAACTTCTGTGCGCTGCAAATGACGAACTTCAGTCGCCAGACGCTCAACGGAAGACGCAATCACACCCAGAACTGCGAAGAACATGGCATGACGGTCACGAGGAACAACCTGCGTAGACACCGGCTCAGCACCCAGACCCAGCTTCTCAGCAACATGCTCTTCAACACGCGGGTCAATGTTTGCAAATGTGCCAACTGCACCGGAAATAGCACAGGTCGCGATCTCTTCACGAGCCAGTTCAAGACGCTTCTTACAGCGATCAAACTCAGCATACGCCTGTGCCATCTTCAGACCAAAGGTCACTGGCTCAGCATGAATACCGTGGGAACGACCGATAGTTACGGTGTCTTTGTGCTCATAGGCACGGCGCTTCAAAGCGGCCAGCAGCTTTTCCATGTCGGCCAGCAGAAGGTCTGCAGCGCGAACCAGCTGAACGTTGAAGCAGGTGTCCAGAACGTCAGAAGAGGTCATGCCCTGGTGCACAAAGCGTGCTTCCGGACCAACGATTTCAGCAAGATGCGTCAGGAACGCAATCACGTCGTGCTTGGTTTCACGCTCGATCTCATCAATCCGCGCAATGTCGAAGGTAGCTGGACCACCCTTCTCCCAAATCTTCTCAGCAGATTCTTTTGGGATCACACCCAGCTCTGCCAGAGCATCACAAGCATGAGCTTCAATCTCAAACCAGATGCGGAATTTCGTTTCAGGAGACCAAATAGCGACCATGTCAGGACGCGAATAGCGCGGGATCATGCCAGTCCTCGTATGCGTTACAATTCTGTCGCAGGATGTAGCAGGACAGGCTCCCTAGAACAATGCCAGAAAGCTCCGGCAATGCCGAAAAAACGCGTTTTTTAGAGAATTCAACGTTGCTATGCGCACTATGAATATTTCTTCATCACCCGAAAAAAGAACCCGCAATTTTCAGTCAACTTGTCTGCAACGAAACACAATCAAATCCAGAATGGAAATCCCCCTTGGGTGGCATCTGTTACATACTAATTTATGACCAACTTGAGCTCTGCAAAACTTTCCTTATGCTGAGCATCTAAGACGTTTCAAAGTGGTTCTTGAGGGGGAAGTCACATGCAACTGGGTGCATTTTCAATCAGCCTGACGGTTAAAGACATTAAAGCGTCAATCTCGTTCTATCAAAAGCTCGGCTTCGCATGCGATCCCGGTTGTGATGGTACAGATGGCTGGGCGATCATGAAAAATGGCGAGACAATCATCGGGCTGTTTCAGGGAATGTTTGAAAAGAACATGCTCACCTTCAATCCAGGATGGGATCAGGAAGCACAAGCCCTCGATCAGTTCCTCGATGTGAGGGAACTCCAAAAGCGATTGAAAGCTGATGGTATTGAAGTTCACGGACAAGAAGCAGACGAGACCACATCTGGTCCGGCAAGCTTCACTGTGATTGATCCGGATGGAAACCCTATCCTGATAGACCAACACCGCTAGTGGGCAAAGGGTCAGCAGCAAACAAGAGAGCCAGCAAAGTCATATTATAACTCCGACAAACGTTGAGCTTCAGTAAGCTACTCAGTTCCCTCTACACTCCTCTCAATAATCCAGTGAGGTTTGTGAGTGACTGTGCCTTCAAGTGAATTAGCCAATACCAAAGCCTGTTACCTGGAGTCCGACACCCCGGACAGGCAAGCGCATTTCATCGAAAGTACATTTTTCATCCACGACGATGGAATCTTCTCTGCCCAAAGCAAGGTCAATTCCGCCTCTCCCTATACTTCGCTACGGTTCGAACATAACGCATTAAGACTTGGCATAATCGCCATCTGACACATTCAGATAAACATTTTCGGAGATAAAATGAGTGAGTTTACGCCTCGGTTTGCAGGCTATGAGAAGAAAGTAAGAGACAGCTTTGCCCGCTAGCCAGCCATGGCCTCATTGAGTATTGAAATCGCCAGAGTAGAACCCGGCATCATCGAGCTGACCATGCCGTACAACAAAGATTTTACCCAGCAACACGGCTTCCTTCACGCTGGCATCGTCACCACAGCCCTCGACAGCGCAGCCGGATACGCAGCCTTCTCGCTGATGGACGAAGACGCCGCCGTGCTTACAATCGAGCTTAAAACCAATCTGATGAACCCTGCTGCAGGTGAGCATTTTGTATTCCGCGCAAAGGTCGAGAAACCAGGCCGCACAATCACCTTCGTCAACGCCACCGCCTACGCAATCAAGGACGGCACTGAAAAGAAAGTCGCCACGCTATCGGGCACCATGATGTCCGTCCGCGGACGAGCCGACGTTCAACAGTAGATCAGTGAGGCGAGAGCGGGCTGATCTCGCCGAGCAGGCTCCTGATGCTCTGAGTTATTTATTCACGCGCAAAACAAGTGAAGGTGCCATGCTTCCCTGCGCACCTGAAACAAAGCTGACTCCAGCGACATCAAATAGTTGCTTTCTATCGGAGGCTGTCTCTAACTCATTAATCCAGCTGGTTCGATTGACGCCTCCGGAAATCCTTACGCTCTTTGAGAAAGAACCCGCATCACTTTTATAACCATCAAAGACATAGCTTTTAATTTTATCGTCAAAAAAACCTGACGGAGCCGTACTTCATACTTGTAGCAAAATAACATGTCGGAGAAGCCTCAGTCGCATCTGCTGACTTATATTCTCCAAGAACAAGCACACTGTCGCCATTTCGAGAGCGATACGCTTTCGTAGTCTTACGATTAAAATTCCGGCTCTCAGCGATCGAAACCAATGGGAGATCACCACCTGAAGAGGAAACAACTTTCCATCCTTCAGCCTTGAGATACTTATCTCGTCCCTTCGCGCTCGATGAAATACAAGCCTTTTCAAAAATCGACCAGTTCCGCAAGTCGGTCTCCGATGCCACGTCTTCAGCATCAAAGCCGCCTCCGCACGCACTTAGAGGCACGATCACTGTCAGAAGCAATGGTATCCTTTTAAATCTCATAGAGCCTCTCCAAGCAACGAACGATCGGACCGCAAAAATCACTTCAACTTGCACTTAGTTTCAGTCCCCTCCCAGAAACCACTACTAGTTTTGGTACAATCGATTGGAACTTTGCGGGCAACCTGCACATCAAGTACACTCGCTCTTTCGCCGAAAGCTTGTTTCAGGCCTGCTTCGACAGTACGTTTCAGGTCAGACGCGCTCCGCCGATGCTCCCACCCATAGGGAACAACTGTCACCGTGCCGGGTTTGAAATTGCTTACAAATGTCGCATCACCAATCTTGAAAATACGACTTCGTTGACCAGAGTCTCCAGAGACAAACGCATATTTTCCAGAACGCGCAGACACAGCGTAAGTCATCAGGAAGTAGTCGTCATCATGCTTAAAAGTGACCCGATAAGACCCAAATAGCCCTTCAAACGCCTCAAAGGTCAGCCTATTTTTATTGCTTGCTTCTTTATTTTCACAATCGTCAACCTCACCCGAAGCGTTCACCTTGCAGAAAACCGAAGCCAGATCTGATTCAACACTGCCATAGCGCCAAATCAAATAATTCTTAGTCTTATCTATCGGGACCTTATCTAGATGCGATTGATTACTGGTGGGCTTATACGACCCACAAGCACTCAGGGTGAATGCAACTGCTAGCATTGCAATAAATATGCGCATGATTCCGCTCCACTCACCCATATTAAAGCGTCAGTCTAAAACCAAACATTGAGCGCCAGCGCCCATGAGATCTGACTGGATACCTAAGTAAGCTTGGGAAACCTCCCTCGCCAACGCGCAACAAAAAAAGGCGAGAGCAATAGCCCCCGCCTCTTAAAAATATCAAACTCAGTTTAGCTTACGCCTTATCCATCTCTTCCAGTTCATCAATGAACCGTTCGATCACTGCCAAGCCTTTCTGCCAGAAGGCAGGGTCGGTTGCGTCCAGACCGAAAGGCGCCAGCAGTTCACTGTGGTGCTTGGTGCCACCCGCTTTCAGTAGATCGAAATACTTCTGCTGGAAGCCATCCTCAGCTTCTTCGTAAACCGCATAGAGCGAGTTCACGAGGCAATCACCGAAGGCATAGGCGTAAACATAGAACGGCGAATGGATGAAGTGCGGAATGTAGGTCCAGAAGTTCTCATAGCCACCTTCCAGATCAATTGCTTCACCGAGACTTTCTTCCTGAACACCCATCCAGATCGCAGAGATCTGCTCAGCGGTCAGCTCGCCTTCCTTACGCAGTTCATGCAACTGACGCTCAAAGGTATAGAACGCAATCTGGCGCACAACCGTGTTCAGCATGTCTTCCACTTTGGCAGCCAGCATGATCTGACGTTTTTCAGGTGTCTCAGCCTTTGCAAGCAGGTCCTTGAAGGTCAGCATCTCACCAAACACTGAAGCGGTCTCAGCCAGTGTCAGCGGGGTCGGCGCCATCAGCGCACCATTTGGCGCTGCAAGAACCTGATGAACACCATGTCCAAGCTCATGCGCTAGTGTCATCACATCGCGGATTTTGCCCTGATAGTTGATCAGCACAAACGGGTGTGCGCTTGGCACGGTTGGGTGAGAAAACGCGCCAGGTGACTTACCCGGACGGGATGCAGCATCAATCCAGTTTTTATCGAAGAACTGCCCTGCAATTTCGGAAAGTTCCGGCGAAAATTTCGCATAAGCATCCAGAACCGTGCCTTTTGCTTCATCCCATGGAATGTCGCGCGTATCAGCTTGCGGCAGCGGGGCGTTACGATCCCAGAAGTTCATTTTCTCAACGCCAAGCCACTTGGCTTTCATCGCATAATAACGGTGCGACAAACGCGGATAAGCAGCGCGGACTGCATCAACCAGCGCATCAACAACTTCACGCTCAACACGGTTGGCAAGGTGACGGCTGTCAGCAATGTCATCAAAGTTATGCCAGCGGTCGTAAGTATCTTTATCTTTCGCCAACGTGTTCATGATCAGCGTAAAGATGCTCAGATTTTTCCCGAAGGTTTTCGCAAGCGCTTCAGCAGCCTTCTTGCGCATGTCCCCATCAGGTCCTTGCAGCAAGTTCAAGGTCTGCTCAATGGAAAGCTCGTCACCATCAATCTCATAACGAGAACCAGAAATTGTCTCATCAAACAACCGGTTCCAGGCGGCAGCACCAGTCACGTGCTTTTCATGAAACAGTTGCTCAATTTCCTCACTGCGTTCATGCGGGCGTTCTTTGCGCAGGTCTTCCAGCCAGGGGCGATAATACGACAGCTTTTCAGAGTTCAGCGCTTTTTCCAGAACCTCGTCTTCAATCTTGTTCATCTCAAGCGAGAAGAACAGCATGTGAAGGCTCGCAGTCGTCAGCTTTTCCTGCACATCGCCATAAAATTTCTGACGAGCTGGATCTGTTGTGATGCTGGTGTAAGCCAGACCGGCAAAAGAGCCGATACGCCCCATCAGATCTTCAAGTTCCTCATAACGACGCACAATTTCGGCGAGTTCATCGCCAGAACGTGTTGCAATTTCAGCAAGCTTGCCTTTGCAGTCTGCTTCAAACTGCTCTGCCAGTTCTTTTGCACGCGCCATATCCTGATCAATCGCAGGATCATCAATAGAGCTGTAAAAAACTGAAAGGTCCCACTCCGGCAGTTCACCAAGGGCAGAGCCTGCCGTGGCTGCATCAGCGCTTTGATAGGTGATGGAAAATGGAGTGACGTGCTTGAGTGTCATATGAGCGTCCGATTATGGGATGGCATTGCGCCAGAAAAGAAACCTGAGGTCTGCAAAACAAGTTCTGCAGTACACTGTTTTAATATGCGTCCAATCCTTACACATGCAATGGCGTCTTTTAACAAGATCCCCAAAATGAAGTGGGCAATTTGTTTACCAAATTAGGTGCAGGATGACCTGAATTGGCACACTATGCATTACTGCCCAATCGATTTGAAGGGATTTCCCATGGCACAGCGCATTTTGATCGTAGATGACGATCCGGTCCAACGTCGCTTGCTGGAAGAAGCCGTAAAGCGGTTTGGGTACCGTTCTAAAAGCTGTGTCGATGGTCGCGAAGCGCTGGAAATCCTTACAGGAAGCGCCCAATCAGAAATCGATCTGGTCATCCTTGATCTGATGATGCCAGAAGTTGATGGCTTTCAGGTTCTGAAAGAAACCCGCGACGCTAAGAATGCAGTCCCTGTCATTGTTCAAACAGCCAACGGCAGCATTGAAACTGTTATTGAAGCTATGCGTGCTGGTGCACAGGATTTCGTTGTAAAACCAAGCCGTCCTGAGCGCTTGCAGGTGTCCATCACCAACCTTCTCAAAGTTGCGACGCTGGAAGGTGAACTCACCCGCATCCGCAAGCACACAGAAGGCACCCTCACCTTCGATAATATCGTCACGCGGTCTGAGCCGATGGATCGTGTCCTGCGGCTGGGCGAAAGAGCTGCCTCCTCCAACATTCCGATCCTCATTGAAGGCGAGTCTGGTGTTGGTAAAGAGCTGATTGCGCGCGCTATTCAAGGTTCCAGCGAGCGCCGGTCCAAGCCGTTTGTCACCGTAAACTGCGGCGCTATTCCAGATCATCTGGTGGAATCCATTCTCTTCGGTCACGAGAAAGGTGCATTCACCGGCGCTGTCGATAAACACATGGGCAAGTTTCAGGAAGCCAGCGGCGGGACCCTCTTCTTAGACGAAGTCGGCGAGCTCCCACTGGAAGTACAGGTAAAACTCCTGCGCGCGCTGCAAGAAGGGGAAGTTGACCCAGTTGGCGCACGTAAGCCGATAAAAGTAGATTTTCGCCTGATCTCAGCAACAAACCGACGTCTGATCGATCAGGTAAAAGAAGGTAAGTTCCGGGAAGATCTATATTATCGCCTCAACGTCTTCCCAATCTGGATCCCTCCCCTACGAGATCGTAGTGAGGATATCCCTGAGCTTACCCGTCATTTCCTGGCGCGTTTTGCTGCAGAAGAAAGCAAGCCTCAAGTCACGGGCATCACATCTAACACGGTCAATATGCTTAAGAGTTATGACTGGCCTGGCAACATTCGCCAACTTGAAAACGCAGTATTCCGCGCCGTTGTCCTGTGCGATGGTCCAAGCCTGACATGCGATGACTTCCCGCAAATAGCTCAAGCGACTGATACGCCAATGAGTTACGCGGCAGCACCGCCTGCCGGAAACAAAGAACCGCAAGCTGACGTCTATTCTTCATCCCTAAGTGTAGCGAGTAAATGGGAGGAACAGCAGGACGAACGATTTCTTCAGGTCGAGGCCGTTTCAGCCTTCGACGCGGAGCAACCTCCCTTTGGATATATGCGATCACTCGATGGCGAGGGCCACGTGCGTACGCTCATCAGTGTTGAAGAGGAAATGATCCGGACAGCGACCTCCCATTACGGAGGCCGCATGACCGAGGTTGCCAAGCGTTTAGGCATCGGGCGCTCTACGCTATATCGCAAGCTGAAGGAATACGGTCTGGAAGAAACTCCGGAAAGCAAAACTGCGCACTAAAGCTCAGTTTGCAGGATGGTTGGAAGCGAATGGGTAAGTCTCGCGCAAGCCACAGGCACGCGTGCATCTCAATAAATCGATAAAGCATAGCGACTAACAAAAAACCGTGGGTTTAAGTTCATATCACTGATCCTTGAATTTAAAACATCACGCTGTCGTGCTATCTCAAAACGCATTAGTGTATATGCGTAATAAATATAAGTTTGGGCAAAACAACACTCTTAATTTTTGAGGCATTCTTCTTGTGCCTATAAAGATCAAAGAGTTATCAGGTGGGTAGTCATAAATGTTTGGTAGAACGAGCACATCAGCATTGCTCGCAGGGGCAGTTATTGCGCTTTCGTCAACTATGTATTCTGCGCAAGCCGCAATTCCTGACAATTTTGACGAGCAGCTCGAGCAAGTAAACCTCGCTCAGTCAAATCCTGTTGCGCAGGAAATTCAGCAGGCGCTTAGCAAAAAACACCGCCGCCAGAACTTCCATGCAAAACGCGAAGCAGCAGCTGCAAAACTGTTCTACGAAAACAGAAGCTTCCAGCCCGCCTGGATCCTGAAAGGCAAGCTCTCCACCAGCGCTTTGTCCGTTATGGAAGCTCTGCAATCAGCCGATAAAGAAGGCCTGCACGCCGCCGACTACCCGGTGCCAGCAGCAGGCTTCAATGCAGATGGCAAAGCAACCCCAGAGCAAATCGCGGAAGCAGAACTGGAGCTGACCCACTCGATCCTCAAATACGCAGAGGATGCTCAGGCAGGCCGCGTCAGCCCCTATGCGATTTCGGAGGACATTACCCTTCGTCCGGAAAGGCCAGACCCGATTGAAGCGCTGACATCCATAGCGCACTCGGTTGCTCCGGCAAAAACTCTTGCGGCTTTCAACCCTCCGCATCCAGAATACAAAGCGCTGAAAAAGCAGCTAGCCGAACTAAGAGAACACACTGAAAGTGGCAGCCTTGAAGAGCAAGTTGTCATTCCAGCCGGCAAAGTCCTGAAAGTTGGAGTAAAAAGCTCCCGCGTTGCCGTTCTTCGCGAACGCCTGAGCGTTCCGACGGTTGAATCTCAAATGAACGTCTATACGCAGGATCTGGCTTATGCCGTTGAAGCCTTCCAGGCTGCAAACGGCTTGCATCCTGATGGCGCGGTTGGCCCACGTACACTGCTTGCCCTCAATGGACGCGTCAGTGGCGACCCGATCAATGACGTTATTGCAAACATGGAACGTTGGCGCTGGATGCCGCGCGAGCTGGGCGAAACCCATCTGCGCGTGAATATTCCAGAGTTCATGGTTCGTTTGAACATGGATGGCTTTGTTCTTTATGAAACCCGCGTCGTTGTTGGAAAACGCTCCAACAAAACACCGGTCTTTTCAGACAAGATGCAGCATGTGATCGTAAATCCATACTGGAACGTCCCATACTCCATCGCATCAAAAGAACTTTTGCCGGAACTGCGCGCAAGCAACCCACAAAGCTACCTGCAAAAGGGCAACTACGAGATCGTGTATGGCGGCAAGATCGTTGATCCTCGCCGTGTGAACTGGGATGCCGTGACCTTCAAGCAGATCCGCATCCGTCAGCGTCCGGGACGCCGCAACGCGCTTGGCAAGATCAAGTTCATGTTCCCGAACAAACACAACGTGTACTTGCACGACACACCATCCAAATCGCTGTTCAACCGGTCTGAGCGCGCCTTCTCACACGGCTGTGTCCGCGTGCAGAACCCGTTTGAGTTTGCTGACGCCTTGATGGCCACGCAAAACACGATGACAGGTAATTACATCCGCTCACTTGTCGGCAAGAAGCAGACCCAGGTGAATTTGCAAAGGGATATCCCGGTGCATATCTCCTACTTCACCGCATTTGTGGATGAAGCTGGAAAGCTGCAAAGACGTCCGGATATCTACGGACATAACCAGGCGACGATCGACGCTCTGAATCTTTAAAATTGTCACTATCCACATGTATCCACAGTAATATGACGACTTATGCGTGCGGATTCGCGCGCATTTGTCGCATGTAAATAGCGGATTCTGGCAAAAAACTTGGATTGTTGCCGTGAAGTCACTAGTTCGCGTTAATTGTAACTAAAGTAAAGGCTCATTAACCTTGTCCGCACTAGATAAAGAGGTGGGGCTCTGGGGTAAGGTTTTAGCCGATAACGCGAAAGCGAGATTCAATTGCGTGACATGATTGCATTCGGGCGCTCGGACTTTGGTAAACGTCTGCCTGGCATTTCAATGCTGGTCGCAGCGGTTCTTTGTGCGTTCTTCCTCACCTCAATTGCTTCGGCCAGTGCGAGCACACGCACGCTCAAGCTGTACTTCACCCACACGAAAGAGCGGGCGGAAATTACCTTCAAGCGGAATGGCCGCTATGACAAAGAAGGCCTTCGCAAGCTCAACAATTTCCTTCGGGATTGGCGCCAAAAAGAGCCAACGAAAATGGATCCTGAACTGTTTGACCTCATCTGGGAAGTTTACCAGAAAGCAGGCACAAGCAAGTACATCCATGTTGTCTCCGCTTATCGGTCGCCTAAAACCAACAACATGCTCCGTAAGCGCTCCAGCGGTGTGGCTAAAAACAGCCAGCATACCAGAGGCCGCGCAATGGACTTTTTCATTCCCGGCGTAAGCACAGCCAAACTACGTGCGCTTGGTCTGCGCCAGCATGTTGGCGGCGTTGGCTACTACCCGCGCTCAAACACGCCGTTTGTTCACATGGACACTGGCTCTGTACGCCATTGGCCGCGCATGAGTCGCTCTCAACTGGCAAAGGTATTTCCAAAGGGTGACACCATTCACGTCCCTTCCGATGGAAAACCTATGGCGCGTTACAAGCAGACACTTGCTGCTGTAAAACGGAAAGATTCAGGCCGCTCAACCAGCGTTGCCAGTCGTTCTACTTCATCATCTAAAGCAAGTGCCCGGGCAAGCTCGTCCAACAGTGGTGGAAGCTTCTTCTCCCGCCTGTTCAGCAATTCAGGCGGTAACGAAGGAAGCAAACCGGCACCAACTCCGGCAACAAAAGCACCAAAAGCGCGTGAGCCAGATCCAAGCCGCCGGGTAGAAACCGAGTTCAACGCTATTCCGCAACCTAAAGTGGCGTTGCTGGCAACTCAGCCAGCAGCAAGCCCGGTTCCAGAAGCAGCTTCTCCTGCCGTTTTGGCTTCAGCAACACCATATGCAAAGCCACAGGATGAGAGTGAGGTTACGCCTGCACCAACGGAGCAGAATCTCAATCTGTTTGCCTCCGCTCGTCCGCGCATAAAACCGCAACAAATCCTTCAGGTCGCCGCTTTGCCGGCGGCCACCCCTGCAGCTCAAAACCGGGCTCAAGTCATTCCACCAAAAGTGGAAACTCCGAAGGATGGCATTGCAGCGATCATTGCAGCAACTGGCGAGCAAACACCTGACAGCCTACGTCCTCTTGTAGGCGCACAGCTTGCCTACGCCTCTCCTGCCGCGACTGCAGATCTACCAAAGAGCAAGTTCAACAAAAAAACTGCGCTCTCCGCACAGGCACTCTTTGCAGAGCAGCGTCTGCCAGATTTGATGCCGAAATCACAACCAGCTCAACAGACTGTTGTGACAAAGGCCCCGGCCTACGGATCACCGTTGGTAGGTTTCCATTCAGCTCCAGAGCCAAACGCAGTGCTGATGCTTGATCCAACATGGACAGCAAGAAACCGCCGGACCATCACGATGCAGCACCCGGACCAGAACCAACTGGCAGTTCTGATGAGCCCTGTAACAACAGTTTTAAAGGACGCTCTGACCCAAACGCCATATCGCTCAATTCGCAAACGGATCAACCGCGGATCAGCAATCGCATGGCTGGACTCAATCTACACAGGCGAGATGAGAGTCTCCTCCAGATAGGCATCACGTTGTAATGAATGCTCCTCAGCACGGCATCTAAATGCCGTGAAAGCATTCCCCTGCCCTCAGCTAGCCCAGCCTATATCAACAAAGCCAATCAGACTGCCCGCTCGGGCACCTCTCACCACTCCAAAACCACGAAAAAAGGCCCCTCACCGCAGTAAGGAGCCTCTTTCAGAATTCGTGCTAAGAAGCAGCTCGCGCATACACACGCGCTGCTCTCACCAGTTGGAGCGCTTATGCGTCTTCCATTACTGGGCCAGCCATGCCGAGCGCATGCAGGTAAAGATCGAGGATTGCCTCTTCTTCTTCACGCTCATGCGGCTTACGCTTACGCAAAGAAACGATTTTGCGCATCACCTTCACGTCAAAGCCGTTACCCTTAGATTCCGCGTAAACATCCTTGATGTCATCCGCGATAACTTTTTTCTCTTCTTCAAGACGTTCAATACGTTCAATAAATGCGCGCAGCTGATCTGCTGCTACACCACCGGCATCTGACATATGAAATCCACCTTACGTTCGTGCGAAACACCATTAACCTTGTTGTCTTGCTGCCAGAACTGAGCACACGGGTCAACCGTTCACGACCTCTTTTCAGCAACCTTTACAGGTTCTGGGGGATGAACTGAATTTCAATGGGAATATAAAACAGTTGCCTCAATTGCCGCACAATCTATTGGCACTCACCTGACGGAAATTCACCTTAGCATTGTGGCCTGTTTTCTCTATCTGACATTCATTGTCAGGTAGCCCCAACAGGTTGCCATAAAAATAAGTGCCGCTACGTACGCATTGATACCGCAGTCAAAACATACTCACAATTGTCCAAAGATAAATCTGCGCGACAAATTCGCCAGCTAAATATATCAGCGAACCAGCCTGCTAACTAAAAGTCTTCACTCGGAAATTTAAGATAACAAATTCGAGATTTCCATTCAGCGGAACATTTGCCTCAATCAAAACCCGACAAAGTGTCGCAGCATCAAGAAACAACTTTCGTCTCCGCTACGTAATACGAGTTTTGCTAATCTCCTGATGCTCATTATTGAGCGGCCCAAACCGGACAATTGTCCGAAATGATGTTTATCTCTTTGTCTTATCTTTCAAAAAATCACAGCCAAAAAAGGGAGGAACTGTGGGAGGTAACACTGTTTTTTGGCTTTTCGCTTGATTCCATGTAGAACTCAGGCCAATAAAGATATTCAGATTCCTAGAGGTAAGGTCCGACTTTTGGATCATATTTCAAATGTTGACGGGGGTCGTCCACACTCATCCAGAGTAAGGGTGGCGCAACCAAAGCATGACATGTCGGGTTTAAGCCAATTCATCATCCTGCCGTTTTTGCATGGTCAATGGTGAGCTGGGGCAACGTTCTTTACTCAGAACAACCTGTATTACCCTTTAGTCGTGCTCGAAATCACGTCGGCCATGGGCTGAACCACGTTGACAAGGGCATCAACTGAACGCATTAAACTGCCGTTTGTAGCTGTACATATGACTGTTATGAGAACATCCAGAAACGACTTCGCATCTGCTGTAATAAACCGTTTTCGGAAAAATTCACTGGCTCTTGCCTGTGTTGCTTTTGGAGTTCTGAGCTTTCAGCAGATCCCCTCTGCTAAAGCGGACTTTCGTGCATGCAATAAGACCGAAAGCACAGTTAACATCGCAATAGGCTACCGCGATGGCGCCGATTGGATCACCGAAGGATGGTGGACCATCGACAAAAACACCTGCGACACACTGGTGTCTGGGGACTTGGCGTCACGCTACTATTACTTGTACGCAGTACAAACGGATCAAAATGGCGAATGGGATGGCAAGGCGTATATGTGTGTACGTCAAAAAAAGTTCACCATTCGCGGTATAGAAGACTGTGTCGCTCGCGGTTATGAGCGAACAGGTTTCTTTGAAATAGATACAGGCGAGCAAAGCAGCTGGACGGTCCAGCTGACGGAGCCGGTAGAGCAAGGAACAGGTGGACGATGAAGCGTAATAGACGGGTCAAAATTCTAGCAACTCTCGGCCCGGCGTCTTCCGAAAAAGAAGCAATCAAAAAGCTATGGCTTGCAGGTGCAGATGTTTTCCGCATCAACATGAGCCATTCCTCCCACGAAGTTCTCAACAATTTGGTTGGTCGCATCCGCGAAGTAGAAGCAGAAGTAGGCCGTCCAATCGGCATTCTCGCTGACTTGCAGGGTCCTAAACTGCGCGTTGGCACTTTCGCAGATGACGCAAAGCCAGTTCTAGAAAATGGCGCAACCTTTGTTGTAGACGCAAACGACGCTCCAGGTGACGCATCCCGCGTATACCTCCCACACCCAGAAATTCTTGGCAGCCTCGAAGTTGGCCACCGCCTTCTTGTAGATGATGGCAAAGTTTGCCTGCGTGTAACTGAAGCGTCTCCACAGCGCTGCGTGACCACTGTTGAAGTGGGCGGTAAGATCTCCAACCGTAAAGGCGTTTCTGTTCCAGATACAGAGATCCCTGTTGGTGCATTGACCGAAAAAGACCGCGCAGATCTTCTTGCAGCTCTCGATGCAAAAGTTGACTGGGTCGCACTGTCCTTCGTACAGCGTCCAGAAGACCTCATCGAAGTGCGCAACACCACTCAGGGCCGCGTTGGCGTTCTTGCAAAAATCGAGAAGCCTCAGGCAATTGATCGTCTCTCTGAGATCATCGAGCTGTCCGATGCAATCATGGTTGCCCGTGGTGACCTTGGCGTTGAAATGCCACTTGAGCAGGTTCCAGGCCTTCAGAAGCGTATGATCCGCGCATGCCGCAAAGCTGGTAAGCCAGTTGTTGTTGCAACGCAGATGCTTGAAAGCATGATCACGTCTCCGGTGCCAACCCGCGCAGAAGTTTCTGACGTGGCAAATGCAGTGTTTGAAGGTGCGGACGCAGTGATGCTTTCCGCTGAATCAGCTGCAGGTGACTTTCCGACAGAAGCCGTTACAACCATGGACAAAATCGCCGTGGAAGTTGAGCAGGACGAGAACTACCGTTCCATCATCCACGCTCAACGTACAGAACCAGAAGCAACCGGCGCTGACGCAATCACTGCTGCAGCTCACCAGGTCGCTGAAACTCTGGATCTGGCAGCGATTATTTCCTACACCGCATCTGGTGGTACAGCACTGCGCGCATCCCGCGAACGTCCTGCAACACCAATCATTGCGTTCTCTCCTGAAATCTCCACAGTTCGTCGTCTGACCATCGGTTGGGGTCTGCACTGTGTTGCCAATCAGGATGCTGCGACTGAGGAAGACCTCATCGACCGCGCATGCTGCCTTGCAAACACCGAAGGTTTTGCAAAGCCAGGTCAGCGCGTTCTGGTTTCCGCTGGTGTTCCATTCGGCACCCCGGGTTCCACAAACATGCTGCGTATCGCATTCGTGGGTTCCAAAGACGCTTAAGTCGTCAAAGAACACATCTTAAAGCAATAAAAAGCCCGTGATTTCGTATCACGGGCTTTTTTCTTTCAATCGATTAAATGAACTTGCTCCAACGCAACGAACTTCACAAACCACAGCCTTGCTTTAAAATGCCCATTTGAAGTCTGTGAGCCATTCACTCTCACTCCAAAGACGACGAGCAACCTCTGGGTTCAGCGCATGGCTAGCGATCTGCGCTTCTCCAACCGGTCCAACAGTCTCCATGCGCTTTGTTGGGCCATAGTTGATGGGGTGGATGGCTCCTGCTCCCACCAACGCCGTAATGCGTCATACTGCAGTTGTCATGGACAGCAAACGAATGGAGCCACCCCATGCAAGTTAC
>NZ_LCWX01000087.1:0-493 GCF_001431305.1 Pseudovibrio sp. POLY-S9
GATTTTTTACTACACTTGGGTATTCGAAATGATACGTGGCTATATAAGAACCGACAAAAACGAACACACCAGAGATAGCCAGATGGAAGAGTTGCGAGCCGCAAACTGCGAAACCTTCCGCGTTGATGAGGGAATTTCGCGGCGCTCCTTCCTGAAGCCTGAGCTTGATAGGCTGATGCAAGAGGCTGTTGCGGGTGATGTGTTGGTATTTTGCTCTTTGGATCGTATCGCGGAATATCAACGGGATTTAGCTGAATTCTTCGCTAAATGTCAAGTGCTCGGCGTTGATGTGGTGGTTCTTCGTGAGGGACTAAACACACTGGAAAACCCTGGTGTGTTTCAGGTTATGGCGGCGTTTGTTGGCTTCGCTCGCGGGCTGGATGATGAGCGGCGCACATTGGCGATTGAGAAGGCGAAGAGGAAGCAGGGGCGACCGTCTAAGCTGAGCGAAGAGCAGCAGCTTGAAGCTGTTGAAATGAAGGCTTCAGGCAAG
>NZ_LCWX01000088.1:0-12516 GCF_001431305.1 Pseudovibrio sp. POLY-S9
CCTTTCATTACCTCAGCAATGACATTCCTGCATTGCGCCCCACCCGCCACTTCTGCTTGGTTGCAACATGGATGAGCCCACCAACAATTTGGATGCAGATGGCCGGGAGGCTCTAGGCACCTTCCTCGCCAAGTGGCGCAAGGGTGCGATCATCGTCAGCCATGACCGTGCCTTGCTGGAGCAAATGGACTGCATTGTAGAACTGACAACACTGGGAGCCTCCGTGTTTGGCGGCAACTACAGCTTCTACAAGGCGCAAAAAGCACAGGAACTGGCAGCTGCTGAGCAAGATCTGGCATCTGCTGAAAAACGTATTGGCGACCTGAACCGCAAAATCCAGAGTGTTGCCGAGCGCAAGGCTCGCAAGGATGGGGCAGGCCAACGCGCCCGCGCTAAGCGCGACCAACCCAAGATCCTTCTCAACGCCATGCGCAACAAGGCTGAAAACAGCTTTGGGGAGAACGCTAATCAAGCATCCCGACTGCGCGAGGAGGCGGAACAGCACTCCAAAGCCGCCCGCGAAAAGATCGAGGTTCTGGAACAGCTCAGCATCAGTATCGCCTCCTCTGGTATTGCCAGCGGCCAGCGGGTGCTGACAGCTGAGGGCCTGAGCGTGGGCTATGAGAAAGATCAGCCTTTGCTTCACGATTTTTCACTCGTGATAACGGGGCCAGAACGCATTGCCATCAAAGGTGCAAATGGAACTGGCAAGACCTCGCTGCTGAAAACGTTGACGGGTAAGCTCCCGCCCCTGTCCGGCACGTGCCAGCTGCACCCATCTGCCCGTGTGCTGGACCAGACCGTTAGTCTGCTGAACCCGGATCTTTCGGTGCTGGAAAACTTCCGCGTGTTGAACCCGGAGCAGGATGAAAACACCTGCCGCGCCATCCTTGCCCGCTTCCTCTTCCGCGGAGATGCTTCCACTCAGCAGGTCAAAACCCTCAGCGGTGGCATGATGCTCCGCACCGGCCTCGCCTGCGTGCTCGGCGCAGCCCAGCCCCCCAAACTGCTCATCCTGGACGAACCCACCAACCATCTGGACCTCACCGCCATTGAGGCCATCGAATCCGCCCTCACCACCTACAACGGCGCCCTCCTTCTAGTAAGCCACGATACCGCGTTTTTGGAGAGTATTGGGGTGACGAGAGAGGTGGTGTTGGGGGAAACGGTGGGGGTGTGAAACAAAAAAGCGGAGGCTCACCACCCCCGCTCTCAAAACGCTTAGAACTTGTAGCTCACTGAGCTTTTGAAGTTAACACCCTTCTCAGGCGCAGCTCCATCAGCAAAGTAAGGACGGTAGTTCTTGTTGAACATGTTCTCAATGGAAGCACGGGCTTCCAACCCCTCAAAACGTCCCTCCTTGGGGGTCCATGTGAGAAACACATCATGGACTGCATAGCCTTTGCTCGGACGATACAGGCTGGTGTAGTTATCTGGCACTCGGTCCTGAGCATCGACAAAACGGCCCTTCCAACCAAATGTGATATCCGCCTCTGGCACCTTGTAACCCAGGCTGACGATCAACTTTGTTGGAGCAACTTCAGAAACATACTGGTCCGTGGTTGCATTGACGTCTTTAAGTGTCCCATCATGCTTACCCTGCATTCTGGAATACGCAATGCTGCCGAAGAACCGCTCACTGTCGTAATACAACTCGGCTTCAAAGCCCTGCGTATAGTAGCCAGCAAGATTGCCATATGTTGGCGCAGGAGCGTCATAGCTTCTCGAGTTCTCACTCAACAATCGGTAGATGTTGTTGGAGACATCATTGCGGTAGATCGCCATACGACCAGTGACCGTGTCGTTCTGTATCAGCACATTCTTGAAAGTTGAAGCCACACCGATACGTTTGGCAGAAACACGCTCATTTTGCAGTTGCGTTGCCGTCGCGCGGGAGCTGCCTACATCATAGAACTCATCAACCAGTGGGGCACGAAGCTTATAAGCATAGTCACCAAAGAGTTTGATGTTAGGTGTCAGAGAGTAAACCGCGCTAATGCTTGGAGAGAATCCAAAGCGCTCTACAGTACCGTAATCATGGTTCATCTCTGGATTGTTATATTTAGGTGCAAGGTTGGCTTCACCTTTGGAATGAATGTAGTCATAACGCAGCCCCGGCGTCAGTTCTAATCCAGCAAAGCCAATCGTGTATTCACCCCAGGCGGACCAAATTGTCTGCGTTCCACTCGGAATATTATAAGGCTGCAAGTGCCCATCATTGTACTCAGGCCGCCCGACATAACTCTTCTTAAAAGCCATACTGTCGCGAATTTCGTGGCGCATTTGCACGCCATATTTCAGCGTATTTTCAAAGTCACCCCAATTAAAGGCGGAGGTGTTTTGAAGGTCCAGTTTGTAGATGGAATAGTCCAGTGTGCTGTCGTCACCCCCAACATAAAGGCCTGCGCTATAGTCCGGATCAGAGACGGGTACCCGACGTGTGTCATGCTGGGCTGTCTTGGAGTAAGAAGCCTTGAACGCCAAATCAATAAGATCGCTGTCTGGGTTATATTCATAAGTCCCGCTCAATGAAGTATCCTTCATCTCACGGTCAACAGCCTGAGTTTTCAGGTATTCTTCCAAAGAGCCATACTTATTCAAAGACCACTGCGAAGCCGTTATCAAACCACGTCTGGCAGCCCATGGTTTGTAGTCATCGCTGTAAGAATGTATGCCACTTAACTCAAAGAAGTGGTCCTCACGCTCCAGGCTTGCTTTGAAGTGGCCTGTCAACATGCTACCCGCAGAAAGCGTCAGATCTTCGTCATTACCTGCAACTGAGTAGTCGTCATTGGTTCGGTGCGTTCCGGCAACCAACACTTCAAAGCCTTGCTCCTCCGAGCGGGCATAGGTGGCAGCTGATTTGACGAGCTCATTGCCGTTGGAAGCAAAGCCGACTTTAGCAAATGCGCCATACGACTGACCATCACGCAACATGTCCGAAGCGCTCTTAGTTGTCATCTCAACAGAGCCTCCGAATGCACCATACTTTTCGGCGGAAAAAGTACCCTTGGTGATATCAATGACTTTAAGCAGTTCTGGGTCGATAAAGACCGATCCCTGCTGGTACTTCTCAAAGGACTTCTGAGCGCCATCAATGGTGATTTCAATATCTTCAGAGTCGCCAAAAGCCATCATGTTGATGGATTGCCCCAGAACGCGGCTGTTACCGATCAACTCAATACCAGGGAGGCTGGAGAGCAAGCCAGGAATCGTCGCGGACTGAGTGCGGTCAATCAGGTCACTTGTGATTTCGGACTGCGCAATAGTGTCCTTGTTGTCTGTAGACCCGGTCACAACAATCGGGTCCAGCGCGTCGGTATCTTCGCCTTCTTTCGATTTATTGGATTGAGCTTGAGCAGATTGCACAGATAGTGAAAAAGCGCAGGCGACAAGCACTAGGGTGCTGCAAGCCTGCTCCGGTCTCGGAGAGAACTTCATTATATTACCGATGTTTATAGAAAGAGAGATTGGCTTGCGGCTGGCCTCTAACTATAAAACATGAGTAATATAATCAAGTTTTATTTTTGGAGTTTTGGATAAATATTTCTCAACACTTACAAGTGGTAGAAATCGATTCCTGCAGTTCTGCGATGATTGATGCACTCACGAAATCTGAAACCAATCAGCTTCCTCGAAGTCAAAGGTGCGTCACCTTCAGTGCTCCGCCCCAGCGGCTGTTGAGGTAGTTGGCGACGAGGGAGCGGTGGCATTCGTGGGGGAGGTGTTCGGAGCAG
This sequence comes from Pseudovibrio sp. POLY-S9, assembly GCF_001431305.1. Classification (NCBI taxonomy): domain Bacteria; kingdom Pseudomonadati; phylum Pseudomonadota; class Alphaproteobacteria; order Hyphomicrobiales; family Stappiaceae; genus Pseudovibrio; species Pseudovibrio sp. POLY-S9. The sequence goes on from NZ_LCWX01000088.1 coordinate 3,738, forward strand.
AGGAGGCAGGCGCTCTCGAACATATCTGCCTTGAACTTGCTCTCCACCTTGCGCTGGGAGAGCAGGCCCATGAAGCAGTCTTTGAAGATGGTCCAGTCGCCCTTCTCTTTCTTGAAGGCTTTGAACATATCCTGATCCGGTGCCAGCAATGGCTCGTGCTCATAGCCGATGCCGCCAATGGCCTCCAGAAAAAAGGCCAGATCATTGGACTTGGCAAAACCGGCCAGCTGAGAAGTGTTATTGAGGCGCACATCAATCACCTTCTTGACGCCCGCACTTTGTAAGCGGCCAAAGAAGTTCTCTGCTGTTGTTTTGGTGAAACCGATTGTTGTCAGGGTCATATCAATCACTTTATCTCTCAGCCAAGAAAGTCTGTTTTAGTTCATCTGCAACACGGGCGCCATGCTGGTGATCAAAAGCAGAACGGTGGGAGAATTTAACTGCCAAACAGCGCTTGTGCCTGAGACAGGATGAGATCTCGGAACCATTTGTGGGCGGGAGAGGTTCGGTTGCGGATGTGCCAGATGGCGCTGATGCCAACGTCGACGACAGGGGCTGGGCATTTGCAGGAGGCGAGGCCGGACTTTATGCCACCACAGATCAACTTGCGGGGCATAGTGGCAATCAGGTCTGTGCCTGGCAGTGTTGCAGCAAGGGCGTTGAAGCTGGGGGCAGAATAGACCGTCTGGCGTTTGTGGCCCAACTCAGCCAATGCACGGTCAATGAATGTCACTTCATCAGCGGTTACCAGCATGTTGGCATGCGGTGCGGCGACATATTTTTCCAGCGTGTCCGGAGCATCTCGCGTTTTAGGATCGTAGAACACCACAAACTCATCATCAAACAGCGTTTGCGCAACAAACTCATGCGAGTCTGGCGGTGGCAACGGAGTGAACAGCAGGTCGGCCTCACCATCCACCAGTGACGCGACCTCGTGACGATGAGACAGGCGACAACGGAGAGTTACACCAGGAGCCTCCTGCCGTAAGCGCTTGATTACTGAGGGGATCAGCAGGTTATGGTCTTCATCACGGCAGTCGATCACAAAGCGGTTGGTTGCGGTGGACGGATCAAACTTTGACGGTTCACCGATCAACGCCAGCGTTTGCAGCAGCTCTTCCACCATGGGCATCAGAGCATCCATACGCTTTGTCGGCACCACGTTGCGGCCTGCTTTGACGAACAGCGGGTCTCCCAAAAGACCCCGCACCCGCTCCAATCCATGGCTGACGGTGGACTGGTTTACGCCCATCATCTGCGCAGCCTGCGTCACTGATCCGCTTTCATGGATCAGCTTCAACATCATCAGGGCGCGGCCATCAAGACTTAAATAATTCATTTTCTGCATAGTTCTTATTGAATTAATGCATTTGTATTCATTAAGCCAGCCCCTCATGTATCGGCAGAATGCACACTCTCAATTTCAAAGGAACAAAATATGCAGGATAAGAGAGTTTCTGTCGCTGTTGCCTACCACTCTGGTTTTGGTCACACCGAAACGCTGGCGAAATCTGTCGTAAACGGCATCAATACGGTTGAAGACGCAGATGGTGTTTTGGTTGACGTGAATGGCTTGAATGACGATTTCACAGTTCTAAACAACGCCGATGCAATCATCTTCGGCTCGCCAACCTATCTGGGGTCTGTCAGCGGTCCTTTTAAGATGTTCATGGATGCGACCGGTCAGATCTGGATGCACCGCGGTTGGCAGAACAAGCTGGCAGCGGGTTTTACTGTCTCAGCCTCCCCAGCGGGTGATAAGCAGAGCACGATCATCCAGATGTCTGTTTTTGCAGCTCAGCACGGCATGATCTGGGTGGGTGCGAATGATGCACCGGGCAACAACTCCAGCACCAGCACAGCGGATTCCATCAACCGCCTCGGCGCTTATCAGGGCATGATGGCGCAGGCCAACGTGGACGAAGGGCCGGAGGTCGCGCCACCAAACGCGGATCATCGCACCGCAGAGGCTTTTGGCAAGCGCATTGCAGAAGCATCCCTGCGCTGGGGCAAGGCACCTGCCACCCAACCGCAAGCGTTGGAAGCAACAGCCTAAAAACATTCGCAAAACGTAAAAGTCGGCCCTGCAGCAACATTAAACGATGAGAGAAACTCATTGCAGAAAACGACTTTTGCAAAACTGGCCCCTCTTTGCCGAGGGGCCTTTTTCGTCAAGCGGCCTGAAAGTCGTGCAGGATGACGTTGAAACCTTCATCAACGGTTGGTGCCTGGAAGTATTTGGTGAACTGCTCAAACTGAGCTTCGCTGACCGTAAACTGATGTTCGCCTGCCTCATTACGGACCCAAAGGCGTTCCTTACACACCTCATCGGGCACGGAGAGATAATGCAGCTCGTGGGCGACATTAGCAGCCTCGAACAAGCTCTTCATCCATTTGCGATCCCGCACCGTGTTGGCCTGAAAGTCCAACGCAACAGAAACACCATGCTGCAGCAGGCCCACAATGTGCGGGCCAAGCGCCTTTTTCACGCGGGCAGAATACTTTACGTAATCCTCCAGCGTATTCAACTCATCGGGAAAGAGCGTCGCGTTCCAATGATCTTCGCTGATCAGCACCGCATGATGATCATTCACCAGATGCGTGAGAAGAGTGGATTTGCCGGATGCAATCTTTCCGCATACCAGAAGCAGTTTTGTTTCCTGAGCAGTCATAATTACCTCCGTAAAAATCTATTCCAAAATCATAGATCTATCATACTCATATTCACCTCAGGTTGCACAATGTGACATAGCACCCCGAATCCATAAAAATCTTAGGCATTTCTGCCATTTATACGAAGCCTTTACATGCATCACATCTCGCAAAATAAGTATTTACACTTATTTATGAGTGAATAGATTTCCGTCAAAATGCCCGCCGCTGGCAAGTGAAGCATAAGGTGATAGCCCCCAATGCCAGCGGATACGGCTATCTTCCTTTGTCGAGGTACAAAAAACAATGGACGACGCTTCTGGTTGTCGACCGATCACCGGTGAGGTTCTGATCAGGGAGCCTTACCAATGATAGAGCTTCTCCTTGAGCCACAGGTTTGGCTAATCTTTCTTACCCTGTTTGGACTAGAGCTGATTTTGGGCGTTGATAACGTCGTGTTCATTTCGGTTCTGTGTGAGCGCCTTCCTGCACACCAACGCGCGATTGCCCGAAACCTTGGTATCGGACTGGCCGTGCTTGCCCGTGTGGGGCTTGTGTTCTCCATCAGCTGGGTGATGTCCCTCACCTACTCGTTGTTTCAGGTCAGCACCGTTGATATCAGCGGTCGTGACCTGATCCTTATTGGCGGCGGTGCATTCCTGCTGGCCAAGAGCGTGGCGGAGTTGAAACACCTATTGGTGGCGAGTGATACTGAACACGCACCTCACCTGGCAAACGGCATGACGGTCGTGCTGCTGCAAATCGTGGCGATGGACGCCGTGTTCTCCATGGACTCGGTGATCACCGCTGTTGGTTTGACGGATGATTTGCCAATCATGGTCGCCGCAATTCTGGCATCTGCTGTTGTCATGGTGCTGACAGCTGGCACAATCAACCAGCTCGTCACAAAGCACCCGGGCCTGAAAGCGCTGGCCTTGCTGTTCCTTATTCTGCTCGGTGGTCTTCTCATGGCTGAGGGCTTCGAGATTCACATCAACAAGGGCTATGTCTACTTTGCGATGGCCTTTGGTTTGCTGTTGGAGATCGTCCACATTCAGCTGAGCAAGAAGATAAAGGCTGTTCAGGCACGCCGGAAGTCCAACATCCGGTACCTGACCAAGCCTTCAAGGCCGGGCCGGGTGGAAAACAGGCAAGCAACCCGCTTCGGCAGTTTAGCGAACCTATAGGGTTTGATCAGCATTTCTGCATAGGCAGAGCAGGTGGAGACCGATACAGAGGAGATTAGCTGCTCTAATCTCTATAAGAATCGGATCTCTATCTGTGCTAGAACTACTCGCGATTTGCTTTATCGGTCTGCTCGGTGGTGTCGCCGTTGGCCTGCAAGCGCCTATGGGCGGTATTATGGGCCAACGCGTTGGCGGAGCTGCCGCCAGTGTCATCATTCATGCAGGCGGATTGATCGCTTCGCTTGCCCTGCTGTTTGCGCGCAAGGGTGAGCAGATCAGCGAGTGGCGCACCATTCCGTGGTACATGCTGGCCAGCGGTGTCTTTGGCCTCATCCTCTACCTCACCATCACGCAAACCCTGCCAAAGCTGGGCGCAACCTCTGCTGTGCTGCTCATCATCGTCGGGCAGTTAATGGCTGGCATGGTCATCGACCACTTCGGCCTCTTCAATCTGCCCATTCGCTCCATAGACCTCAGCCGCGCCCTCGCCGCCATGCTGCTGATCTCCGGCGCTTATTTGATGGTGCGGTAAGTCTCAGGAGCCTCAGAAATGCAGAAGGTCATTGTTACAGGAAGTTCTGGTCGCATTGGCAGCGAGATCGTCTTAGCTCTCAAGCCATCTTACGATGTTATCGGCATAGATCGCGTCACTGCATCAACAACAACACACATTGCTGACATTTCTGATGCAGACACTCTGCAGCGCCTCTGTCAAGGAGCATTCGCGGTGGTCCACTCAGCAGCCTTACATGCGCCACATGTAGGCGTGTTCTCGGAGGATGAATTTCACCGGATCAATGTAAAGGGTACAGTTGCGCTGGCTCGTATGGCGCGTGCGGAAGGTGTTCAGCGTTTCATTTTCACCAGCACCACAGCTCTTTACGGTCAGGCCAACACGCTTACAGACAAAGCAGCCTGGATCACAGAGCAGATAGAACCACAGCCACGCACGATCTATCACCGCACCAAATTAGAAGCCGAAAACCATTTGGCACCACTGGCAAGCGATACGTTCAAGGTGAGAGCCCTGCGCATGTCACGATGCTTTCCAGAGGACCCCGCCCTGATGGCAGCCTATCGGCTCTACAGAGGTATCGACAAACGCGACGTTGCCGCAGCGCACGTGGCTACACTCACTGATGACGGAAAAGATTTTGATCGCTTCATCATCTCCGGTCAAACGCCCTTCCTGCCTGAAGATGCGGAGGAGTTGAAGATAGACGCGCCTGCTGTCATTGTCCGAAGGTCTCCCTCAATTGTAAAGCTATTTCAATCACAAGGCTGGAAATCGCCCAAGTCGATCGACCGTGTTTACGACTCCAGTTATGCGAAGCAAGAGCTGAACTGGAAGAGCAAGCACGACAGCTTCGATTTCGCTGCCATGCTTAACGATCTCTGATAAGCAGGGTCTTATTCCAGCACCTGCTCTGACCCGTTGGAAAGGTGATAGATGCAGCCTTGTTTGCGGGGGAGTTTTAGGAGTTCCAGTGTATTGAGCCCCATATAGAGCCCACGCAGGATGATGGAGGTGATGCCGTGTGTGACAACAACGGCAGGCTCGGTCAGCTCCTCCAGAAAGTGCTGAACGAGACCTGAGATCGCCTCAAAGGTTTCACCCTGCGGGCTCTGAAAATGCCAGAGGCCGCTTTCGTAGTCATCTCCGACCAGACTTTTTACTTCCTGCTTGGTCAGCCCTTCCCAGGCGCCAAAGTAGATCTCCTTCAGCCGGTCATCCAGCTTCTGCTCAATCTCTGGCCCCAGTGCCAACTGCGCCGTGTGCACTGTGCGGGGTTGAGGGCTGACGAACGCAGTAGACGGCAGGGCTTCAACACCTGAGAGCAGCTTGTTTTGCAGCAGAGCTTGCTCCTTGCCCTTCTCCGTGAGTGGAGAATTCTGGTGCCCTTGAAATCTGCCCGCTACGTTCCATTCTGTTTGACCATGCCGAAGCACGAAAATTTCCGGGTATCTCGCCAAAGGACCATCCAACTCAAATCATATAAATCGAAGCTACGGATATTGGCGGGAACCTGAAGGCGTGTCCAGCGCGTTTTGAGAGGGCTCAAGCCTTACGCAAGGCTAACTGTTAGGCTGAGCATATTCAGCTCTAGCTCACTGAAACTTCGTTTGATTTTGATTAAAAGCTGATATAGCACCTGTAAGTGTGCGTCCTACCCGCATCACGAGTGATAGGAACAAGCGTGTAAGCAAAAATGACAAGTGACAGTGCAGCTCATATCGGCTCAATAGAAGCAGTCGCCACCACCGTAGCAATCATCGGCGGCAAGTGGAAACCGATCCTGCTCTACCATCTCGTAACCGGTTCCAAGCGTTTTTCCGAGTTGAAGAAACTGATGCCCGGCGCCTCCGACAGGATGCTCACCCGTTCTCTTCGAGAACTGGAAGAACACTTCATCGTTCGCCGTGAGGTGTTTGCTGAAGTGCCCGTGCGCGTGGAATATTCGCTGACCAAAGACGGCCTTTCGCTTATTCCGGTTCTCAATGCCTTGAGCGATTGGGGGCAGGCCCGCAATGGCGTGGATGATGAGAGCGCCGAACCATCCTCCATCTTTGACGCATTGCTTCCAACATTTTCAGGGTAACCATATGAAGATTGCTTTTCTGGACCGCAGCACCATTGGACCAAGCGTCCACATCTCCAAACCAACCTTTCCGCATGACTGGGTGGAATATGACAACACCTCTCCTGAGGAAGTGCTGGAGAAGCTGCACGGGTTTCAGATCTGCATCACCAACAAGGTGCCTCTTTCAGCCGACGTGCTGAAACAATTGCCGGACCTGAAGCTGATCTGCATTGCGGCAACCGGTTATGACAAGGTGGACATCGCAACTTGTGATGAGCAGGGCATCGTAGTGTCCAACGTACGCGGCTATGCGGTGAACACAGTACCAGAACACGCCTTCGCCCTCATCTTCGCTTTGCGGCGTTCGCTGGTGGGATACCGCGAGGACGTGGTCAATGGCGAATGGCAGAAGTCCGGTAAGTTTTGCTTCTTTAATCACCCGATCAAGGATCTCGCGGGCTCCCGCTTAGGCATCATCGGCTCCGGGACATTGGGCAAGGGCACCGCACGCATTGGCGAGGCTCTGGGCATGGACGTTGTGTTTGCCGAGCGTAAGGGCGTGACGGAGGTTCGCTCTGGTTACACTGCTTGGCAGGAAGTGATCACCACCAGTGATGTCATCTCCCTGCACACGCCGCTAACTCCAGAAACACGCGGTATTATCTCCACGCCTGAGTTCGAGGCGATGCATCAAAAGCCAATCCTCATCAACACGTCTCGCGGTGGACTGGTGGACGAGGCTGCACTCGTGAAGGCGCTCAACAACGGCCAGATCGCAGCAGCGGGATTTGACGTGCTCACCACAGAACCACCGCGGGAAGATAATCCCCTTCTCGGCATTCTGGAGCGCCCGAACGTGATCGTAACCCCGCATGTGGCCTGGGCATCAGAAGAAGCCATGCAGACCCTTTGGGATCAGCTGATCTCTCACATGGAAAGCTTCCAAAAGGGCACGCCAACCAACGCTGTTGGTCGTACAGGCAGTTAAAGCCTCTTAGCTGGCAGCCATGACGATGCCCACACCGCCAAGGGCAACAAGCACGCAGCCTGCCAGCTCAATCGGCGTAATCTTCTCGCGGAAGAACATCCATGATGCTGCCAGCGTAAACACCAGCTCAATCTGAGCCAGTGCACGCACATACGCCACTTGCTGCAATGTCATTGCTGTAAACCAACCGATGGACCCGGCAATACCCGCAAGCCCAACCAGACCGGACAAACGCCAGTTCCGGATTGCTGCGCGTAACTCTGCGGGGCAGGTCACGGTCATCCAGCTGCCCATGACAACTGTCTGAAACGCTGTCACACACACCAGCGTAAACGCCGCCTGCAGCAAGAAAGAGTCAGCCTCAACGGAAAGCGAAGCTGTGCGGTAGAACGCGGCGGATGCCCCAAAGAACGCTGCCGATGCCAGACCAATCAATGCTGGTTTCCCAACCAGAGTGGACAGCACCATAGCCCCTGTTGGACGTTGCTTCCCAAAGCTGATGAACAACACCCCGATGATCCCCAGCGCAATCGCGCCCATGCCAAGCGGTGTCAGTTGCTCTCCCAGCAAGATAAAGCCAAAGAGTGCCGCCTGAACTGGCTCAGTTTTGGAATAAGCCGTACCGACAGCAAAATTGCGGTAAGAGAACAAGTGTACGAGCAGGAAGGTGGCAATTATCTGCGCCAAACCGCCAAACGCAGCAGCCCAGTAGAATGTTGTTCCCACATCGGGAACGGATTCTCCTGTTAGCTTGAGGATCACAGCAAGGTAAAACACCGCAATAGGGAAGCCAAAGCCGAAACGAATAAACGTGGCTCCTGTAGTTCCAATTTTGCCTTTAAGGTGCTTTTGCAGTGCCGACCGCAGGTTCTGGCTAAACGCCGCTGCAATGGTGATTGGAATCCAGAGTTCCATTTTGATTTATCCTCAATCCAACACATCCAGCATACGGACAAAGCCCTATATGCTCCATAGGTTTCTTGAGGCTGAACAGTCTGCGAACTCACCAACTCTTGAGAAATATAGAACAGTTATTCGAGTGATAATAGCGGCGTGATACCTGCCTAATTAAATAAAGATAGTTTTTTCTTTCTAAATGTGCTCCATTGAACTGCAAGGGGGAAACGGGATGAAACTGTCTGTTTTAGTGTTCGCGAATTTTATTGCATCAATTGCCATGGGGATCGCGCTGACCATCGTCCCCTGGGAACTGTCAAAGTCTCTTGGCGGTGAGAAAGTCCTTGCCTTTACAGCAACCTATGCCACTGCTTTGCTGATCTTTCTCGCACCAGTCTCCGGCAGAGTGGTGGACAGGTTCTCACGTCGCTCAACCCTGATGATTTGCATCGCGATAATGGCAGGGGTCTTTC
>NZ_LCWX01000088.1:12619-50254 GCF_001431305.1 Pseudovibrio sp. POLY-S9
CATCCGTCGCCTATGGCAACTCATTTCTTAAAATCGCCAGTTTAAGCACGTTCTACTTCGCCTCTCAGGTCTTCTTTCTGTTCTTCTACAACGCCCTGACAGCGTTCATTCAGGAAGTGTTTGCGGAAAGTGAGCGCGGAAAAGTCAACGGCTGGATGCAGGTGGAAATGCAGGCCTCCACCTTTGTGGTGGGTCTGTTGATGATCTACGCCGTGAACAGCGACGACTTCCAGTTCCTCTTGCAGTTGAACAGCGGCTTGATGTTGCTTTCCGCCCTTCTGTTTTGCTTCATTCCTTACACACAGCAAGCAAGACCGGCCCGTGCACGCGTTTCGCGCACCGTCTTCCGCAGTATCTTCAAACGGAAGGATTTGGTACTGCTTGGGGTTTGCGCCAACATTACATTCGTGGCTGTTATGATGCTTAACGTAGTGCATCCCATCTATCTGAGCGGTGTACTCAAACTGGATGTATCCGCCCTTGCAAAACTCTCTATCTCATTTGGTTTAGGTGCAGCCCTCTCCGGCTTTCTCGTTAGCCGGTTCGTTTCAACAAGGTCCGCCATAAGGATCATGCGCATTTGCCTTACGGTCTTCAGTCTTGCGCTGCTCACAATCAGCCTGTTCCCAACTCTTCCAACCATTGTGATCGGAGCAGGAATCCTTGGCGCAATGGGATCAGCTGAGCGTGTTGCCTTCAACACCTACATTATGAGCAAGGTTGAAAAGGATATTTTTGGCAGCTACCTCTCTGTCATCAGCTCCCTGACCTACGTCCAGCGAACCCTCTTCGGTTTCCTGCTCTCCCTGCTCATCGTGGGGTTCCCGGCCTCAAACTACTATTGGTTCGTCTTCACCATCAGTTGCTTCGGGCTTCTCTTGCTGCAAATACATGCTGTACTTGCTTCTACGCAAAAGCTGGAGCTCAGCGAACCTATTGAAGTCAATTGAGGTCGTTTCTATGGGACCTCAATCATCCCCTCCAACTAAAACTATTCGCCTCTTGGGAAGCGCTGGCTTTCTTCTAAAATATTCAGATCCATGTGGTTGCGCATGTAGCGTTCGGAGGCTTTTTGCAGGGGCTGGTAATCCCAAGGGTAATGTCCGCCCTGACGAAGCGCTTCATAAACGACCCATCGACGCGCCTGACTGGCACGAACATCTGCATCAAAACGGTCCAGATCCCAGCGTGCAGCGGCTTTTGTGCGAAACTCGTCTGCAACATTCTGATGTTCAGGGTCTTGAGCCAGATTATGAAGCTCATGTGGGTCTGCTTCCAGATCAAACAACTGATCTTCATCCAACAGGCATTTGTTGAACTTCCAACGACCCTCGCGCAGTGACACCATGGGTGCATAAGACGCTTCCGCCGCATATTCCATCGCAACAGGAGATGTGCGCGTCTCACCCTGCCCCAAGCCAACCAGCGTTTCTCCGGTGGTCCACGGCATCACCTCTGCCATGCTAATGCCCGCCAAGTCACACAGCGTCGGGCACACATCAATGTTGCTTACGGGTGTCGTCACCAAACCGGGCTCCATCTGCGGAGCAGAGACCATCAAGGGCACGCGTGCAGAGCCTTCAAAGAACGACATTTTGAACCACAAACCGCGCTCACCGAGCATATCGCCATGGTCTGAGACAAACAGGATGATCGCTTCTTGCCGCGTGCTCTCCAGCGCAGTCATCACCTCACCGATTTTATCGTCGATATACGAGATATTCGCAAAATAAGCGCGGCGGGACCGGCGGATGTCTTCCTCTTTGATATCAAAGGAACGCCAGTCATTGGCATCAAAGATACGCTTTGAATGCGCATCGTGCTCCTCGTAAGGCATTGCAGGAACCTCTGGCAGAAAATGCTCACAATCCTCATAGAGATCCCAATATTTCTTCCGTGCCACATAAGGATCATGCGGATGAGTGAATGATACCGTCAGGCACCATGGCCGCTCATCATTGCCCCGCGCCAGATCGTAGACCTTACGCGTGGCGTGGTAGGCGACCTCATCATCATATTCCAACTGGTTGGTGATCTCGGCGGTGCCAGATCCAGTCACAGACCCCATGTTGTGATACCACCAGTCAATCCGCTCACCGGGCTTGCGATAATCAGGCGTCCAACCAAAGTCAGGCGGATAAACATCTGTGGTCAGCCGCTCTTCAAATCCATGAAGCTGATCGGGGCCAATAAAGTGCATCTTGCCCGACAAACAGGTCTGATACCCTGCCCGGCGCAGGTGATGCGCATACGTCGGCAAGGAGGATGCAAACTCTGCCGCATTATCATAAACACCAGTCGCACTTGGCAACTGACCTGACATAAACGAGGCCCGCCCCGGCGCACAAAGCGGAGACGCCGTATAGGCATTCTTGAAGCGTGTCGAACGCTCCGCCAGCTTCTTAAGGTTCGGCGCATGCAGCCAATCAGCCGGACCATCAGGAAACAGAGTTCCGTTCAACTGATCGACCATAAATATCAGAATGTTTGGTTTGCTCATTGGGTACCGGCTGAAATCTGGTGAGAAGGAATGACCTCCACGCTCAATCACCTGCGCTCTGGCATCATCGCCAAGCGCAAGAACTGAAACGCGAGTCAGTAATACCTCCTATGCATACAACGTCAGTCAGGCGATGAATAGAGACCCTAAGCGAAGGTTATCTCGAGATAAACTCGGGCATGACAACATCTGTCAGCCATACCCCGTTGTCGGATTGATAGAACTGCACACCGCTATGATGCATTCGTTCTGAATCGATCAGAAGCACAATGGGCTTGCCATGGCGTTGACCAACTTTGATCGCTGTCTCTCTGTCTTGGGAAAGGTGAACGTGATGACGCGATTGGGCCTTCAGGCCTTGCTTCATAATTGAGTCCCAGTTTTGCTCAGCTGTACCATGATAAAGGACGGATGGCGGCGTCACGGGGATAAGTTTCAGATCCACTTTGACGGAATGTCCCTGATTTGCGCGGATGTGAATTTTATCATCTGACAGCTTAAAACGTTGCTTGTCGCTTTCAATCACCACTTGCTCAATCATTTCAAATGTCAGCTCGATCTGAGGTTTTGCACGTTCGATCAATTCGTTGATGTTTGCCCAACCTTCCAGGTCAAGCTGCAAACCGATTTCCTCTGGCTTATGTCGAAGGATGAAACTTAGGTACTTGCTGGCCGCAACGGCATCGGTATTGTTTATTTTGGGCATGAAGCTTCTAACTTTTTCTTGGCAATAAATACGAGAACCATTGATAAGCTATCGTGGTAGCATGGGTTTTCCAAAGCACTCAACTTTCCTGTCTTTTTCTCTGCCAAGGTCCATGGTATTGCCATAGTCCTCTGACTATTCAGCGCATTCCATGTTTGAGAGTTGACCGACAGCTGCATGCCGTTTCGTGTTGTGACATTGCTGAGATCTGCCCTGCTCACGTGCATCACCCTGATGCTCGTGTTTTCTGTCATGGGCCGGCCAACGCCCTCGCATGATCTGGGTGCTCTCGCGCAAACCACCCAACTTGACCATCGTCAGAAACATAAACTCCCTGCTGTGCCCTTGCCCATTTAAGCGACTAGATCCCGATAGACAACCGCACATTTAGAAGCATTCGATGGAAGAACAGATGCCGCCTCTCGACACTCATCCTCCTCCACTAATGCAATGAGGCGTTCCTCGTAGTCACTCTGCCGGAGAACGTTTTAAAACCGGATTTTCGTCGTTTTGATCAAATATTGAATCGCGTACGAGGCACATCAAGATTGGAATAACGCAAAATCGTGAGGTAACATCGCTATCAGCTACTTCAGGAAGCAGCTTAATAAGCCTCTATTTTGCATATGGTAAATTCACATACGATAGTATCCATTTTTGTGTGCCTTCAACGCACAAGTTCTATCAATCGCAGCATTAACTCCATCACTTAACGCAGGCTAGATCACTTTGTTATTTTAAACGAAAATCTCTTCACCAATCTCACCTACATATGCCCCCTACAGATGTGACCAAGCTGTAAGTAGTTTCAAAGTCTTTGGTTGTAATACATAAGTATTCTCTACGTAAGTAGGCGTGTACAAGTTGACCGAGGGGGAACAAACTGGTTGCTGAAGGTGGCTTGTGTGGGAGTTGTTGGAAGATCTTGTGATAGCTCAGTTCCGGCTTTGGGAACTGACGCAACGCTTTCTTGATGAAGTGGGGCGGGTTTTAGGGAGCAAGTGGCTAGCTGTGTAAGTCTGCGAGCTCTAAACTCTACGCAAATGTAAAGCTTAGCTTTCTGGAAATGGTGATATTTTGATGGGATTCTACGTCACCTGAGCGGCTTTTCTTGATGGGGTTTGTTAAGCCAAACAAGATCAACGAATACTCTCCAAGCCAGCTGACCAGTGGGAGGTACTGGTCATCAACAGCAAATCCAGTTTGAGATTTGGGGGCATATGCCGTCCGGTTGAATTTCATCCGGCCCAAACGGGAGGAGAGCATGTCAGATAACTCATCCAACAACGCATATTGGGCTGCCAATATGCGTATCATTAAAATAAGCCTCGTTATATGGGCTCTGGTCTCGTTCGGGTTTGGCATTTTGCTACGCCCGCTGCTGAGCGGCATTCGTGTTGGCGGCACTGATCTGGGGTTTTGGTTCGCACAACAGGGTTCCATTCTGGTCTTCCTGGCGATCATCTTTTTCTACGCCTGGCGTATGAACCGTCTTGACCGTGAACACGGCGTTGAAGAAGAATAGGGGCTTTTCAGATCATGGATCAGTTTACTATCAACTTGCTATTTGTGGGCAGCTCTTTTGCGCTCTACATCGGCATCGCGATCTGGGCCCGTGCGGGTTCCACATCTGAATTTTACGCTGCAGGCCGCGGTGTCCATCCTGTTACCAATGGCATGGCAACTGCAGCTGACTGGATGTCTGCGGCATCATTTATTTCCATGGCCGGCCTTATTGCGTTTACCGGCTATGACAACTCATCCTTCCTGATGGGCTGGACCGGTGGCTATGTGCTACTGGCACTGCTTCTTGCTCCGTATCTGCGCAAGTTCGGCAAGTTCACCGTCTCTGAGTTTATCGGTGATCGCTTCTACAGTCAGACCGCTCGTATTGTTGCTGTGGTTTGCTTGATTGTTGCCTCAACCACTTACGTGATCGGTCAGATGACCGGTGTTGGCGTCGCGTTTGGCCGCTTTCTGGAAGTTGACAACACAACAGGCCTGCTGATCGGTGCCTGTGTTGTGTTTGCTTACGCTGTGTTCGGTGGCATGAAGGGCGTTACCTATACGCAGGTCGCTCAGTATGTAGTGCTGATTACCGCTTACACCATTCCAGCAGTTTTCATCTCGCTGCAGCTGACTGGCAACCCAATTCCAGGTCTTGGTCTGTTTGGTAATGATGTTGCAAGTGGCGAACCACTTCTGACCAAACTGGATCAGGTGGTGACTGAGCTTGGCTTCAACTCATACACATCGAACAATGCTGACACCTTCAACATGGTGCTGTTCACGCTATCTCTGATGATTGGTACTGCTGGTCTGCCGCACGTGATCATGCGCTTCTTCACCGTGCCTAAAGTGGCTGATGCACGCTGGTCCGCAGGTTGGGCGCTGGTGTTCATTGCATTGCTTTACATCACCGCTCCTGCAGTTGGCGCGATGGCACGTCTCAACATCACAGATATGATGTGGCCGAATGGTGGCATTAATGGTGGTGCTGTTGAAGTAGCACAGATTAAGAATGACCCGAAATACGACTGGATGCACACCTGGGAAAAGACAGGACTTCTGGCATGGGAAGATAAGAATAGTGACGGCAAAATCCAGTACTACAACGACAAGAGCGAAAAAATGCAGACTCTTGCCGGCGAAAAAGGCTGGGTTGGAAATGAGCTGACAAAGTTCAACCGTGACATCCTCGTGCTGGCGAACCCGGAAATTGCAAACCTGCCAGGTTGGGTGATTGGTCTGGTGGCTGCAGGCGGCTTGGCAGCGGCCCTTTCAACAGCAGCAGGGCTCTTGCTCGCAATCTCCTCAGCGGTTAGCCATGATTTGATCAAGGGGGCTATTAAGCCATCAATCTCAGAAAAGAGTGAGTTGATGTCTGCCCGAGTGGCCATGGCGGTTGCGATTATTGTGGCAACCTATCTGGGGCTCAATCCTCCGGGCTTTGCGGCACAAACGGTGGCACTGGCGTTCGGTCTTGCAGCGGCATCCATCTTCCCTGCGCTGATGATGGGTATCTTCTCAACCCGCATCAACAACACTGGCGCTGTTGCAGGTATGTTGTCTGGTCTGGTTGTGACCCTTGTCTACATCTTCCTGCACAAGGGCTGGTTCTTCATTCCAGGCACAGCCAGCTTCTCAGATGCTGATCCGCTGCTTGGTACGATCAAGTCCACATCGTTTGGTGCGATTGGTGCGGCTGTGAACTTCGCTGTTGCTTACTTTGTTGCAGGCATGACGAAGGAAACACCTCAGGTGATCAAGGACCTCGTGGAAAGCGTACGCATCCCTCGTGGAGCCGGTGCAGCTCAGGACCATTGATAACTTATGCGGGTTGCTGAACCTCAGTAACCCGCCGTCTTTCGATCCTGTCCTGCCCGGCCTATGCTGGGCAGGACTTTATTTCTTCTAGCTGAAGGCGGAGCCATGCCTCTTACATCAGAGCAAGTCCTGCAGTTTCTGAAATCCGTGCATCCCTATGATGTTCTTCCAGAAACAGATCAAGAGGCGTTGTCCAATCAGATAACAGTGTGGGAGCGTGTCCACGGTGCTGGTATTTATGAGCTTGGAGAACAGCTGCCAGGGCTCTTTCTCATCTACGAGGGCGGCGTCGAAATCCGGGATAAGAATGATGCCGTCATAAGCCGTCTTGGCATTCGCAATTCGTTTGGGGAGCGCGGTCTGTTTCTGGACGGACGCGCGGTTACATCCGCAAAAGCCGGTGAGCCAACCGTCCTTTTGGTGCTCCCGCCTGCATTATTGACAGAGCTGATCGCAGCGCATCAACCCGTTGCCCGTTTCTTTGACCGGACTCAGAAGCCGCGGACCCGCGAAAATGATCTGGCTGCCATTCCAATTGAATCCTTTATGGCGCCCAACCCGATTACCTGCCGTCCTGATGATACAGTGCAACATGCTGCTCAGCAGATGAGGGATGCACGCGTTTCTTCGCTGTGTGTGACAGATGCAAAAGGCGGGCTGATCGGGATCATCACGGTGCGGGACCTCTCCTTTAAGGTTTTGGCGCCTGCTTTATCAGTTGAAACATCGGTTGAAGCTGTCATGACGGCTAATCCCATTGTGCTTGCGCCATCAGCCATCGGGTCGGATCTTTTACATTTGATGATGGAACGGCGCATTGGTCATGTCCCAATCGTGGAGGGTGAGCGCCTCGTCGGCATGGTGACGCAAACGGATTTGACACGGTTTCAAGCCATCAGTTCTGCTGAGTTGGTCAGCGAAGTTGCCAGGGCCAAAGATGCCTATGACATAGCACGGGTGACGGCCCGGATACCCAACCTGCTGGTGCAGTTGGTGGCTGGTGGCAGTCGGCACGAAATTGTCACACGATTGATCTCTGATATTGCTGATGCTGCAACCCGTCGCTTGCTGAAGCTGGCGGAAGAAAAGTTTGGCCCTCCGCCCGTCCCGTATCTTTGGCTTGCCTGTGGCTCGCAAGGGCGCCGCGAACAGACCGGGGTCAGTGATCAGGATAATTGTCTGTTTTTGGATGACCACGTTACCGACGAGCAACGGCTTGGGTACTTTGCTGATCTGGCAAAGTTTGTGTGTGATGGACTGAACACCAGCGGTTACATCTACTGCCCTGGTGACATGATGGCGACGAACCCGCGCTGGAGCCAGCCGTTATCTGTCTGGAAAACCTATTTTGAAGGATGGATCAACAAACCAGACCCAGAAGCGCAGATGCTCAGCTCTGTCATGTTTGACCTCAGGCCAATTGGCGGCGAGGTTTCCCTCTTTGAAGACCTGCAAACACAAACACTGGAAGCTTCAAGCCGTAACTCAATTTTCGTGGCACACATGGTCAGCAACTCGTTGAAACATACGCCACCACTCAGTTTGCTGCGCGGGTTGGCAACCATCCGCTCTGGTGAGCATAAGAACACGTTGGACATGAAGCACAACGGCGTGGTGCCAGTGGTTGATCTGGCACGGATCTATGCGCTGCAAGGACAGATCGGGGCGGTTAATACCCGCGCACGGCTGGAAGAAGCTCGTGAGAGTGGCCAACTGAGCAAATCAGGTGCGGGAGACCTTCTGGATGCTTATGACCTGATCGCCGAGACGCGAATCCAGCATCAGGCCGATCTGGTCAAACAAGGCGCTCAACCCGATAATTTTCTGCAGCCTTCTAGCCTGTCAGATTTTGAACGCTCTCATGTCCGGGATGCGTTTGTTGTTGTTAAAACCATGCAGTCAGCAGTCGGGCATGGTCGCGGAATGCTAAGCTAGAGTGCGTTCTGTTTGATTGGATTCAATCAAACGACAAGAATTCGCTCCGCTCTAGACCAATAATAATCAAAGCTGTGGCGAGACAAAAGCGACCACAGTCACCTGGGAGGAATAACATGTTTCTTGAATTGATCGGGACCTTCATTGCAGGCGTTGCCGGAGCTGGTCTTGTGATGTTGATCAATCATGTTCTTGGCGGGCGTTTGCCGCGCTGGTTTGCCCCGGTTGCTGCCGGTGCTGCCATGTTGCTGGCAACAATCTCCAGCGAGTACAGCTGGTTTTCGCGCACCAAAGATACGCTCCCTGATGGCATAGTGGTTGCTGAAACTGTAGAAAGCAAAGCCTTCTATCGTCCATGGACCTATCTGTTTCCCTTCACGGAAAGATTTGTCGCGATTGATACTGCTACGATCCAGACACATCCAGAGCAGCCGGGCATGAAACTGGCACAAGCTTACTTCTTTGGTCGCTGGTCTCCGGTGAACAAGCTTCCTGTGCTTACCGATTGTGCCACCAGCCGACGGGCAGCATTGGCTGACGGTATCATTTTTGAGGAAGGTGGAAGCATCTCTGGAGCTCAGTGGGTGTCAGTGCCGGAAAATGACAGGATCACCTCAACAATATGCGGAGCGGGGTAATGTTAACAGGCCTCAGTTTACGATTTCGGATCTTCCTCTTGTTCGCGGGTGTTGCCGCAGCAAGCTGTGCCGTTGTCGGGGCTGCGCTTTATTTTGGATACACCCGTATTGCAGAAACAACACCGGCCTCAGGCTTCCTGTTGGCCGGTATTCTATCCATTTTCGGTCTTCTTGCGATCTCAGTCAGCATCTGGCTTCTGTTTGACGAAAATGTTGCCAAACCAGTGCAACGTCTCTCCGCTGCCATCCGCACGACAGCTCATGCTAATGTTGATGCCTCAATTGATTTTGAAGAAGCGAAATACCTGGGCGACCTTGCGCCTGCGGCTCATGCGGTTGCCTGGCGTTTAACCAATGACAGTGCAGATACAGAGGAACTGGTTTCTGATGCAACGGCACAGTTGGCGAGCGAGCGCGAACAGCTGGCCTTGCTGTTAACTGAGATCCCCGTCGCCATCGTGCTCGTCAGCCCTGCACACAAAATCATGCTTTATGACGGTCAAGCCGCAGACATTCTTGGGCAGGTTCATGTTCCACGTTTGAGTGCATCCATCTTTGATTACTTTATTGAGGAGGAGGTGCGTGCTGCCTATGATCAGTTGATCGAATTGAAAACAGAAATTGCTGTTGATGTGAAAGGAGCCCGTGGCAATCTCAATTTTCAATTGCGCCTTAAAAAACTCAGAGGGATGTCGGGCTATATGATCCTGATTGACGATGCGACCGCACGCATCGCACCAGAGGCACCGCGACCATTGATTTATGATTTTGAAGCGGCCCAGCACCATTTTGAAAAGGAAATTGAGGAGCGTTCTCTGCGTGATCTCAGCTTCGTCGTTTTCGATACAGAAACAACCGGCCTCATGCCAAATAAAGACGACATTGTCCAGATCGGGGCCGTGCGGGTTGTTAACGGACGTATCATTCCCGGTGAAACAGTGGACCAACTCGTCAATCCGGGCAGACTCATTCCGGCTGCCTCAACCGGAGTTCACCGGATCACAGATGACATGGTGGCAGATGCTCCAGACCCGGTCACTGCAATTTCAGAATTTCATGCTTTCGCCAAAGACTCTGTCATTGTTGCGCACAATGCACCGTTCGACATGGCATTCCTACATCGATACGGCCACTTGTCCGGCCATGCCTGGGATCATCCGATCCTTGATACGGTCCTCTTGTCTGCTGTCGTTTTCGGCGCAGATCAAGTTCACACTCTCGACGCCCTTTGTACCCGCCTTGGCATAGAAATCCCCATAGTTTTGCGCCACACAGCCCTCGGCGACGCCCAGGCCACCGCCCAAGCCCTCTGCAAACTCCTCCCCCTCCTATCCTCCCACGGCTTCAACACCTTCGGAGAAGTCATCGAGCAGACGAGAAAACATGGTCGGCTGTTGAAGGATATGAACTAGTTTTGGGGTGTCGTTCAGTCGATTATTATGAAGCCAGGAAAATATTATCTTACGGCCTCTCCACCTTTTCTGTGTTCACAGTCTCTACTTTCACTTGATGGCAGTTCAAGAATGTATCTGTGGTGCTCACCAAGACACCCACCTATCAAGTGATGGGTGGGCGGATGACTTTTCCTTTTTCGTTGATGACTTGGACGCTGGCCCATTGTTCTACGGAGAATAAGGCTTTCCATTTTTCTTCTATGCGTGCACGGTTTACGTTTGCTTGCGAGAAGTTTGCGTTGGTGAGGTCGGCGTCGTCGAAGACACTGTCCGTTAACAGACAATAGCTCAGGTCGGGGCCGTGTGTGCTTGATTTTCCAATCAGACCACTACTGTTCTTCATACCCCGGAAATATGCTCCGGTTAGATCCAGCTGAATGCTTCTGTCTTTCTTTCTGAGCAGCTTTTTCAGTTCAGACACCTTTTGGACTGAAGCAATCAACTCCCCGCGGGCACGAGCATGTTCTTTGCCGGCCATCAAGTTTGAGCGTTGTGCAGAGCTTGTGCTGCGAATGTGAGCGGCCAGAAGTTGCAGGACGTCCTGAAAGTGTTCATTTGGATTGGACTTTGCGATTTCTGAAAGGATCACGACACCGGCTTCACGCAAAGCGCCATTCCCGGATTCAAGGAGTTCTGCGGCTTTGGTAAACTGTCCCAAAACGTAGTTTCGCCGTGTTGCCTTAACTGCTGCGAAAGCTGAACTGGCGATGTATGCGAGCAATAAAAACGCTGGAATTGCGACAAAAACAGTGAAGAGTGCACTCAGACCAGCTGCAACATTGTAAAATACCGATGTTTGCTCAATTGGAGTGTAAGGCACGCCTTTTGGGACGGGTAATTGACTTCTAAACGTTTCAATCTTACCACCCGCAAGTACGACAAGGTTACGCACCATGGAATACTCATCAGGAATGAGATTGAGATAGTCGCAAATCAAATAGGCTGGAATTGTCAGAAACCCGAGGGTTACCAGTATCACAGCAATACGGAAACTATGCTTCATTGGAAATATGCCTGTCTCAAAAATTCAAATTCCTACCAGTGACACGCCTTGCGAAGAGGCGGCAGCATGTCCTGAAGGTTTGCCAAGTCGAATAGATAGGCACGAGAGCCATCATCTGACACAACATCAAGCTGCACCCGATCTACGTTGGCCCATCGATTAATGTGTGCGATGCTGGTCAATCCACGCGGGCTGATAAGAATGCGTTTGCTTTCCGCGCTTTGCCAGACATCGTTATCGATGCGCTGGTCGCGCAACATGACACGGATTGGAACCCGGCGTTTAACGTGTGGCTCATTGAGCACCAAGGCAACTGTTGTGATATCTTCAACACAGGATAGCAGCAAGATCGCGGGCATTTCCTCGATACCAGCATCAACAGACTGCACAGCTTTCATACTGAGGTAGACATTGGTTTCACCTGGCTGAATGACCGGTTGCTGTCCCTGCTCAGTTTGCAGTGCCTGTGCCTTCTCAGGGATTGCCCCATCACGTTGCTCCAGTGGTTGAGCAGGGATAGTCTCTTCCTGGATCTCATCCCACCTGAATATCGCGGGATGACCGACTGCGCCAAAGCGAAACTGCCAGGTTAAATCTCCTGATGATCGCGTTCGTTCCATCGCTTTTGCCTGCCGTTCTAAACGGCCCGCAGGTGCATTCACATTCTCAACGAACTCTGGATTGGGTTCTCCTGCAGATAAGACCTCAAGCGGGGTCTTAAGCAACTGGTCAAAGCACGACAAACGATTAACCCGGCCAATGGTGAGTGTGCATTTTTCAACCATCTGCTTTTCCAAGGTGATCGTTTCTGCATAAGAGGTCGATGATAGAGAAATACTGGTAGGAGCCGCTATCAGGCCGGCCAGCGCTGCTCCAAAAATCGGGTGAGCAAACCTGCTAGTTCTCATGGTCGAATTCCATCGTTGGACAATTGAATTTGCTGAGTTTGTTGGCAAGGGTACGTTTTGGTATTTGTAGGAAATCCGCCATTTTGCTCCGATCCCCTTTGAACTGGGAATACGCGCTCCGTATCAAGTCTAGCTCGAAGTTTGAGACAACCGTGCGAAGTCCTTTTTCTGCCAGTAACAGATCATCGTATCCGTTCTCACCTGCAACAGAATTGCTCTGAGCCCCGGACACAGAAGTAGTATCGAGTTGCTCATTCATGGCCTGTTTGAGAATACTTCCTGAAATTTCATCAGTGTCATAAGCGAGAAAGACGGCCTTGATCATGCAGTTCTGCAGCTCACGGACATTGCCTTTCAGCTCTGCTGTTTCCAGCAGGGAGACGGCTTCTTCACTCAGTGCTTTGGAGGTGTCTGCGTTACTAACAGCAATCTCCTGCAGGAAGTGGCGTGCGAGATGAACTCTATCGCCTTCGCGGCTGCGCAATGGTGGTACGTCTATGGTGAGCTGCGTGATACGGTAGAAAAGATCGGCCCGGAACTTTCCGTTCTCAATCGCTTTTTTCAGGTCAACATGGGTGGCACAGATGAGGCGGAAATCGACAGGCTCATCTTTACTTCCTCCCAGTGGACGAAGCTTTTTCTCCTGAAGAATACGAAGCAGTTTGACCTGAAGATCAATCGACAGATCACCAATTTCATCAAGGAACAATGTCCCGCCAGAAGCTCTTTTTACAAGACCGTCTCTATTTTCAGTTGCCCCGGTGAAGGCACCCTTTTTGTAGCCAAACAACTCGCTCTCAATAAGGTTCTCTGGCAGAGCTGCAATATTATCTGCAATGAAAGGTCCATCAGAAAATTGTGAGAGCCGGTGTAAGGATCGCGCAACGACTTCCTTGCCTGTTCCCGTCTCCCCTTGCACCAAAACCGCGTACTTGTTTTGTGCGTATTGGGCGATTTTCTCTCTGACCTGGGTTATCTGTGGTGAGCGTCCCACGAGGTTATCTGAGAGCATGGAGTCGACCTGCCCTTTTTGGTGCTTCGACTTTTCAACCTGCGTTTCTTCGGTTTTCAGCAGGTTCTCCAGAGAGACAAGCAAAGGGGACAGGTGGAAATATGAGCGCCACAACACATGCAGTGTGTGGTGCTCCTCCTGAAGTCTTGGAGTACTACCCGCTGAAGCGAGCAGGAAAACGTAGACTTGATTGTATGCGTTATGACCTTCTGACGTTTCCAGCAGTATCCGATGGGCGACGAGAGAGCCATGACGACAGAACAAAGCCGTGCTCAGATCTTGTGTCTTCGCAGAAGATGGTGTCTTCCCAAAATAGAATGGCTCAGTCTGCAAGACATCCAGCTCACGGAAGCGCTCGGTGCCGACTTCATTGTCAAGCTGCGGAAGGCGAGCTACCGGTAGTCCGCCATCACATGCAAACGGTATCAACTTGCGACCAGTAATATCTGGCAAATACACAGCGATGGCTTGGGCTCTGGTTGACGTCAACACAGTCTTCAACATCATGGCGCGCAGTTCATTTTCTGACCTGCACGTCATCAATGTCATCAGAGCGTCTGTTGTGGAAGATGCCTCCATATCAATACTAATGCGCCTCTTCCAAAGCGAGGTCTTCGGCTGGTTCCTCGTCAGCATCTGCCTCGTAGGCCGCTGCGAAAGTGAAGCCGTCCTCACCTTCCGGGCTGTCAATGCTAATCGCGGAAATCTGCTCACCGCGATGGCCAGCTTCTAACAGCTCAATAGAAAGCGTAGGCAATAGCTGGCGCTGAATAACCTGATCAACAAGCCGGGCACCATTAGAGGCCACTCGGCACATTTGCGTTACACGCTCATAGGCCTCTTCACTAATGGAAAGTGCAACCTTCTGTGTGTCCTTCAAGAGCTGGATGAGATCAGCAAGACGCATTTGCACAATGTCTGCCAGTACTTCTTCAGATAGTGGCAGGTAAACCAATGGTTCCATCCGCGCGAGGAGTGCAGGTTTAAAGTGCTGCGCAAAGAGCGGTGTGAGAGATTTCAACATCGAGCCATGGCTTGGGACTTGACCATCTTCGGCACTGGCAACCCAATTCTCAATTTGGTCAGAACCAAGATTACTGGTCAGGAAGAACACCACGTTGCGACAATCGATAAGGCGCCCTTCCCCATCAGCAAGCTCTCCCTTATCGAATGCCTGATAGAACAAGTTAAGCACGTTCGGGTCGGCTTTTTCTACTTCATCAAGCAGCACGACAGAGTAAGGCTTCTTGCGAATGGCCTCTGTCAGCACACCACCTTCTCCATACCCGACATAGCCTGGAGGGGAGCCAATCAACCGGGAAACCGTGTGACGCTCCTGATACTCAGACATGTTGATGGTGGTAATGAACTCTTCGCCGCCGAATAATCGGCGCGAGACCTCAAGGGCTGTCTCTGTTTTTCCGACGCCGGAAGGTCCAGCAAGGAAAAACACACCAAGCGGTTGGCCTTTTTTGTGAAGATCAAGCCGCGATGCACGCAAGCGAGCTTCAATTGCATCAATGGCGTGGTCCTGACCTTTGATTGCTTTCTTCATAGTTTCAGCAAGGGTCAGTAGACGATGGTAATCATCCTGCACCATGGAGTTGATCGGAATACCTGTCCAATCGCTTATGATTGCAGCAATCTCTGAAGGTCCAACTTCTACCGAAATCAGAGGCTCTGCCCCAGCTTCTGCGATCAGCGCATTCTTGTGGCTTGCAAGGTTTGCGCGGACTTCATCCAAGGCGTCTTCGTCGAGTTTTTCAGGTTGCTTCTGGAACAGATCTTCGCGGGCAGAAATGAAGTTTTCAGCCAAGGAGACTTGCGTTTCCAGACGTTGCGAAAGCTCCGCTTTACGTGCTTCAAGCTCATTCAACTGGTCTGCGATGGCTTTGAGACGCTCTAATTGCTCAGGCTCCAATGGGCCTGTGTGCTGGTCGCGCTCCAAGCCTTCTCTTTCCCAGCTCAAGGTTTGGAGGCTTTGCTCGACATCTTGTAGTTCGACAGGAGGCGTATTGGCCCCAGCTCGAACGCGGGCACAGGCTGTATCCAGCACATCAATCGCTTTGTCTGGAAGCTGACGGCCTGTGATGTAACGCGCTGCAAGGCGAACAGAAGCGCCAATCGCTTCTTCGGTGATGTAAACACCGTGCGCATCTTCGTAGGCTTTTTTAAGCCCGCGCATGATGATAATCGCTTCATCAATGGTCGGTTCATCCAACTTCACCAATTGGAAGCGGCGGGTCAGGGCAGGGTCTTTCTCAAAGTACTTTTTGTACTCAGACCATGTTGTTGCGGCTATTGTTTTCAGCTCGCCTCTGGCCAGAGCAGGCTTCAAAAGGTTCGCAGCATCAGAACCACCTTGATCACCACCAGCTCCAATGAGCGTATGCGCCTCATCAATAAATAAAATGATCGGTTCAGGACTGGAGCGGACTTCATCAATAACGCCCTTCAGGCGCTTTTCAAATTCACCCTTCATAGATGCGCCAGCTTGCAGCGCTCCGATATCCAGCCCCCAAAGGGAGACATTGGCGAAATCTGCTGGGACTTCACCAGTTGCAATACGGAGCGCAAGACCTTCTGCCAGTGCGGTTTTACCTACACCAGCTTCACCAACACAAATTGGGTTGTTCTTACGGCGGCGGCACAAGATTTCGATAATCTGGCGGATCTCATTATCGCGGCAGAAGATCGGATCAATTTTTCCATCTTTCGCCAGCTGAGTGAAGTTGGTGCCGTATTTTTGAAGGAAGCCGTCAGCGCCCTCTCCTGCACCTGATACTGTCCCCGGTATGGCACGGTGATCTTTTTCGAAAGAGCCAACCGTCAATGCTTCGAAATCACGCAGCAAAACATCAGATGAGACGCGTTCGAGCAGCGGATAATAGTCCATCTGCATATAACGGCCACGCTCATTGAGCAGGGCAATGAGAACAGCACCCGAGCGGACGGTTTTCTCATCTTGCTCAACGGAGGCAATCAACCATGCATCCTGCAAGAGGTCCTGAAGCAGCGGTGAGAACGTCGGTGTGCGATCAGCTTCAACTCTGCGATATCGGTTGAACGTTGCACGAAGGGCCTCGTTCAACTTGTCTGCATCCACATTCTGGCTTTGCACCAGTAACCTGATATCCATCGCAGGTTGTGAAACAAGTGAAATGAGGAAATGCTCAATTGTCACTTCCTGATGCGAGTTCGAAACGCACAGGCTGGCAGCTTCTTCAATTGCCTGACGGCAGCATGGGTTGAGACGCTCGATCAGCGCCTTGATTTCCAGTCGAGCCATACTCGATCTCCAAAATTAAAGCATTTCACGCAGCTGAGTGACGACCCCATCGGTGTATTGGTCTATCTGCCAATAAAACCCGGCGTAGGTCAGCGCGCATAAAATAAAAAGGCTAATCCAAACAAGAGAAACAGGTGTATGCCAATGAACGACATGCGCTTTCTCAATCACTTTGTTCTCTGATTGACCAAGTTCGAAATTCCCCTCACCCCGCTCCTGCCGGATGACGTGGTGAACATCACGCATGATTTCTTCGAGCTGCAGCTTGCCATTGTGCATCACTCGATACTTGCCTTCGAAACCAAGCCCGAGCAGCAAATACAGGAACTCAATCAACTCAATGTAACGAACCGGATCCCTCATCAGACGGCTGAGAACTATAAAAAATTTCTCACCACCCCAGGTTTCGCTATGAAACAACGCCAGCAAACTGCGCTCGGACCAGTCAGAATTCTGACCCCAGGGAGAGCACATCACCGCTTCGTCAATTGCAGAACACAGGCAATAGCGGTGCGCCAGAATGGTGGCACGATCAAAACCCTCACGTTGAAGCTCCAGCTCAAGGGATTCAATCTCAGCCCGAACATCTTTGTGCAGGTAGTCTAGCTTGTTGTTCTCAGAGACTTCCGGAATGCGTGAAATCAAGGCAAGCAAGGACTGGCTTGCATCAATGATTTTATTGATGCTGTGTCCACGCATGGGGAAACTGATGTGCTGCACTGGCCTTGGGGAAACATCCTTCAAATTCTGAGGCACTGTTTCAGCACTTGCAATTGGCGCGTCTTCAACAACTTCAGGATCACCAGAGTCAAACAGATTTGCAACTTCACTCATCATGTCGTCCTTTCATTGCGGATAGCCCAGAACTGCAGCTGCAAATCAGCAAATTCACCCGCGATGTGGAAGGCAAAACCACTCGCGTTTTCAATGTATTGCCAACCTGCGGAGTTGGCATCCAGCTGGAAGTAGGAGAACCCTGCATGATACGGCAATTGTCGTGGCGGAGAAGGAAGCCTTTGAAGCACGACCCCGGGCAGATGCAGATGAATCAACTCGCGAATGCGCTCAATGGACGACACTTTGGTTTGCGCCGGGAACGACTTTGCCAGTTCTTCCAGCTCCATACTGGCTTTCACTGCAACAACAAAAATTGCTGAGTTCAGAAGCGACCGATCACTGAGCGGTGACGTGATGATGCCGTACTTCTGCTTGTTCAGCGGTAGTGCGATTGCGTTTGCTTCAAAGATCGTCGATAGCGACTGGCGTAAAGAGCTAATCACTGGATCGAAGCAAATCTGCGGTTCTTCATGATGATAGGCCGGCCACGTTGTTGGCATGCGTTGCTCATGCGTGAACGTTGCCAGTTCTCCAGCAGCACCGGAGAACATCTTATAAAGCTCTTTTGGGTGCACTCCTTTGAGGGAGGACATGTGCCGAAATTCCGGCCATAAACGGTTGATCGTTTGCAGCATCAGGAAGTCAGAAACATCCGAGACACCTCGCTGACCCGGTGTACCCATGCGGCTTGAAATGTGAGAGGCACGCTGGCGCAGCAGTCCTACGAGATCGTCAAGGGTTTTGCGCAGGCGGGGCTGAGCATCAATGGTTGAGGCCATTGGTAAAAACTCATCATCCAGCACCACGCTGCCGTCTGAGTTCTTGTTCCGGATACGCGTTAGGGGCAGACACGTGAAAGCAGAACGGTCTTCACGTTCGAGCATCAATCGCAGGCGGTACTGAGCCACATCCACCAGAAACGCCTCTGAATCTGAACTGGTGTTGTTGCGCACATCCTGAGAGAACGCACGCATCCGCGTCGCATCCTGAGGGTTGAGCGGGTCTTCTACTTCGGGAACACCGTTTGAGCGCAATGGCAAAGCCAGATACACCATCTGCCCGACGACGTTTTCACCGCTGACATCCAAAGGCGCAGGCGCCATTGTTTCGCCAGGCACATCAATCGTTGTACCGTCGGGGAAAATTCCCAGCGCATAGTCAACCAGCAGCTTACCGTGCAGCAGGCTTTCCTTATTGATCTCCAACCGGCTCACCCCGTGCTGATAAGGATCAATCGCCTCGCTGCGAGAGCGGATAAGATGCTCTAAATATCGTTGTTGCTGCTGAAAATGGTGGGGCTTCAAAAACAGACCATCCCGCCAAATTACATGGTTTCGCAGTGACATAATCTAAATAAACCTATTTGCTCTCAAACCTACCGATGAAGGTTCGTGATAATTTTTTTTCTGCTGATGACAGCAAGCAGCTTGTAAGTTTCTCCCTTGGGCTTGACCTGCTCGACGACGCGCCAATCGACTTTTTCAGGCTTCGCATAGCCACCCACAAGACCAATGAAAACAGTGTCTTCGTCCAACTCCAGTTCACTCACGACCTTGGATTCACCGGGCATGACCTGAACCTCCTTCACATCTATGAAGGTGGTTCCAAGAGCGTTCTCATAGTCTTCGGTTGCCTCTTCAAAAGAGGATTGCAGTAACTTGCCATCGTCACCCAGTTGGAAGACCCAAACATCAATCGGCACGCTCTCACCCAGATCATTCTTGTTCGATCCTGGCTCTGAGAAAATGGTCACATCAATCAGTGTCGGCTGGTCCTTAGGCTCTCCAACCGGAATGCCTGGGTCCATGACAACCTTGAAAACCTTCTCAGGAATTTTCTGTGCTTCGCATGCACTCAACGCCAGCAGTGCAACTAGTGCAAAGGCAAGATGGAAGCCCTTTTGCAGGAGCGCGTTTAGTGTCCAACCCCAGTTCATCGTATGCCTACCGCCTCATTCTTCCCAAAGCTGGACACCTTCAAATCTTCGCTAGCCATCAAACGTCACTCAGCTGCATACAAGTGCTGGCTCCGCATTTCGCGGTCATAAACTTGCCGGAAGATCTCCCAGAACATGCGCGTCAATCCGCGTTGGCGACCAGAGCGCATTTCCTGGTAGTAATGCTCGTACATCTGCCAATTCCAGCCATCCAGATCGCCAGTCCGCGGGGCATGTCCTTTGTAGCGTGCAAACCGGTTTTTCAGGTTCTCAGGAGAAAGGCCGAGGAGAACCGCTTCCAGAGCTTCATCCGCTGCAATACGGCTTGCCTTCTCATGCAGTTCAATCTGCATCAGACTCTCTTCAATGGCAGAGGGAGCGTTCAAATGAACAGGGCTTTGAACAAGCAGAAGGTCTTCAATCGCCTGCTCAGGGCTTTGAGCCAGTCGGATCGGGTTATCTTCCACCGGATGCAGGTGAGTGTCGTTCATTGACGAACGGTCTTCCCACTGCTGCGTATGAATGGCCATCAACCCAGCAATTGCCGTTTTCAAGGCTGCGCCAACATCCTGAGTGATACGGTTCGCCTCAGGCAAACTCATGTTGCCGGCCGGTAGTCCCAGTGCTGTCAGAAGAGGTCGCAGCACCACATGATCTACCATGCCCTCTTCTCCGGATTCAGAAAGAGCAACGGAACCATGCCAGCTTTCAGTCTCCTGAATATCGCTGACCAACATTTCTTGCCCGCCCGAGTTCGTCAGAGACTCAAGATAGCTGTCCATATCCGGATCAACCGGCTCTGTACCTGTATTGGTCATTGTATGGTTTCCTTTTGCTTGGGGCATGATCATCAAACGGTGATGTGCTTGAGGATCATCCACACCCAGTGCCTTACCGCTGTTTTCAGGCTGTAGCCCCAGAGTGCTCAATAAGTCCTCGTCCAACTCTTGTTGGTCGGGCTTGCTGTCATGATTTAATTGAGAGAGCGGATCTTGATTGCCTGGCAGGCCTTCATCATCCTGCTGGTCAAGAACCTCTACAGGATCGCATGCAAGGGCCCCTGCCCGCTGATTGCCTGCAAAGAAATCCTCACTGAGGTCACTCTCCAACCGGTCCGCGAGGATGTATTCGATGTTATCTTGTGTGTGCTCATCTTCGTCCTGCAAGCGTCCGGACACAATTGTGTCTATGGCTGCAAACCGGCCTGCCCATTGCTCGCTTTGGTCTTCCAGTTCGCTGCCTTCAGCAACCACATAAGTGGTCAACTTGAACGCCCCAACCTTCCAGACATCACCGTCAGAGACACGAAATCTCTGACCCGTCGGGATTGGCCGATTGGAACCATTTACGATGATGCCTTCATCACTCACGGCTTCCGCACAATAAACACCGTCTTGAAAAAACACGCGTACATGCTCGCGAGAGACAGAGTTGCGCCTATCCAGCAGCTGCCAGTGACACTGTTCACCAGAACCGATGTTTCCGCCTGCCTTGTCAAATGTGGCAGTGGCTTTACTGCCGTTTTCAAGCGTAGACGTGTTGTTGATGACCAGGACAAGTTTCATACTACCCTCCTACAACCGCGCAGAGATCAGGACTTCGCGCGAGCGTCCATCACCCTTGTCCAGAAAGGTTGACCAACCCAGCCGCCCTTCATATTCGTCGGTAAGCATGACCGGTGAAGCTTGGTTTTCCGCCAGTTCCAACTTGATGTCGTAGGCATGTTGATCACGCAGCATGAATTCCACCAGATCTCGCAAGGCCTTGTAGTCTCGTCCATGAGGGAGGAAGTCCTGAAAACGCTCAAAGCTCAAATTCTTAATGAAGATATTGAATTTGCTGGAGATATCAGAAACGCTATCTCCAATAATGGTGTCTTCACCCAGCAACATGTTGTGCTGGCCCAGCTCAGAGCGTTGCCCTTCGGGAATGTCCACTCTTCGTTGAACCCATTCCTCCACTTCCACTTCTTTATGAAAAAAGGCGTGAGATACGACACTTGCGATCGCAGCAGGTGAACGATTGCGAGACGCCAAAACGCCTGCGAACGTAAGCAAGCGTGCCCAGTTGATGGGTGATTTTTGCCGCGACTCCTGATCCGATAATCCAAAAACGCAGAACACCCATTGCGAGAATGGATCCAACGCACCCGGCTCATAACGCACATAGAAGCGGTACTTGCGCATGGAACGGTGTAAGAGGCCGACCAGACGATTATGGAAGAAATCAAAGAACCCCTTCATCAAGGAGCCTTGCGCATCGTATTTGGCTATGACCTCTTGATAATAAGAGGGCAATGGCGAGCTTGAGCCGTGCAGACCGAGAAACGTCACTTCCATATTAAAATCGACATAGTCGACCGGTTCGACGTTCGTCTCCTGATCACCCTGTCTTTCAATGCTGGCGATATCAGACAGCGGAAAGCCAAGCGAATGCATGACGCTGAAGTTGATCTTCTCATCTTTCGGCAAAAGATGCGTACCAACTTCATTGCGCTCATCATAACAACGCTGGATCAGCTCAACAGCTTGGAAGAATGACCAGCTGCGAGCATTAAACTGTAGGTCGCCTCTTAAATCAGAGGTTGTCGCCCAATTTTCGCTGGCCATTGATAGACTTCATTGTTTTGTGTTCCATTTACGATGAGTTCGTGGAACGAATTGACACTTGAATAGAGAGAAAAGAATTCTGCGAGCACGCTGCAGAACAAGAACATTTCGCCCTCGCTCTGGAATGCGTCTTCGCTGAGAGACATGACAGTTTTCAAACCTCGAACGGCCTGCCCTCGAAATAACTTGTCGACCGGTTTCGTCTCGATGGAAATGATGCCATCAATACGCTGCTTACTGACACGCTCATCCTGCCTGTTCAGGCGAGCCTGAAAATCGTAGGTCGCAATCACGGTCTTCAGAGCTTCTTTTTCAAGCAATGAAACGTAATTAAGAGATAGGTTGGAGATCAGGTTCCAGTAAAGCGATCCATCCAGCGGTGGATAGACTGGTGCACTGGGCTGGCTCAGGTTCTTAAATGTCACGAAGCTCGGCGTTTCACCTGTCGGCTCACGCACATCACCTGCGCCTAATTCCATGGCATGTTTGGGATGGAAGCACTTCAGGTCAGCAGAGAGAACTTCATGTTCTGGAATGGCGCGCTCATTATCGTGGCGCACGAATGAAACCAGATGCTCCATACCGCGCTTGCCCAACGCTTCGCGAAGTCTCAGACGATAATAAATCTGAGTTAGACCATCCGCACGCTCGACCTCATGATGGAAAGATTCAAAGGAGGGATACTCACGCAGATGAGAACCGCTCGTTGGATCCTTCGCGGCACGCCAACTCATGATCCGATCGATAGAGAAAATATCTATGGCGCCGCGACCATTTGCTGTCGGTCGGATTGGATACCGCATCTGACTATGATCGATTTTCATGGGCTCGGCGTCATAGTCGAACAAATTTACCGCTGGAACACAATAGAGGCGGAACGTTCCCGGACGCACTTTCACATCAGGTGGCAAAGGTCTGGAAAAAGTGAACTCTAATGAGAAATCTGTTTCCTCACGATTGCGGAAAAAGGGCTCTAATCCATCAATGTCATAGCATTGGAATTTTGCAGGAAAGACAAAGTATTCCTGCAAGAGCCGGTAGCCTTCATAAGCAGAATTCTCATTGGGCAGCAACGCTTCAGAGCCGCCGAAACCACCTGGCTGCAGTGCTGAGGCTGGAAGCTTGTAACGGCTAACACCGTCTTCATTGTCCCCATCAGCACGAAAGCAAACCGTGACGTCTTTCAGGTATCGGCCCATCCACAAATAAAGCATCTGGGCGGCGACTTCATCGCCAGCAATCCATAGACGTAGGTCATTAAAACTCAGCCGGGACAGAGGCAGGCCCGACAATGTCTGGAACTGCAATGTCAGAACAGTGCTTTCGCGAGAACGCTGAACATCCTGATCGACAATATCGAGCGGATAGACCGTTACGTCTGCTGTTGTCTGAAAGGGACAGACAATACCATCCACTGGGCGAGACAAGATCTGCGAGCCCGACGGCAATACCTGACGCTCTGTAATCGCTTTTTCAACGGGGACCATCTGCATAAGTGTGGTTGATGGAAACGCCCGTAGGAAATTCGGAATAAGTAGCTGCACGAGTGAATGGGTAAGCTCTGGAAGCTCATCATCCAACTTTTCGCGCAATTTTGACGTTAAAAACGCAAAGCCTTCCAGCAACCGTTCCACGTCTGGATCCGTGGAGGCATCAGACAAATATTTTGACAACCGCGGATTGCGTTCGGAAAAAAGCCGACCGCTCTCTCGCAGATAAGTCAATTCGTCTTGAAAGTATGAAGCTTTCACAGCTGGTTGCCTGCTTGACTAAACAATATGAGCGACATGCCCATCTTTCATAAGAATATCGATTTGCACCTGCTCCCCCTGACTTAAGGCTGGCATGAGCAGAGTTGCCTTGAACCGCAGTTCTAATGGGCGGTCAGGGTCA
The DNA here is from genome assembly GCF_001431305.1 of Pseudovibrio sp. POLY-S9. Classification (NCBI taxonomy): domain Bacteria; kingdom Pseudomonadati; phylum Pseudomonadota; class Alphaproteobacteria; order Hyphomicrobiales; family Stappiaceae; genus Pseudovibrio; species Pseudovibrio sp. POLY-S9. Next base: position 36,667 of record NZ_LCWX01000088.1, read on the forward strand.
CGAACGAAATGGACGGACCGCACCTGCACGCGCGGTTCATATTTTTCAATGCATTGGCGGATAGAGGCCGCAATATGTTGCGTAAGGTCGTTTGTCGCCACGCTGGACAAGTTGAAATCAACCAGTCCTAAATCTGGTGTGGCAGCAGAAGCCCCTGCTCTCGCATTCAACAGCTTGGCTAGATGACGCTTGATAGAGTTTACTTTTGCTTCCAACAGATCGATGTTCTGAGGAGGAGAGATCTCCTCCTCATCAGCAATCAAACGTTCGAACAAACTGCCACGCGCTGTACGAAGCCTGCTGTCCCAAACAACGGGTTCATCGCGCTTTCTCATGGGCAGCCCTTAGCTATCCTTGTCCAGCTTACCAACGAGCGACAATTCAAAATTCGCTCCCATGTATTTGAAGTGCGGACGCACTTTCAAAGACACCTGGTACCAACCCGGATCACCTTCTACATCAGAGACGATAACCTCTGCTGCGCGCAGTGGACGACGTGAACGTACATCTTGAGGTGGGTTTTCCTGATCAGCCACATACTGCCGGAGCCAGGTATTAAGCTCACGCTCCAGATCTTCACGCTCTTTCCATGATCCGATCTGTTCGCGCTGCAGCACTTTAATGTAGTGAGCAAGGCGGTTGACGATCATCATGTAAGGAAGCTGAGTGCCAAGCTTATAGTTGGTCTCCGCTTCTTTACCTTCCTTGGTGTTCTGGAAGATCTTTGGCTTCTGAGCAGAGTTTGCGGAGAAGAACGCCGCATTGTCAGAGCCTTTGCGCATCGTCAGTGAAATGAAACCTTCTTCGGCAAGCTCAAATTCACGGCGATCTGTAACCAGAACTTCCGTTGGAATTTTCTCTTCGAGCTGACCAAAGGCTTCAAACACATGTACCGGCAAGTCGTGAACAGCACCACCTGATTGCGGACCAATGATATTTGGACACCAACGATACTTGGCAAAACTCTCTGTCAGGCGGGTTGCCATCAGGAATGAAGTGTTACCCCACAGATAGCTCTCATGCTCTTCTGTCACATTCTCATTATAGACGAACGCATCAACCGGATTTTCTTCCGCATCATATGGCATGCGAAGCAAAAAGCGTGGGCATGTCAGGCCAACGTAACGGGAGTCTTCACTCTGACGGAAGCCCATCCATTTGCGGAAACGCGGTCCTTCATAGATGGAGAACAGATCTTTCTGCGCAGGCAGATCCACGTACTCATCAACGTCGAACATTTTCGGACCAGCTGCCGCAATAAACGGAGCATGGGCCATTGCGCCAACGGAGGCAGTAAACTGAAGCAGCTTTACATCGCGGGCACCAGGACCAAAGTCATAGTTGGCAATCATTGCGCCTACAGGCTCGCCACCAAACTGGCCATAGCCACTGGAGTAGACGTGTTTGTAAAGGCCAGATTGTACGACTTCCGGGCTGGTTTCAAAATCTTCCAGCAACTTGTCTTTAGAGACAGAAAGCACATCAATCTTGATGTTCTCACGAAAATCTGTCCGGTCAACCAGCAGTTTCAGACCGCGCCAGGCAGACTCGAGTTCCTGAAATTTTTCATCATGCAGAACTTCATCAAGCTGCGCTGATACTTTCAGGTCCAGCTCTGCAATCATACGATCAACCAATACGCGGTTGATCCGTTGGTCAACTTCCTGGCTCGCAAGGAGGTCAGAAATAAACGCTTCAACGCCTTTACGCGCTATGGAATAGCTTTCTTCGTCTTCAGGGCGAATGCGGGTCTCTTCCATGATCTGGTCAAGAAGAGAAATCGCGGCCCCCGAACCGGCAACATCTGGCTGGCCGGCAGAAGCTGATACATCTACCATGTCATCACATCCATGTTTTTACTTTGAAATGTACTTGCGGATCAAAACGAACGAGCTCCGCAGTTGTTTATAAAATCTATTGATAATGACGTAGTGTCAGCTGTTCTCTTCCTGAGACGAAACCACTGCATCCAACTCTGAAAGAAGCTTCTCACGCTGCTCTTTATCTTGTAGCAGCTGCTCTAGTCGGTTGCGGAACGCAGGAATATTTCCAAGCGGCCCTTTAAGAGCAACAAGAGCCTCACGCAGATCGATTAGCTTTTTAAGCTCAGGAATTTGCTTCACGATAGAATCTGGCTCGAAGTCTTTTAGTCCTTCAAACTTCAGATTGACCGCAAGCTGTGCGTCTTCTTCCTCAACAAGCGTATTTTTGACCGTTAGCTCACGCTCCAGCCCCGCTTCTTTCATTACCGATGCGAAGGTATTCTTATCAACTGAAAGCAGCTCGCGCTCTTCAAGAGGCGTATCGTCTTCTTTGCCGTTGTAATCACCCAACATGACAAGACGCAACGGCAGTTCGACTTCTTCCTGTTGGTCACCAGTTGCAGGAACATAGCGAATGTTAATCCGCTCTTTGGGCGCAACAGAACCTTCCTTGCCAGCCATTAGCCTTCCCCACTCTTCTTAATAAAACTGAAAACATCTTAGAAACTACCTAAGATTGTACTTAAATTGAAAATTGAAAACTTTAGCGTCAATTCGACTCTAAATTTCCCTTAGGCCTATCGGAAAGAAAAACAGACGACAACCCAAAAGTAAAACTTCCGTTATTGGACTTTAGTAATATTGATTATCAAAGTAAATATTTCGAGAAAAAAGCTAATATTGCCCGAAAATGCGATTCGACCTGATTAATACAAACCAGAGAAACGTAATGATAACTAGAGCTCTCTCAATAATCAAAACTATACTATTATCGATTATTAAATTAACTACATCATATATATTTATAAGCTCGATATTTCTAATTTTACTCGTTTTAAGTGTATTTTTCTTCAGGGATTTTGTGTTCTCCTTCGCAGGCTCAAGCGAAAAAAAATTAATCTACAGCGCCCTTGCAATGGCAGTTTTTTCCATAATTTGGGGTGCCAGTAACTTAATTTATGTAAGCATAAAGAAGAAGAACGTTGATTTAAGTAAAAATAAAGATAAAAGAGAAAAGCCTAAAACACCTGATCTATCCTATCTGAATGAGTTCGAGCGTGGCTTCAACCAAGCCCTGCAAACCATCAGCAGAAACTGGGCAGGCAAGGGTTCTCGCAGAAATGGAAAGAACCTCTACGCGCTACCCTGGTTTGTGGTTTTGGGATCTCCAAGTTCGGGCAAGACATCCCTTATTGTTGAATCGAATTTAAAGTTTCCACTTGCACATCTTTTCTCTCAGGAAGACGCCAAGCATGTGCAACCGACAAAAGACGTTGATTGTTGGGTAACCGACGAGGCGGTTCTGTTTGATGTTGCTGGCCAGTTTGTTGAACATGTAAACGGAAAGCAATCTGACACTCATGAAACACATTACGCAGGTTTATGGCGCCGCTTTCTCAAACTCCTGCGTGATAACCGACCACGCAGACCCATCAACGGCGTTGTCTTATGCCTCGACCTGTCAGAGCTTATTTCGCTCTCCTCTCAGGAGCGAAACACGAAAGCAGCACTTATTCATGCTCGCCTGAACGAAATGACAGAAGTGCTGGGCACGCGCTACACCGTCCATGTCGTACTTACCAAGTTCGACCTCATCGATGGTTTCCATGAGTTCATTGGATGTTTGCCCACAGCAGAAAGGGCGAAGCCATTTGGCTTTACATTTGATCTTCATAGTGGTCGGGATCAAGACAAGTGGTTAGACGAGTTTAATGCAGCTTTTGCCAAACTGCTGGAAAACCTCAATCATACCACTGTCGATCGTATCTCAGATATTCGTTCAGCACACAAACGTCGCCAACTCTATCTGTTCACCCGTGAGATGGCTGGCTTAAGTACAATTTTGGGTGGCTTCCTTGGTAAAGCCCTGCATCAAGACAAGTTTTCAACCGCCCCTCATATTCGGGGCATCTTCTTCTCATCAGCCCGGCAGGAAGCCATCCCAACAAATCCTGTTTTGCAGGCAACCTCACAAAAGTACGAAATAGCGCCGCCAATCCTGCCCATTCACAGTGGCCCATCCAAGCAGTACTTCTCTTCCGCCCTGTTTGATCAGGTGGTCTTCAAAGAAGCGGGGCTTGCTGGCGACAATATCAAGATTGAACGCGCGAAGCGTTTCGCACTCATCGGCTCAGGCCTTGCGGCTTCATTGTTGTATGTCGGCTTTTTCAGCGCTTACTGGATGGGTTACGAAAGCAACCGCGCACGTGCAGATCAGGTCGTTGATATCACTGAGAGCTTTGAAGAGCTGCTCCAACAAGGACCAGCACAAAACTCTAACGCGTCCGGGCAAAATTATATTCGCTCTCTTGGAGCCCTTACATCGGCAAGCGACATTTTTGGCAATTACCGCAGTCGAAACTGGCTTATGTCTCAGCTTGAGCTTTATCAGGGACACAAAATCGGCCCGGAAGTTGAGAAAGCATATGTCGACATGCTCGCACGCTACTTTCTCCCAGAAGTGGCAGCATACGTGCGAGATGAGATCGCAAAACTTGGAGAAAATGAGACCGGTAGAGACAGCAATGAACGCCTTGAAGCTTTGCGCGTCTATCTCATGTTGGGAGACGCATCACGACGAAATGAGCTGCTGGTCAAAGCCTGGATGGAACAGAAATGGCAAGAGCAGTTTGAAGGTGATCTAAAGCTGCAAAAAGCTCTTCGTGATCATTTGGTCTTTGCCATTGAGACTGCAGGGCTAGAAGCCGCACTCGACAAAGATCTGGTGGAAAACTCCCAAAGAGACTTAAGAGAAGTTCCGAGAGACCTTCGCCTTTACCGCAATATTGAACAGGTCAGCGACAGACAGCTTGCCTCATCAGTCAATTTCCGAAATGATATCGGACCTGCTTACAACATCGTTTTTGATGGCACCAGGAGCAGCAGCGGAAACGATCAGCCGATTGGGGTGAAAGAGTTTTTCACAAAAGACGCTTATCTGGACTATTTCGTAAAAATGAATGATGGCCTTTCGGTCGTTGCTGTTGAAGATGCATGGGTCGCAGATGAGCGCGATACGGTTGAGTATTCTCAAGCCGACCTGAAAGAATTCCGTCGCAAGATCGTGTCCCGCTATGCGACCAATTACATCTCCAGTTGGAACACCGCGCTGAACCGTTTGGAAATTACTGATTTCAGAAATCTGGATCATGCGGTTGATATTCTTGAAACCCTGACTGGCCCAGACCGACCGCTGAACCGGCTCATCAACCGCGTTAAAAGTGAAACCGAGATCTATGAGGGCAAGCTTATCGAGCTGAATGCCGAACAGGCTGTGGACTCTGACCTTCCCTTCGATATCTACCGCGAGCAAGGATTGCGTGTCCGTCGGGCCTTTTCCAATCTGAACGGCTTGGTTGAAGCGGAGGAAGGCGAAAAAGCCTATCTAGAAGATCTGGATGCTGCACTCAACACACTCTACGAATACCTCAAAGACATTCGACAAGCTGGGGAGCGCTCTGGCGAGGTGGCCCTTGCACGCGCGAAGGCTAGGATTGACCTGCAGGGAGAGGACCCGATCTATACTCTCAAACGTATAGGTGTTGATCTGCCAAGTCCATTGAACCGCTTCTTCGCAAAATTAGCGGACCAAAGCTGGAAGGTTCTGCTGCAAGAAGCCAAGAAGGAACTACAGCGCAGCTGGAATGAAGAGATTTATGCGGATTATAATCTGAACTACGCTCAGCTCTATCCATTCAACAAACAAGCTGAGCAAGAGATTCCACTTGAAGAGTTTGAGAGTTTCTTCGGTCCCGGCGGCAAAATCGAGACGTTCTATAAGAAAAACCTCATTGTATTTGTTGATGAAGCAACGGGCGAACCCAAAACCATCGATGGCCGCCACTTAGCCATCGAGAAGGATTTCCAGGACAACCTGAAGATCATTCTGGATCTGCGCAGGAGCTACTTTAACTCCGAAGGGCTCATTGGCGTTGAGTACAATATTCAGCCTGTGGCTCTTGCAGCCAAACTGCGTCGTGCTGTGATGAATATTGAAGGGCAGATCATTTCCTATTCACATGGGCCAAGGCGTCCAATCCGCGTGATTTGGCCTAACGTCCTTACGAATGAGGCAGAGAGCAGCCTTTCAGTTTTCCCCGCAGGAAGAGGTCGTCCGCATACAGTTACGTTCAAAGGGCCTTGGTCTGGTTTCCGACTGCTGGACTTTGCTACAACGAAGGGCTTTGACAGCAATGGTGCACTGATCGAATTTAGTTTCGACGGTCAAAAAGCAACTTATTCACTGCTTCACAAAGGTGCTAGTTCGCTCGCACGCAAGCAACCATTGTCCGGTCTTATCCTACCAGCAAAGATGTAACTCTCATGACCGCATCAGAAGCAAAATCAGAAGAGGCAGCTCCGGCTGCGTCTTCTCTTTTCGTAACATCCTATGACGACCTCGCCAAAGCGGTCCTTTCCCCCATTTCAGATAGGTTTGAAGAGGACATTGAAGATCACCCAGACTTTGACGCCGTCAGTGATGAGTTGATGAAACGCGGCACCCTCTCTCACGGCTCGATCGACTGGAGTCTGATAGAGCGGGAAGCGCTGCAACTGCTGCAAAACACTCAAAAAAGCCTGGCAGTTTTGGAAGCTGTGCTGCTTGCCCGAATGACGCGGAAAACACGCGGGGCTTTGACCAGTTGCATCCGAGGCCTTGATGCCTGCTTAACAATGCCAAGAGCAGACCTCTGTCCAAAAGAAGATCGAAGATTTGATCTCATCCTACGCCGTATTTGCGGTTTGTTCAGCATGGATGCGTTACCCGGCAAGCCCGGCACAGAAGCTGAAAAACTGGATGAAAGCCTTGCTCGCCTGACCAAAAACGAACTCTTGCTTGAGCACGGCCTTGTAAAAGATTTTCGTGTGCTTCAGGAGAGACTTGAGCTTGAAAAGAAGCAGACGGAGAAAGAGAAAGCGCAGACCGCCGCAGGAGCCTCTGCATCAGGAGATGGAGCAAAGACGGGAAGTATCGGTTCCGCAACTCCGATGGATGCACGTTCCTTTAAACGCACCACCGCTGAGATATGCACACTCATCTTTCAGGAAGACCCATCCCTTCCCTTTATCTACCAGCTGCGCCGCCATGCATGCTGGCAAGAGATAACAGGTGCACCTCAGATAACATCTGAGTCCCGAACTATTATTCCTGCCGTATCGATAGATACCTGCGACAAGTATCGCGATGCGCTCAAGCAAAGCAATGCAGATATAGCAATCATTCACCAGTTAGAAACAACGCTGTTTTCTATGCCATTTTGGATTGAAGGCCAGTTCATTTCAGCTCAATTGGCTCTCAAAGCCGATCACATACAAGTCGCTAATGCCATCACAGAGAGCACCCAAGAGTTCATAGGCCGGCTCCCGGAACTTCGCGAACTGTCCTTCAACGATGGTACCCCCTTCATAGAAGGAGAAACGGCGGAATGGTTAAACTCAAAGCCCGCGCACTCAAACATGCCTGCACAGGCAGATAACCAGCAGGAAAGCAAAGGGCTCACAGATTTTGTTGGCAATCCAAGACTGGCCTCAAAATGGAACGGAGAGTACAAGTCACAACGCTCGCCACGCCAAAAGGCCTTCATGGAACTTGCTATGCTGGAAGACCTCGCAGGCTCCGGCTTCTCCGCCCTCGTCTCCGACCAAACACTGCGCCTACAAACATCCGTCGAAGAAACATCCATCACCGACTGGGACCCCGAATTCTTCAAGAGAGCCGCTGCCCTTACACGCAAGAGTCGAAACAAAAGTGCTTAATTCATTGCTTCTGAGCGTAACATCAATACAAAAATGCACATAAGTGAACTCTAATGACATTTCATGAATATGAATGCAAAGAACACAATGAGTAGTAATTCCTATTGGCAATAAATACGAGAATCATTGATAAGCTATCGTGGTAGCATGGGTTTTCCAAGGCACTCAACTTTCCTGTCTTTTTCTCTGCCAAGGTCCATGGTATTGCCATAGTCCTCTGACTATTCAGCGCATTCCATGTTTGAGAGTTCACCGACAGCTGCATGCCGTTTCGTGTTGTGACATTGCTGAGATCTGCCCTGCTCACGTGCATCACTCTGATGCTTGTGTTTTCTGTCATGGGCCGGCCAACGCCCTCGCATGATCTGGGTGCTCTGGCGCAAACCACCTATCAGCAGCATGTGGTTGCGGACACGCATGATCAGGAAGCAGGCCACAGCCACGACGCGTTTGAAGATGACCTGCAAATCTCCGGACATCTGCACGGACATAATTCTGCTGATCATTCTCATGAAGCACCAGCTGAAGCACATTTCACGCGTCCTGTGATTTCTGCTGAGGTTGGCAAGCACGTGGCGCAGCCCGTCAAAAGCTTGCGATATGACCTCGCTTCAAGGCTGGAGCGCCCTCCCCGACCATCCCTTCTGTAGCACCAATCCTATAAACTACAGATGGATTTTCCATGACATTTCCTCTTCAGCGCGCAGGCGCTGAGCGGTGGACGCCCGCGCGTTTGCTGCTGCTTTCCTGCATCCTGCTGCTGGCGCTCACGTTGCCTGCGGCAGCCCATGGCATCGCGACCGGTGACAAGGGCTATATTCAAGAGATCTCCGGGATCAACATCATCCCCTTCATGTATCTGGGGGCCAAACACATGGTCACGGGGTACGACCACATCCTGTTCCTGCTTGGGATCGTGTTCTTCCTCTACAAGACCAAAGACATCGGCGTTTATGTGAGCCTGTTCGCGATCGGCCACTCCACCACGATGCTGCTTGGAGTCTACTTCAACATTGGCATCAACGCCTACATCATTGACGCCATCATTGGCTTCTCAGTGGTCTATAAAGCGCTTGATAATATGGGCGCCTTCCGGGTCTGGTTTAAGTATCAGCCCAACACCCGCCTCACCACACTGGTCTTCGGGTTCTTTCATGGCTTTGGCCTGTCCACCAAGATCCTCGAATACGAGATCTCACCGGATGGGCTGGTGCCAAACCTTCTCGCCTTCAACGTGGGTGTCGAACTTGGCCAACTGCTGGCCTTGAGCGGCATTCTCATTGTTATGGGCTACTGGCGGCGCACGCAGACCTTCTGGCGCTACGCCTACTCCATGAACACCACCATGATGACAGCAGGCTTTGCGCTGGTAGGATACCAGCTCACGGGCCTCATCCTATCTTTGTAATGCGAGGCCCCATGCACAATACAACTCCACCAAAACGCTCTGAGTTGCCGTCTTCCGCACAACTGAAACGCTCCACCATCATTGCGGCTTTGTCTGCTCTGGCCCTCCTCATCGTGGTTATCCTGCCCTCTGAATATGGAGTAGATGCCACCGGCATGGGCCGCGTTCTAGGCCTGACAGAGATGGGTGAGATTAAAACCCAGCTGGCAGAGGAAAGTGCAACCGATGCAGCGGCTTCTGCACCGACAGCCTTCACTCAGCCAGCGACAACCACTTCACCGGAACTCACCAACCGCGTTGACGAGATTGAACGCAAGCTGGCTGAGGTGATGCTGAAACAGCAGTTGCGCGAGCGTGTGACTGCCACGTCTCGCCGAGTTGACACAAAGACTGTTGCACCAGCGAAAACTGTTGCTGCAGTACCCGCCGCTCAACCAATTGCCCCGACACCTGCCATCAAAATCGATCAGACCACCATTCAACTTGATCCTGGTCAGGGTGTTGAGGTGAAGCTGGTGATGAAGGCCGGCAAGAGTGCAGCGTTTCGCTGGACGGCAAACGGAGGCACATTGAACTTTGACACACATGGAGACGGGGGTGGTCGCTCCATCTCCTATGTGAAAGGGCGCGGCGTGCCGCAGGACGAAGGACAGATCACGGCAGCATTTGATGGCAACCATGGTTGGTTCTGGCGAAACAGAACTAACAGCCCTGTTACTTTATCATTGCAAACACGCGGAGAATACGAGTCGTTTAAACGAGTAAAGTAAGCGACTCATCAAGTTGACCTAATCGTCAATTCGGGTGGTTTTTCTGTAGTGTCCCGGCAAAATGCCTGCAAAACCGAAAAATCACCCGGGTTTTCCCCTTAAGCGCACAATATTCGGCGACAATCTGTCATGGGGTTCAATACCTATTACTCGAGGTAATACTGATATATGTCTCGCCAAAGCGCTTTGGTACAAATAATATTGCAACTAACCCGCACGTTCCCCTCAGTTAGTTTGTGATTTGTCATTTGAGGGAATTTTAAATCGTTATAACGTGGTCAAACCACGCTTTCGTGCGATTGCATCAACTACGTATTCCTACTTATTTCATTCCAACGCGTTTCGATGCACTTTCCCTTCAAATCTTTTTGCACCCGGTGAAAAGTTTTTCACCTGCAAGGTTTGCCGCCACCCTCGGCAAGCCTAATTCGGGGCCTTACTGCCAGCTATACCCCCTTTTAGCTGGTGCGTAACAACCGAACCACATGAGTAAAAGCGGAGTCCGTTCCCTGCTGTTATAGACAGCATTCCCTCCTCCCGGGCTTCGCTTTTTACTCACTCAACATGCGATCGGGAGACCTTTAAGGTGACGAAGCTGCGTCCAGGCGTCATTTTTGGCGAAGAATACAAAACCCTCATTCAGGCAGCACGCGAAGGGCAGTACGCTCTTCCAGCAGTAAACGTAGTTGGCTCCAACTCAATCAACGCAGTGCTCGAAGCTGCAGCAGCCAACAAATCCGACGTAATCGTACAGCTCTCAAACGGCGGCGCACAGTTCTATGCTGGAGCAGCCTTGCCGGATAGCTTCCAGGCCCGTGTTCTTGGCGCGGTTTCCGCAGCCCAACACGTGCACCTGCTGGCAAAACACTACGGTGTTTGCGTTGTGCTCCACACAGACCACGCAAACCGTAAGCTGGTGCCTTGGCTGGAAGCTCTTATCTCGCACGGTGAAGACTACTTCCGTGCAAATGGTCGTCCACTCTTCACGTCTCACATGCTGGACCTTTCTGAGGAAACTCTGGAAGACAACCTGTCTGAAAGTGAACGCCTGCTGAAGCGCATGGCTCCACTGCAGATGAGCCTTGAGATTGAACTCGGCTGCACCGGTGGTGAAGAAGACGGCGTTGGTTCCGACGATGACATCGGATCTGACAACCCGAAACTGTACACCCAGCCAGAAGACGTGCTGGAAGCGTACAATCGCCTCGACCCATTGGGTCACTTCTCTGTGGCGGCATCCTTCGGCAACGTGCACGGCGTGTACAAGCCAGGCAATGTGAAGCTGCGCCCTGAGATTCTTCGTGAAAGCCAGAAACTGGTTCGCGAAACCCACGGTCTGGGTGAAAACCCACTGCCACTCGTGTTCCACGGTGGTTCCGGCTCTGAAAAAGCAAAAATCGCAGAAAGCCTGGGCTACGGCGTGTTCAAAATGAACATCGACACCGACACCCAGTTCGCATTCTCCGAACAGGCGGGCGCTTATGTGTTCGAAACGCCAAATGCGTTCAAACACCAGATCGACCCAGAGACCGGTGTCCCTTATAAGAAGGTCTACGATCCGCGCAAGTTGCTGCGTGAAGGTGAAAAAGGAATCGTCACTCGTTTGACAGAAGCCTTTGAAGACCTTCGCAGCACTGGTAAATCCCTGGCGCAGTAAGAATGACCTCACAGGCCACACGTTGGGGGTGTGGCCTGGACTTTAATGGAGTACAGGATGAAAGCGCTATTTATTGGCCAGTCCTATATTGACGTGACCTTTTTGTCAGAGACCATGCCGGAAGGTGATGAGAAGGCAATTGCGCAGGATTACGCTGTCAGCTTTGGTGGCAACGCTGTCACCGCGGCTTTCGTTTGCGCAAAGCTGGGCATCTCACCTGACCTGCTGTGCTCCATGGCAGACGACTGGTTGTCTCGCATGTTCCGCGACATGGCGGCCAAGTATTCCATTCCGATCCACGGCGCTAAAGTGAAGGAAAGTTCCCTCTCCTTCATCATGCCAAAGGATGGCAAGCGTGCCATCGTGCGTTGCCGTGACAACGACTTCCTGCATCCGGTTCCTGAACTCAACCTTGCTGGTTGTCAGGCGCTGCACGTAGACGGTCACATCCCACACGCTGCTCTGCATTACGCAAAGCTGTGCCGCAAGCATGGCATCCTGACGTCTCTGGATGGCGGTGCCGTTCGTGAGAACACCGAGGAGCTACTCAACTACATTGATGTAGCGATTGTTTCTGAGCTGTTCTGTGAGCAGCTGGAAAAATCCCCGGAAGACACACTGGAATACCTGCGTGCCAAAGGCGTGAAGGTCGGTGGTGTCACTCAGGGCGAAAAAGGCCTGCTGTGGTACGAAGACAAGTGCCCGATCAAGCGTTTGCCAGCTCTGAAAGTGCCAAAAGAACGCGTCATCGACACCAACGGTGCGGGTGATACCTTCCACGGCGCCTATGTTTACGGCTACCTGGCAGACCCTCAGGGGACCTGGGATGATCATTTCAAACTGGCTCGTGCAGCTTCCGCACATGCCATTCAGTTCCTCGGCAACGAGGCCTCTCTGCCAACCGTCCTCGACTTGGACAACGTGCAGAAAAACTTTCCTGCGAGCGACTAATCTAAGCGGCTTTGCCATGGGTGAAGCCATTTAGAGCCAAATAAAAACAATAAGAACGAACAATAACAATAATAGGCCCCACACGGGCACATGTTCATGTGGCGCTCGCACACTCAAAAAGCCCCGTCTCTTTATGAGGCGGGGTTTTTATTTGCCTTTTTACGCGCAATGCCAGGGACCCGAACCTGCTTCCCTTAATTATTGTCAGCTATACCCCCTAGTTTCAGGCGGACAAGAAAAGAGGGAGCGCACTGGCCTGCAGACAATTCCTGCAGGATCACGCCAATGAAAACCCAGATAATTCAGGCTTCTTACTCCTCAAATATAATCCCTTTAATTATTACGGGCTCAGTTTCACTAATATTCTTCAAGAGTTCTAGATAATATAAGTAAGCACATGATGAAGTCCATTGATCGCAGGCTTCTTTCACACAAACACAAATTGCATACAAACAACTGCTCGCCTGACGCGACAGAACAATTTCTGCATGCCAACTACACAGTTTCCGGCAGCAGTATTTAGCTCAGTTTCTATTGTTTTAAACAGGGTTTATACTATGACTCATCTCAAATATTCATGTGCTCTGGTCGCCTTGCTGGCGAGTGCAGGCATGGCACACGCAGGCACAATTACTATCACCACAGATGGCAGCAATGTGGTGACTCATTACACAGGCTCGTCAGACAACGCTACAACAGCTTTTGATGAGGCATCGCAAACCGGCATTGCCGACAGCGCAGACGTTGATCGCATTTTTGCAAGTGAGATCAAAGGCAACGCAGCAGATATTGCCAGCAACAGCCAAACTATTTCCGACTTTGAGACCCTGTTTGGAACAGTGCAGACAACAGCTCCAGCGGCAATCTCTGATGGCGTTAAAGATCCGTTGAAGAGCAACACAGGCACACCCCTGGAAGAAGTCCGCGATATTGAAGCTGCGCTCAAAGATGGCACAACAGCCAAAACCGAGTGGAAAGCTTACCTGGACCACGTAGAGGCAAAAGCTGCTGCTGGCGAAGAGATCACTATGGATGCTCCAACAGATCCAGTGGCGGGGGGGTT
>NZ_LCWX01000088.1:50418-72030 GCF_001431305.1 Pseudovibrio sp. POLY-S9
GGCGGAACAGTTACCACACGAGAACTACAGCACCTTCACCACGGCCAATGGCGCCAATGCATCTGGCCGCGCAACGGCTCAGGCATTGGAAAGCGGCGAAGGTCTGGCGAATGGCATTCTGGCATCCTTCAACGCGGTAGATGCTAAGATTGGCGACATCAGCACACTGCCAAGCGATCTGCAGGCACCAACTCCGGCAGACACCACCGTTGTTTCGGCTGTGACCAAGCTCAACGAGAAGGTCGGCTCTCTGGCTGATCTGAACTCCACCTTTACCGGCACAGCTCGCAACAGTGTTGTGGCAGCAGTCAACAGCAATGCTGAACGCATTACTGCCAACAGCGCAGCTATTTCTGACAACAGCTCCCGCATCGTTTCGCTGGAAGAGGATGTCGATGAGCTGCAGTCCGGTGTTGCCATGGCAATCGCGATTGCCAACGCGCCGATCATTCAGGGCGGTTACAACGGCCTCTCACTTTCCGGTGGTTTCGGGCACTTCAAAGGCAAGTCTGCTGGTTCTATGAAAGCTGCCTTCATGCCAATGGACAACATGGCGATCACCGCCTCCGTCGCGACCGACTTTGACGACAACGTCGCCGCTGGCGCGGGTCTCGGTTTCTCATTCTAAGTTTTCAAGGAGAGGCACATGAGCCGACTTCTTTCACTTTTCTTCGTAGCCTTCGCCATGGTTTTCCATGGCGGGGGTGTTCTCACACCCACTTCTGCTCAGGCAAAAGAGGAATGGTCCGTTCAATGCAGCCGGCAACAATGCCAGATGTACGCCGAGATACGGCTGCAAAACGGCACCTTGTTTAACAACATCGCGTTTCGCAAACTCAATGCCACCACATACGCGGGCATCCTTAAGCTGCCCCTCGGTATTCACATCCCAAGCGGCATCAACATCGGCATTGATGAAGCGGCAATCATTCAGGCCAAGTTGATCACCTGCAATCCTGATGGGTGCGAAGCTGCCTTTACAGCAAATCAAACGGTGGTGGATTTTCTGAAGCGGGGAGACAAAATGTCGATCCTCGTCCGCAAAGCAGGCGATAGAAAACAGCTGGCCCTCAACTATTCTCTGATTGGCTTCACCCGCAACTGGAACGCCTTCCATAAGCGTATGGAAATGCTGACACCGTAGCCAGAAGGCCAAATAGATTTCTTGGGAGGAGTAAGTTACTGATATGCCTTGCACCTGTAGGGAGGAACAAGGCCGCTGTGACGTACTCATCCAATACCGACAACTCCATATCCATTCGTGATGAGACCGAATTTCAGCGGTTTATTGGGTATGAGCTGGAGCTTTTCCCTAAGGATGGCACGGCGACATGTGCGTTGGATATTGATGCCAGGTTTGCCAATCGCAGCGGGGTTGTGCATGGGGCGATTGTGACCATGTTGCTGGACAATGCCTGCGGTGGATCTTGCAGCGCAACGGTGGATCCCACCGGGAAGCAACCGTTTGTGACGCTGTCACTGACAGTCAACTTCATCGCACCTGCCATCTGCAAGCGGTTGGTTGCGAAGGGCAAAGTTGTTGGGGGCGGCAAATCAACACTCTTTGCAGAGGCACAGTTGTTTGACGAAAACGATCAACTAATCGCAACGGCCACCGGCCCTTTCAAACGCGCACCACAACGCGAGATGCGGCTTGATCACTCCGGAGTCTCGCGAGGCTTTGGTCCGACACCGTCAAAAAAGGTCGTCATGAGCAATGCCGTGACGTCGCGGATATCCGCCTCTTCTTTCACAATCATATCCCAGGCAGAAAAAAGCAGTGCGTCGTAGGTGTTCATCACCCACCGCGTCGGCAGTTCCTTGCGAATGTCACCATCTTCTTTCGCCTGCTCAACCGTAATGATTGTCTCTTTTTCCATAAAAGCATAGCGTGGATCTTTGCTCAAAACGCGTTCCCCATCCAGCCAGAAGGATGAGAGGAACCGCAGCCGGTCAGCGAGCGGGAGCATCAACTCAACAGCCCGCATCATCGCTTGCTTCCCGCGAAGGTTTTCTTTCTCCATAGGTGTCAGCGCTTGAATAATGTCCTCAAAGCTGACCTTCAGGACCTCCTCAATCAACGCTTCCCGAGACGCAAAATGTCGATACAGCGTGGCGCGCCCAATCCCGGCGATCTCAGCGATCTCCGTTAGTGAAGCCATTGGATTCACTGGCAATTCTGCCAAGCCAGCTTCAATCAGGGCCCTGCGGGACTTAACAGCCCTTTTATCACGCAATAACATTTCACCCTCATTTTATGAGACGTACTTGTCTCACATATAGTTATTATGATACACAATCGTCTCATAAATCAAGGTCTGAGATGATCTCGAGGCGTTCACTTAGCGATAATCGGGCATTCCGTAGGCCTAAACCAAACTCTGAAACCTGCCTCAATTAAACATATTGCTCAGGAGCACTGAATGTCCAAACGGATTGTGTGGTTGTCAGCAGCATTGGTGCTACTGGGAACTGTCGGTACCTATGTTCTTTCGCTTGAAGACACAAGTGATGTCGACATCGGAGAAAAGGACGTTGTTCTGCCTGTGGTCAGCTATGTGACCGCGCAGGCAGCCGATAACACCGGACATATTTCTGTTTTTGCCGAAGTGCGCCCACGTTGGACTGCGGATCTAAAAGCGCAGGTCTCTGGCAAACTACTATCCGTCGCTCCTCAGGCCCTTGAAGGCATGAAAGTCTCCAAGAATGAGGTGATGGCGCAGCTGGAAAAGCACATTTACGAAGCCCAGCTGGAAGATGCCAAATACCAGCAGTCGACTGCAGAATTCAATCTGAAGAAAAAGCAGAACAAGCATGTGCTTGCGCTGAAAAACTGGCGTGCAGTGAACCCGAAGGAAGCCCCACCGGAAATGGCCGTCCATATTCCAGAGCTGCGCGTTGCACAAAAAGCGCTGGAAGCTGCTGTCCAGAAGGTGAAAGTCGCGCAGTATGATGTGGACGCGACCACCATCAAGGCCCCCTTCAGCGGGTTTGTGACAAAACGCCATGTGAGCATCGGCCAAAGCATCTCTGTAGGCGATACCTTGTTCACCTTGTTGGACGCTGAGCAGTTGGACATCACCGTCTCTCTGGACCAAGCCCAATGGAACCTGCTGGAAAAGGCGTGGCAGGAATTTCCGGCGAAGATCTATAATGCTGACAAGGAGCTGGTCGGGCTTGCCAGAATCCAGCGCGGTGGTGGCTTCCTTGACCCTAAATCGCGACGTTATCAGCTCTTCCTCGAGATCGTGAAATCACCGGAAACCACTGTTTTGCCGGGTGAGTTCGTGAAAGTTGAACTGCAGAGTAAAACAGTCAACGACAGCCTGAAATTGCCTGCGACTGTGCTCACTCAGGAAGGGTTCATCTGGTTCTTAAACAACAAGGACGAGCTGCAGCGCTTTGAAGCTTCTGTCGTGTTCCGCAATGACACAGACATCATCGTGAAGATGCCGAATGAGCTGCAAGAGATGGATGAGAAGCGCGTTGTTCAGCTGCCGATGGCCGCGTTCTTACCGGGCCAGCACGTCGCCCCAACTCCAGCGGGGCACTAACACATGGCGTGGCTCACAAACTGGTTTATTCGAAACCCGGTCGCGGCGAACCTCATCATGGCGTTCATCTTGATTGTCGGGGTGTCCTCTCTCATGAACATCCGTATTGAGGGCTTTCCCAAGCTGCCTGCGGATACCGTGACAATCACGACCGAACTGCCCAACGGCTACACGGAGCAGGTTGATAAGCAAATCACCCGCAAGGTGGAAAAGGCGCTGGAAGGCCTGAGCGGCGTCAAAAACATCAGCTCAATTTCACAACCGGGTTCGTCTGTTGTCTCCGTTCAAAAGACAAGCGACACCAAACTATCCACCTTGCTGGATGACATTCGCTTGAAAATTGATGGCATTTACAATCTGCCGAAGAAAGCGGAACGGCCTGTCATTGAAAAACAGAGCATGGATATGCCAGCCATGTTTGTGCAGGTCTACGGAGATGCGGATTTCAAAACCCTACAGCGCATCGCTCGTCAACTGCGCAACAAGCTGCTGGCCAGCCCAGAAGTTTCTCGCCTCAAACAATGGGGTTTGCAGACCGAACAGATCAAGATCGGTTTAGAGCCATATACGCTGGAACGTCTGAACCTAACCCCTGAGCAGGTCATGAACCGTATCCGCGAGTCTTCTCTTTACTATCAGGGCGGAACGCTGAAGACCGAAGGCGGCTATATCTCTTTGCGCGCAGATACTCAGGCCTATTATAAAGCCGATTTTGAGCGCATTCCGATCATTGAGTGGGAAGACGGCACCACAACCACTCTTGGCGATATTGCCAAGGTGGAAGACGCCTTTGCTGACATTGATATGGAAGCACGCTTCAACGGCAAAGAGTCCGTTGGATTGGAAGTGCTGATTGGTCGCAAAGACAACCTTATTCATGTCTCAGAGGATGTGCAGGCCATCATAGCTGACTTCCGCACAACTCTGCCGACTGGTGTACAGGTGGGGATTTGGGGCAACTCCAGTGATTACATCGAGGATCGCCTGAGCCTGCTCAGCTCCAACGCGTTTCAGGGTCTGGCTCTGGTGGTGTTGATTCTGTCGCTGTTCCTCAACATCAAGCTGGCCTTCTGGGTCGCGATGGGCATTCCAATCTCTCTGGCTGGTGCGTTTGCTGTGGCGACAACTGGTTGGGTCGATTATTCACTCAACGACATCACAACCTTCGGCCTCATCATCGCACTTGGTATTCTCGTTGATGATGCCGTGGTGGTTGGTGAAAGCGTCTTTGAGCAGCGCAAACGCTATGCGGACCCGCGCAAAGGTACGGCGGCAGGCGTACATAAAGTGGCCGTTGCGACGATATTTGGCGTGCTGACAACCACGGCGGCATTCTTCCCGATGCTGCTGATGAACAGTGAGCTGGGTAAGATCCTCGGCAGCTTCTCAGGCATTGTTATTCTGGCTCTGTTGTTCTCCCTTTTCGAGAGCAAGTTCATTCTGCCCGCTCACCTCGCTTACATCTCTTTGGAGGAGAAGAAGCAGAACATCTTCTCGCGAGGCTGGGGTAAGGTGCAGGGTGTGGCTCGTGGCAGCTTGTTCTGGTTCCGCGACACCATCTATTTCCCGGTGCTTAGATGGGCCATCCGGCAACGTTATGCGGTTCTGGTTGGCTTCATTTCTGTGGCAGTGCTCGTGTTCGGCCTGATGTGGAAGGGCAAAATCCATTCTGTCTTCTTTCCGGAGATTCCCGGTCAGTACATTGTGGTGAACATGGAGATGGATCCACGCGCACCGTTCGATCTGACACAGAACAACATCTCCACGATTGAAAACATCGCAAATGCTGTTGACCGGCAATATGCCGAGCAGCAGCCGGACGTGGGCGGTGTGTTCCAAAACATCTTCCGCATCGTATCCGACAGCACAAATGCCACCATTTATGCTGAGCTGCGCCCGTTGGACGAGCGCGGGGATGCAAAGACAAGTGACATTTTGCGCGACTGGCAGGACCGCACCGGTACTTTGGAAGGTGTTTCCAAACTCACCTTCTCGGGCTTTGAAGAGATCGGTGGTGGGTTCAAGATCCGTTTGTTCGGTGAAAACTCTGAGCAGTTGCAGCTGGCAAGTGAAGAGCTCATGGCAGAGCTTGGCAAGCGAGCTGGCGTCAGCAACCTGCGCGACACGTTCAAAGCCGGCCAGCCAGAACTTCGCCTGACACTGAAACCGGAAGCACGTCATCTCGGTTTCACACCAGAGCGGCTGGCAAGTCAGGTGGCGCACCAGTTTGGTGGCGGGGAAGCACAGCGCATCCAACGTGGCGATTCAGAGGTTCGCGTGATTGTTCGCAACACGCTGGATGCACGTGATGCCATTGAGGACCTGTTGCAGTCCCGTCTGCGCGGGGCCAACGACAACTGGGTCACGCTGCAATCAGTTGCCAACATCGAAGCGCGTTATGTGCCCGGATACGTGCACCGCAGAAACGGCGATCAGGTCGCCACAATCGAAGCTGACATCAATAAACAGATCGTTGCTCCTGCTGAGCTGGGTCAGGATATCTTCACCTCCGTTGTGCCCCAACTACAACAGAAGTATCCCGGTGTTAAAATCAAGCAGGGTGGCGAGCTGGAGGAAATGGGTGAAGTTAAGGGCAATATGAACCGCGCCCTTCTCATCACCTGTTTCCTCATCTTTGTTCTATTGGCGATCCCGCTGAAGTCCTACTTCAAGCCGTTGATCATCATGTCCGTGGTTCCGTTTGGAGTGGTCGGTGCAATCCTCGGCCATGCCATCATGGGCATCCCGTTCAGCATGATGTCGATCTTCGGCTTGCTGGCTTTGATCGGCGTGATCGTCAATGACTCTCTCGTCATGGTCACGCACTACCTTCACCTGCGTGAGGACGGTGTAGACCATATTGAAGCAACGGAGCGTAGCGGCGTGGATCGCTTCCAGGCGATCTTCCTGACAACAGCAACAACGGTCGCCGGCTTGATGCCGCTCATGAGCGAAACTTCCGAGCAGGCCATGTACCTGATACCAGCAGCCGTCTCTCTGGCATACGGGGAGATTTTCGGGACACTTATTACTTTAATCCTGATTCCAGTACTGGTCGCAATTGCGGAAGATATTCGCGTCTTTCTCTTCGGCAAACGCGATAAGGCATTGGAATATGCGCAAATGGAGCGAAAAGAGGCCCTGGAAGCGGAGGAAAAACACGCGATTTCAGAAAAATCCCCAGAGAATGACAAAGATACAAAACCTGAGGGTTTTCCTCTAGAAAAGGCCTAAACGGACCTTACAACACGGCCTCCCCTTGCGGAGGCCGTTTGTTGTTGAGGACTGCCCTAACGAAATCTGCTAGTTAACCCACTGTGAATCCGCAGAATTCCAGCATTAAATATATATAAGAAATCACTTAAGTATTGAATTTCGCAATATTAGAATATTCTAATATAAATTATATATTAGAAATGCAGCATGCACTTATATATTGCGGAATATCAAAGAGAAAAAATCTACTAATCCGGAATTGATTGCACTCAATTTGTGCTTTTTACATTTACTCTAGGTTCCTGCGCGTACGAGCGGGCACGTATAACGTTACGGTGTCTGCTCCAATCAAATAGCTGCAAGAGGCGGCTGTTAGTACGGAGTACGCACATGGCTGGCTTAAGCCAAAATACCCAGACCACCACTCCAGCAGTGAGCAAAGGCCGCGAGAGAGTAGCATTCCTGTTTCTGGCAGTTGTTCTTGCGCCAGTTCTGATGACTGCAGCTGTTGGCGGATACGGCTTCCTTATCTGGATGTCGCAGATCCTGTTTGGCCCACCGTCCTTCTAAGAGGTAGTCGTGGCCAAATTATCCCGCAGAGCATTCTTTACCCGCTTAAGCGCTACCCCAGAGGTGGTGTCTCCGGTTCGTCCGCCTTGGACAACGGAACAGCGGATTGAAGACAAATGCATCGGCTGCTTTGAATGCGTCAAAGCCTGCCCGGAAGCTATTTTGTTCAGCGCGGATAATCGGCCTTACCTCAAAACCGGCGTTGGAGAATGCACGTTCTGCGAAGAGTGCGCAAAAGCGTGCCCAGAGGAAGGTCTGTTTGATCTGACTGTGGCACCCTGGAGGCTCACAGCAGAAATTCAGCAAGGGGCATGTCTGCTTGGAAAGGGCGTTTCCTGCCAGACCTGTACCGACAGCTGCGATCCAAGAGCCCTCCGGTTCGATATGCGTGTCGCACCTACAGGAAAGATTCAACTGGATGCAGACCAATGCAATGGCTGCGGAGCTTGTCTCATTTCCTGCCCCGTAGATGCGATCGTCATGAACGACCAGAGCCGAGAAAGTTTAGCAAATGCGTAATGCAACAACCGTAGAGCGCGAAGAAGAAGCCGGTGTCTGGCACATTTCAAGTGTGCTGCTCCAGGCCGATCCTGCCAAGCGAGAGCAGATATGCGCTGCGATTGAACAGATACATTCTGCTGAAATTACAGAAGTATCTGACTCTACAAAGATAATTGTGACGCTGGAAACACCGAGCGAACGCGACCTCGCGAACGCATTGAGTGACATGCAGCAGTTAGATGGCGTGGTTACTGCTTCGCTCATCTTCCACCAAACCGACACCACCGACCTCAATTCAATTGTGATTTCTGATCAGGGTGACATGCAACCCGAGGGGACTTGCTCATGATTAAACTAACAAGACGCGCTGTCATTAAGGCGCAGGCTGTTGCAGCGGCAACTGCCGCAGCCGGGGCAAGCCTTCCGGCGCAAGCAGCAAACATTGTAACGGATGCAAGCAAAACAGACCTGAAATGGTCCAAAGCTGCTTGCCGCTTCTGCGGTACCGGTTGTTCCATCATGGTTGCGACCAAGAATGACCGCGTTGTTGCAACACATGGTGATGCTCAGAGCCCGGTTAATCGCGGCCTGAACTGTGTGAAAGGTTACTTCCTTTCCAAGATCATGTACGGCAAAGACCGTCTTGAGCAGCCACTGCTGCGTAAAACCGATGGCAAGTACGACAAAGAAGGCGAGTTCGAGCCAGTATCCTGGGACGAAGCTTTCGACATCATGGCTGTTAAAGCAAAAGAAGCCATGAAGAAGAACGGCCCTTACGCGGTTGGCATGTTCGGCTCAGGCCAGTGGACGGTTTGGGAAGGCTATGCAGCTTCTAAGCTTTGGAAAGCTGGCTTCCGCTCCAACACCATTGACCCGAACGCACGTCACTGCATGGCTTCTGCTGTAGGCGCATTCATGCGTACCTTCGGTATCGATGAGCCAATGGGTTGTTATGACGATTTTGAGAACGCAGACGCATTCGTGCTCTGGGGTTCCAACATGGCTGAGATGCATCCGGTTCTGTGGACCCGTCTGACTGACCGCCGTCTGTCTAACCCGGATGTTAAAGTTGCTGTTCTTTCTACATACCAGCACCGCAGCTTTGACCTTGCTGACATCCCAATGGTCTTCACTCCACAGACCGATCTTGTGATTGCGAACTTTATCGCAAACTACATCATCGAGAACGAAGCCGTAGACATGGACTTCGTTAGCAAGCACACCAACTTCCGCCTTGGCAATCAGGACATCGGTTACGGCCTGCGCCCTGAGCATCCACTGCAGCAAGCAGCTAAAAACGCTGACAAAGCTGGTGGTTCTAAGGAAATCAGCTTCGAAGAGTATGCAGAATTCGTTAAGCCATACACTCTCGAATACGCTGAGAAGATGTCTGGTGTTCCTGCAAACCGTCTGCTGGAGCTGGCAAAGCTTTACGCTGATCCAGACAAAAAGGTTATGTCCCTTTGGACCATGGGTGCGAACCAGCATACCCGCGGCGTTTGGGTCAACCAGATGTTCTACAACATCCACCTTCTCACCGGCAAAATCTCCAAGCCAGGCTGTGGTCCGTTCTCACTAACCGGTCAGCCATCCGCTTGTGGTACAGCACGTGAAGTTGGTACCTTCTCACACCGTCTGCCAGCAGACATGGTGGTGAAAAACCCAGCTCATCGTAAGTACGCTGAGAAAATCTGGAAGCTCCCAGACGGTACTATTCCGGCAAAGCCAGGTTATCACGCAGTTCAGCAGTCCCGTATGCTCAAAGACGGCAAGCTGAACTTCTACTGGACCCAGGTCACCAACAACATGCAGGCTGGTCCTAACGTTGTTGAAGAGATCTACCCAGGCTGGAGAAATCCAGAGAACTTCGTGGTTGTTTCCGATCCGTACCCAACAGTATCCGCAATGGCTGCTGACCTCATTCTGCCAACCGCAATGTGGGTAGAAAAAGAAGGCGCTTACGGCAATGCTGAACGCCGTACTCAGTTCTGGCACCAGCTGGTTTCTGCTCCGGGCGAGGCAAAGTCTGACCTTTGGCAGACCGTTGAGTTCTCCAAGCGCTTCAAAGTTGAAGACGTATGGCCTGAAGAACTGATTGCAAAACAACCAGAAGTACGCGGCAAAACTCTGTTTGACATCCTCTTCGCAAACGGCAACGTCGACAAGTTCCCGCTTTCTGAAACCAGCGATGAATATAAGAACGACGAAGCAAACGACTTCGGCTTCTACATTCAAAAAGGTCTGTTCGAAGAATACGCTGCCTTTGGCCGTGACCATGGGCACGATCTGGCACCGTTCGAGCGTTACCACGAAGAACGCGGCCTGCGCTGGCCTGTTGTGAATGGCAAAGAAACCCAGTGGCGCTTCCGCGAAGGGTCTGACCCATACGTTGGCGAAGGCAAGGGCTACGAGTTTTACGGTCATAAAGACGGTAAGGCACGCATCTTCGCGCTTCCTTACGAGCCGCCAGCAGAAAGCCCGGATGAAGAGTATGATTTCTGGCTCTGTACAGGCCGTGTGATTGAGCACTGGCACACTGGCACTATGACACAGCGCGTTCCTGAGCTGTACAAAGCTGTTCCAGATGCTCTGTGCTACATGCATCCTGATGATGCAAAAGCGAAGGGTCTGCGTCGTGGTTCTGAAGTGCGCGTTGTTTCCCGTCGCGGTGAAATCACAACACGCATCGAGACCCGTGGCCGTAACAAGCCGCCAAAAGGCCTCGTGTTCGTACCGTTCTTTGATGCAAGCCAGCTCATCAACAAGGTGACACTGGATGCAACAGATCCTCTTTCAAAACAGACCGACTATAAGAAGTGCGCGGTCAAGATCGTAGCCGTGTGAGGTACGCCATGAAACTTCTGAAACTCCTTGTAGCCAGCTTTATCGCTGTGTCTGTCTTTGGTGGAGCAAGCTCATTTGCTGCTGACACCATCTCCGAAATGCGCAACGCGGACATCCTGACTCAGGATGCCGCACCGCGGATCCCGAAAGTGGTGAACTCTGACGAACGTCAGGTGCGTAACTACCCTGAGCAGCCACCATTGATCCCTCACAAGATCGACGGCTACCAGATCGACAAGCGCCTGAACAAATGTATGACTTGTCACAGCCGTACGGCAATTGAAAAGTCTCAGGCACCAATGATCTCCATCACGCACTTTATGAACCGTGATAATCAGTTCCTGGCGTCTGTTTCCCCTCGCCGTTTCTTCTGCACCCAGTGTCATGTGCCTCAGACTGAAGCCAAGCCACTGGTTGAGAACACCTTCGTTGACGTTGATGACGTGCTCGAAGGTACGGCCGGCAAGTAGGAGCACACCGTATGTTTTCAGCTATCAAACGGTTCTGGCAGGTTATCCGCAAACCTAGTGTCCATTACAGCCTCGGCTTTTTGACACTTGGCGGGTTCGTCGCTGGCATCATCTTCTGGGGTGGTTTCAACACCGCCCTGGAAGTCACCAACACAGAAGAGTTCTGTATTGGGTGTCACGAGATGGAAAACACTGTCTATCAGGAACTTAAGACCACCATTCACTATACCAACCGGTCTGGTGTGCGTGCGACTTGTCCTGATTGTCACGTACCTCACAACTGGACCTCTAAGGTTGCCCGTAAGATTCAGGCATCCAAGGAAGTTTACGGCAAGATCTTCGGCACAATCAGCACACCGGAGAAATTCGAGGACAAGCGTCTTGAGCTGGCAAGCCATGAATGGGCTCGCTTTAAAGCCAACGACTCTCTTGAATGCCGTAACTGTCACAGTGAAGAGTCCATGGACTTTACGCGTCAGAGTGTGAGAGCTTCCGAGCAGCACGAGAAGTTCCTCGTGAGTGGTGAGAAGACCTGTATCGACTGCCACAAAGGCATCGCGCACAAGCTACCTGATCTGAGCCTGTTGAAAGAGGGTCACTAAGAGTGAAGCTTGCTTGATTGGTTATGGTCAAATCTCGCGAATTCACTCAAGCAAAGACTTTAGAACTCAAAGCGTGTTTGCAAGTGTGCGCGGCGAGTTCTAAGACCCATCACATGCTCAGACAAAAGAACCCCGCGGTTTGAAACCACGGGGTTTTTTCTTGTCCACATTTATTCCATAATTTTATCAATTAAAATTATATGAAATATACTCATGAGGAAAATTTCTGAAAAATGCCTCAGAGTCACCTCAATTCCCGCAATTTTGCGAGAGTTTACAAATATTAACCATTGCAAGTCTCACCTGAAATTTTTTGCATATTTTCACCCTAGGGGTATCCCTAATTTCCCCAGGGAAGGTCTCCAGCCTCGCGCCAGTGCTTTTTGACACTCCAGCAAAAATCGTGGGCCATATGCTCTCTGAAAATCGAGAGTATTAGAACACATCCCATCTGCAACCCATTGTTTTTGCGGAACTAATAAACTCGTCCTCAGTTCAGGTGTATGTGCATGACGCTGCAGCTGAAAACTTTAGACCGGGCAAAGCACATGCAAGCTTCGCCCCTCTGAAAGGACATAAAAAGATGAACGTTTTGAAGCTTTCTGCTGCAATCGTGGCCCTCGTTGCCGGCATGAGCACCGCTCAAGCTGCAAAAATCGATGTTTCTGATGGCACTGTGACAACGAATGACAAAACAATTACCGTAGATGCAGGAACAGATGCTGAAAGAACTGAGTTCCATCCTGGTCAATCTGGTAGAGCAACAGATATCACTGCAACCATAAGTGATATTGATGAGTCAGATTTAAGCGGTACGCTCGCAACAAAGATCAATAATAAGGCAGATCAGAGCGCCCTGAATACTCAGGCAAAACGCATCACCAGTAACGATAGCGACATTTCACGTATCAAATCTGATATTGGTCACACCAATCGTCGCATATCTAACAACACTAGTCGGATCTACGCCAACGCTAGAGACATCGTAGGTAACAAGAGAAACATCCAAACTAATCGTGCCTTTATTGGTTCAAACGCACGCGGTATCCAATCTAATCGCGCATTCATCGGTTCGAACGCACGCAATATT
The DNA here is from genome assembly GCF_001431305.1 of Pseudovibrio sp. POLY-S9. Lineage (NCBI taxonomy): Bacteria > Pseudomonadati > Pseudomonadota > Alphaproteobacteria > Hyphomicrobiales > Stappiaceae > Pseudovibrio > Pseudovibrio sp. POLY-S9. The sequence continues at coordinate 63,266 of NZ_LCWX01000088.1, forward strand.
CACATTAATCGGGCGTTCATCAGTTCAAACTCCCATCGTATCGATACCAACAAGCAGAATATTGCGACCAATACCGCCAATATCTCCACAAACGCCGCAAACATCTCTTCCAACACCTCCAGCATCGTCTCACTGGAACAGGATGTTGACGAGCTGCGCAGCGGTGTGGCGATGGCGGTGGCGATTGCCAATGCGCCGGTCCTTCAGGGTGGCAAAAACGGTATCTCCGTATCCGGTGGTTTTGGACACTTCAAAGGCAAAGCTGCATCTGCTCTGAAAGTGGCGTTCCTGCCAACCGAGAACATGGCTGTTACAGCTTCTGTAGCCACAGACTTCAGCAACAACGTCACTGCTGGTGCTGGCCTGGGCTTCTCCTTCTAACAAGGATGTAGATCATGAAACCAATCTGGATCCTGCTGACAGCGGCAATGCTCTTTTTCTTTCAGGGTGTGAATGCGTACAGCACCACTGAGCCTTCCAATGAAGAGGATTGGTCAGTCAAATGCAGCAGTGACCTGTGTCAGGTCTACGCTGAAATCCGGCTTGAGAACGGTGCGCTGGTAAATTCCATCATGTTTCGCAAACTCGAAGCAGATGTGTATGCAGCTATTATCAAGCTGCCGCTCGGGATCCACATCCCCAGCGGTATCCAGATTGGCATTGACGATGATGCCTTGTTCGACGCCAAGCTGATCACCTGTCAGCCAGACGGGTGCGAGGCGGCGTTTAATGCCAACAAGACCATCGTCAACTTCCTCAAGCGCGGCAAGGCCATGTCCATTGTAGTCACCAAGACCAATGACCGCAAAAAGCTGGCGCTGAACTACTCCCTGATCGGCTTCACCCGCAACTGGGAAGAGTTCACCAAACGCATGGCAGTCTTGTTGCCAGATGAGACAACCGGCTGATTTGCCCTGCCAAGACCCATGGTTGAAGCTTTAAGCTTTGAGGTCTATATTGAGAAAGATAGGAACGGGAGGCTCTCGCCCCCCATTCCCGTTATGTGATTTTGAAAAGGGCTCGGAAGCGGATGGTCAATCTTTTCCGGGCCTTTTTCATGCTGAACTTGAGTTCAACTTTCACGCAACTACCACCTCCTTACCAGGCCTTGCTACGATCGGAGTGCCTAACTCTCTCCGATTGCGCGGACTGACACGCGCTGCTGCTTTGCAAGGAAGTGGCTGACAGCAGCCTAACAAGCCCGCAAACACTGCGCGTCCCCGGATCATCTCCCGCACAAAACACCTAGCTTCATCTTTGGGTATCAGGTCTCGCAATCTCATGAGGCTTCCCGATAACTCGCGTGAAAAGCAGCCATTGCTTAACGCTTTGTTTTGTCTGTCAGACCATGAAGTTTGCCCCTGCTGTACAGCGTAAACTAGGATTACACAGAGCCATAACGCGCAGCAGGAGGGTGACGTCGTTGACCGACCGAGTGAAGAAATCAGAGCACCTCTCAAACATCGCGGCCTTTTATTCCGGAAAGCTTGCGGACGTGAAGGGCAGGAGCACCTTCCAGCAAGCACTGGCTCCTGATTATGATGCGCAAGAGATACCCGAGCACTTGCTCGGGTCCAGTTTCGGCTGTGGTAATCCGCTCGCTTTCTCGCAGATCAGTGAAGGGGAGACAGTGCTTGATCTTGGATCCGGCGCGGGACTGGACCTTATCCTTGCCGCCGAGAAGACAGGTCCATCGGGTAAAGTCATCGGCATTGATGTCAGTGAGGATATGATCACGCTGGCCAAACGCAATTGCGTGCAACATGGCCTCCATAACATTGAACTCCATCAAGGTGTTATTGAGGATCTGCCATTCCCGGATCAGTCCATGGACTGGGTCATCTCAAATTGCGTTATCAACCTGTCCGCCGACAAAGCTGCGGTGTTTTCTGAGATCAACCGCGTGCTCAAGCCAGGCGGCAAACTCGTCATCTCAGACATGCTGGCGGAGGACTTACCGGACTGGCTGCATATGCATCAGGATCTTCTGTCCGCCTGTATTTCTGGTGCGGTCTCAGAAGCAGCTTATTTAGAATACGCAGGAAACAGCGGTCTCACTGCGCTGACCGTTCTGGACCGGATGACTTATGAGGACGCCGTCCTGAAACAGCTCATCAAAGACGAGCTGCCCGTTGCATTGGATGAACTGGCCAGACAACTTGGGCTTTCAACAGATGCGATGCTGGACAAGGCTGTCACCGAACTCTCAGGTAAGGTGAAGGCCATCAAGCTCTATGGCGAAAAGCCTGCGTTAGGCTGATTTTCGGGCCATTCAGGCCCTTCTTCGGCCCAGCAAAACATAATAGCCAACACCCAGCCCCATGAGGGCCAAAGCAATCAACGCAGCCACAAGATCATACGCAAAGCACGAAGTAAGTGCCAAAAGCGAAAGAGCGAGCGTTACATACGCCGTTTTTTGCCCACCCGGCGCACGATAAGGCCGGTGCAATTCGGCATAATCTCGCTTCAACAAAATATAACTCACGCTTTGCAGCGCATAGGACAGCGTCGCGCCGATCACTGCAATGTTGATCATTAACTCTCCTTTGCCCGTCAGCGAGCAGAGGAATCCAATCACACCGGGAATAATCAACGCCCAGTGTGGCACTTTTCGTGAGCTGATCGCGGACATGAACCGGGGCAAATATCCTTCCCTCGACATGGCAAAGACCAGGCGGCTGTATCCAAAAATAATAGAGAAGAACGAAGCAATCAGTCCTGTAAGACCAATCAGATTGACGATGGCGGCCAGAACGGAGTCTTCGCCGAACACATGATCAAGCGCATCTACCAGTGGCGCGCCGTAATCTCCCACTTCCACAGCGGTCGCAGCACCGGGAATGAACACAACAACAAGCAGCCCATTGGCCAGCAGAAACAACATAGCCCCAATGATGCCGCGTGGCAGATCAACCGCCGGGTTCTTGGCCTCCTCCGCCGCAAGAGGCACGCCTTCCACCGCCAGAAACAACCACATAGCAAACGGAAGGGCTGCCCAGACTGAAACTTCATCGAATGCCAGCAGGTTTTGCTGATCAGAGCTGAAATGAACAGAGGCCGCCAGATTGGCGAAGCTGAAATGCGGCACCAGCGCCATCAACGTCACCACAATCGCCAGTACAGCAAAAGCAGTCACAACCAGCATAAAACGCAGGGCCTCACCAGCTCCAAGCAGGTGCACGCCGATGAAGACCACGTAAAACACCGCATACACCAAGGGGCCATTGATACCCCAAAGTGCTTCAAGATACTGTCCAATGAAGATCACAATCGCGGCTGGCGCAATGGAATACTCCAGCAAAACTGCAAGCGCCGTCGCAAAGCCGCCTGTATCTCCCATCACCTTCCGCGAGATCCGGTATCCCCCAGCGGCACTCGGCAATGCGGCAGACATCTCTGCAAGGCACAGAACAAGGCAGAAATACATCAGCCCCATCAATGCCACTGCGATGACCATGCCGAACCAGTTCGTCACCGCGAAGCCGTAGTTCCACCCGGCAAAGCTGCCTGAGATCACATAGGAAACCCCGAGCGTCGCCAGCAAAAACCAACCTGCGGCTCCCTTTTGAAGCTGTGATTTCTCGTCGTGTTTCATGCCCACTTCTCACCTTTCGCATCAGGTTGATCATGTAATGCTACGCGGTCATTATGGTGGGGTCGATCCCTTCAGATCGCTGACCTGAATGCTGGTGAGTACCTTAATTTCTTAAGCTACGCCCATGCACACTTAGAGGAAAGCAGATTAAGTATGATGCAGAGTAAATGGAGGGCAGCCTCCTAAGGGTACGATTGAGAACCTCTTGGAATACGGGAATCTCAACATCTTTGTTTAGGTGCAGGTGCCAGGAGTTGACGCAGGAAAACTAGCATTGGTAGCAAAGGCAGAGATATACATCTTTTAGATTGTATTTACAGTGCAAAACACCTATGCATCTCACATTAATTTACTTATGGATTTCAGATGCGTCCTTATTCCTTATACGCCTTTGTTCTTGGCACCAAACTCAGTACATATCTCATCTTTGAAGTGGTTTTTATCTGCGGTTTCGCTCTAGCGATCATTCAACTGCGTACTTCCACGTTCTCAACTCATCGTACAATTCATATGTTTCTGGTTGCACTCGTCTGTACTGCAGTGCTCTGCTTCAATGCGATCTGGTTCGCAATGCCTCACATCATTGCTCACACAGCCCTTTGGTTTGCAGACTTGGTGTTTTATTTCTCAATAGTTTTGCTTGGATATATATATGCGGCTATTTGCATCGCTCGAGCAAATGACGCGTTCAAAAGCCATGCATATGCTTGGTTAGGTCTCATCCCAATCGGAAATTTTATCCTGATGTTTTGGGACCCAATTGTCAGACCACACTACAGCGGGGCTACGGCTATTAGGGATATTGCACTGATTGGTACCGTGCTTTGTCTGCTCTGGTTCGCACCTGAGCTAAGGTATGACGTCGATAAAGGACTGACTGACATGCTCCAGGTGGTTGCAGATGCCTCAGACGCTCGCTGATGCATTCAGCCTCTTAGGCGGTTCGGGTTATGATCTGGGTATACTGCTTGTGGTTCTGCCATTATCATTTCTACTTGGGGCTGTTTTTTTCTCTCATGTGAACTATCAGATTAGCTGGACAACTTACTTTGCCACAATCAACATCATCCATATAGCTGTTCTCGGCACTAAGCTCCAATGGCATTATATGTTGTCATTTGTATCAGGCTCACATCAATTTATTGTCGGGGTTCTGATCTCGCTTCAACTTTGCGCACTCGGAGTTTTGAAGGCTGCCGCCGCGACCGGACGGTCCAATAACGCTTATGGACATTCTGGATATTCATGGTTCGCACTCCTCCCTCTATTTGATCTTATCCTGATTTTCTCCAAAGCGCGCTTCCCCCCCAAGGGGCGGTTACCGTGTGTTCATAACTGAATTTGGCGGATTATTACTCGCGGTACTCCTGTTCTTTATCTACAGGTCTCTCTCAAATCATGTCGCGAGCATTACTGGAGGGTAGAATGTGGACTGCAGCTCCTCTGTGACTTTGACTTGTAGGGATCTACATAGCTCTTATGGACAAATCCGATTGGCAAAAAAGTAGTACCGCCTCTTTCACAAATAGTAAGCCTACCAAGCAGGCTCATCTACTCGGAGCCTTATCACACAAAAACCCCGTGGAGGGGATCCACGGGGTCTCTTAGGTCTGCCTGATAAGGGGGGGTAATCAGGCAGGAGCCTGAGCGGTTTGGCGGGTGCAGACGGAGGCGAGCTCTTCTTGGGCCTGATATTGAGAGAGGAACACTTTGCCCGTCAGCTCATCAAGGAAGTGCGAGCGTTGCAGCCGGTCCATCACCGGGCCTTTCACCTCGGAAAGGTGCAGCGTGATGCCTGCGTCTTGTAACCGGTGATTGATGGCTTCCAGAGACTCCAGAGCACTCAGATCCACCTCATTCACCGCAGAGCATTGCAGCACCACATGCTTGAGGCACTCATCATCCACCGCGCGGTCGTAGATGTAATCTTCCAGATAACGCGCGTTGGCGAAGTAGAGGCTTTCATCAATGCGGATGGTCAGCAGCTCTGGCGTTGTCAGCACTTCATGCCGGTTGATATTGCGAAAATGCTCGGTCCCCGGCACCAGCCCAACCTCTGCAATGTGAGGCCGGGAGGTCTTGTAGAGGTAAAGCCCGATGGAGAGGATCACACCTGCAGAGACACCTGTCTCAACACCAAAGCCGAGGGTCAGCAAAATAGTGGCGGCCACAGCTGAGAAATCAGACTTGGAGTAGCTCCAGCTGTGCTTAAGAATGCTGAAATCCACCAGGGAAAGCACAGCCACAATGATGGTTGCAGCCAATGTGGCCTTGGGCAGGAAGAAGATGAGCGGTGTGAGGGAAACAGCAGCAATCGCCAGACCAACCGCCGTATAAGCACCAGCAGCAGGCGTTTCAGCACCCGCATCAAAGTTGACCACGGAACGGGCAAACCCACCCGTTACAGGATAACCACCTGTGAAGGCTGCTCCAAGATTGGCAGCACCCAGACCAATCAGCTCCTGATCAGGATCGATACGCTGACGCTTCTTCGCAGCCAGCGTTTGCGCCACGGAAACGGATTCCACAAAACCAATGATGGAGATCAGCAGCGCAGGTATAAACAGTGCGCCGATCAACTCACTGGAGAAGCTTGGCATGCTGAGCGGTGGCAGGCTTTGTGGCACAGCACCGACGATCTTAACACCGGCCTGATCCAAACTGAAAATCCACGCCACAGCTGTCGTCGCCACCACGGCGGCGACGGGTCCGGCCTTGGTCAAAACATCTGCAAGGCGTGGCTTCAGGCCCATGTTCAGCAGCATCGGTTTCATGCCCTTGCGCACCCAGAACAGGAACAAGGTGGCCGAGACACCAATCAGGATCGTCGCCAGATTGGCTTCTCCCAGATGCTCCCAGATGGAAAAGACAATCTCCACCAGCGTATGCCCTTTCGCATCCACACCCAGAATATGCTTGAGCTGGCTGCTGGCGATCAAAACACCTGAGGCCGTGATGAAACCGGCAATCACAGGGTGGGAGAGGAAGTTGGCGAGAAAACCGAGTTTGAATACGCCCATCAGCAACAAAATACCGCCGGACAGCATGGCAAGGGTCAGCGCAGCAATGGCATAACCTGCTGTGCCGCTGTCTGCGATCTGGCCAATCGCCGCTGCCGTCATAAGCGAAACAACAGCAACAGGGCCAACGGCCAGTGCACGGCTGGTACCGAAGATGGCGTACAAAATAATCGGGAGAATTGACGCATAAAGCCCGGCTTCCGGCGGCAGGCCAGCAAGCAAAGCATAAGCAAGAGACTGCGGTATCAGCATGATCGTCACAATCACCGCTGCAATCATGTCATTAGAAAAACTGTCTTTATTATAGTTTCTGCCCCAAGTTAAAACGGGCAAATATCGCCGAAAGGCCGAGGAGAACATGGGTCTGCCTTCAAAGTGCATAGATTAATCCGGGGAAGCAGCTCCCCCGGACACATGATAGTAATTCAGCAAAGGCCGCAATGCTTATTTTAGCTTGCGCTAACCTTCTCAGGCTTGATCATCCATTCCTTGCCGCGCAGCATTGCCCACCAGTAAACCGGAGGCAGGATCTGCTCTTTCAGGATCCACGCCGCGCGGGTTGGCTTGGTGCCATCCAGCAGCCATGTGGGGAAGCTTGGCAGCAAGGTTCCGCCATACCCGAACTCAGCCAGTACAATTTTGCCGCGCTCCACGGTGAGCGGGCAGGAGCCATAGCCGTTGTACATCGCTGGTTGTGAGCGACCTTCGATGTCTGCAACGAGGTTTTCAGCAACGATTGGTGCTTGCATGCGAGCTGCAGCAGCTGTTTTTGCATTGGGTGCGTTCATCACATCACCCAGCGACCAGATGTTGCTGTGCGTTTTGTGGCGCAGTGTTATCTGATCCACATCCACCCATCCGGCAGCATCCGCCAGTGGCGAGACGCGGATGAAGTCCGGTGCAGATTGCGGTGGGCACACGTGGATCATGTCGAAATCAACTTCCACCCGCTCAACTGGCGTGTCCGGCTTGGCCACGTCAAACCAGGCCTTCTTCGCAGGACCATCAATGGCGACCAGATTGTTGAAGAAGTTGAGGTCTGCGTTGTACAGGTTGATGTACTTCTCCAGCGCAGGCACATACTCCTTCACGCCAAACAGCACGCCACCCGCATTGTGGAACTGAATGTCGATGTTCTTCAGCACGCCTTGCTTGCGCCAGTAATCACCGGAAAGGTAAAGCGCTTTTTGCCGTGCTCCGGCGCATTTAATTAGCATCGGCGGCTGGGTGAAGAGCGCACGGCCCTCTTTCATGTTGCTCACCAGTTGCCACGTGTAGGGTGCCAGATCGTAACGATAGTTGGAGGTCACGCCGTGCTTACCAAGCGTCGAGACCAGCCCGTCCACCTTGTGCCAGTCCAGCTTCAGACCGGGGCACACCACAAGGCGGTCGTATTTCACGACGCGGCAACCATCCAGAATGACCGCATTGTCTTGCGGTTCAAACGCGGCCACCGCGGATTTGAGCCAGTGCACGCCTCGTGGAATCAGAGAGCCCATGGTTTTAGCGGTCTGGGAGGCATTGAAGATGCCACCGCCAACCATTGTCCAACCCGGCTGATAGTAATGAATATCAGCAGGATCAATGACAGCGATCTCAAGATCGCTCTTTCGGGATTTCAAACTCGCCGCGACAGCGATACCCGCAGCCCCTCCGCCAACAATCACCACATCAAACGAGGCATCTGCACGGTCCGTTGGGGTTTTGCCACCATTGGCAATGCGGCGCACAACGCCTGCCATGTCATAGCCAGCGGACTTAGTGGCTGCCAGAATGTCGGCCACAGTCAGCGTTTCAGCCTGGCTGAGAGACCACAGCGTGGCACAGCGCGTGCCAGTGCGGCAGTAAGCCAGAACAGGGCGCGGAATTTCGTTCATGGCCTTGCCAAAGGCCTCGGCGTCTTCGTCAGACACCTTACCGGAAATAACCGGCAGATAGCGTGTTTCCAGACCCAGCTTTTTCGCAGCCGCTTCAATCTCGTCAAACACTGGCTGGTCTGCACCTTCCCCGTCCGGACGGTTGCAAACAATACTGCGGAAGCCCAGGTCCGCGATCTTCTGAACGTCTTGTGCAGTAATCTGCGGACAGACAGAAAGTGATGAGCTGATACTCTTAATATCCATGATGTTTCCCCTCCTCACATCATCAGA
>NZ_LCWX01000088.1:72125-101774 GCF_001431305.1 Pseudovibrio sp. POLY-S9
TCAAAGTGCGTTGACTGGCACTTTGAGCATTGGAACGCCGTCCTCATCGGTCGGCACTGCACCTGCACGCATGTTCACCTGCAAAGACGGAATGATCAGCTTTGGTACGTCCAGCTGCGCATCACGCTCGGTGCGGAATTTGATGAAATCTTCGCGGGAGTGGCCTTTACCAACGTGGATGTTGTGTTCTTTCTCCGCACCCACTGAGGTCTCCCACTCAATGTCGCGGCCATTCGGGCCGTAGTCGTGGCACATGAACAGGCGCATCTCATCGGGCAACGACAGTACCTTCTGAATGCTGTCATAAAGCGTTGCGGCATCCCCGCCCGGGAAGTCCGCACGAGCAGAACCGCCATCCGGCATAAACAGGGTATCGCCCGCAAACGTCGCATTGCCCACAACGTGAACCATGCAAGCGGGAGTATGACCCGGTGTGTGAATGGCAAACGCAGTCATGGTGCCGATCTGATAGCTGTCCCCGTCCTTGAACAGCTTGTCAAACTGGCTTCCGTCGCGCTGGAATTCAGTTCCTTCGTTGAACACCTTGCCGAATGTGTCCTGAACCACGGTGATGTTCTCACCAATGCCGATCTTGCCGCCCAGCTTCTCCTGAATATACGGAGCAGCAGAGAGGTGGTCGGCATGAACATGGGTCTCAATCAGCCATTCAACCGCCAGGCCATTGTCCTGCACGTATTTGATGATCTCATCCGCATTGTCATAGGTGATGCGACCTGCTGCATAGTTGATGTCCATAACGGAATCGACGATGGCAACAGAAGATGAGGCAGGATCTTTCACCACATAGCTAATTGTATTGGTGCCGGGGTCAAAAAAGGCCCTGACTTCAGGCTCGACAGCCATGTTCACGGGGTAGTTCGTCATAACTTCCTCAATAAGTTAACGCGTGCGCAGTGGCGGTCGATGGTACGTGCACTTGTTTGTTTTCGTGTTCGACCGCCTGCACAGCCGCCTAAGCATTTCTTATTATATTTTTTTGTCGGAAATCAGTTTGTGATCTCCGGAAACATGCTTAAACGCGGCAGGTTTTAATTCCAAAAATGGAGTAGAACGGGCAAATCCGCACGGCGGAAACCAGCAGCATTACAATGCCAACAATGATTGCGCCATAAAAGAAAAGTGGCTGCATAAACAAAGAAATGTTGGTAGACAACGGCAGTGCAATCAGCACAACACCGACAATAAAGCGAAGAATGCGATCAATAGTTCCAACGTTAGCCATCATAGTCTCGTCCTCCAGGTACGTGGCCTAACGGATAACGAGTCTTCGCAAAGGCTTCAGTGACGAAGTCACCAAACTCCGCTCCAAACCCGTCTTTTCTTCGAAGCGCCTTAAAAATCAATGCGAAATGCCCAAAAGTCATAATGCCAGCTGGCTATCCCAGAACAATCCATAGGTTTCAGAGATCCAATTTCTGGCTAGCATAGCGTTGAAGGGCACAGCCGGAAGATTCGATTGCCCGAGGCGTGCGCCAGAAAGCAGTTGGGGTTCCAGTTGGCCGAAGTTTCTGTAAAAAACCGCGAGCTTTACGCTCAACTTCATAGATCTAACCCCGGATACGGCACATCTTCATCCTATATGATGGATATCATATTGCCGCTGGCTGCGGATGCTCGACCCAAAACCATTCTCGATTATGGCTGTGGGAAAAGCTCACTTATTGATGACGTGGCCACACTTCTTAAAAGCGAAGCACACCGATACGATCCGTCAATTCCTGAGTATTGTAGCAATCCTCAAGGGAAGTTCGACCTTGTTCTGAATACCGATGTATTGGAGCATGTACCGGAAACCGAACTGGATCTTGTTCTTAAAGACATCAGAGCAAAATCAGAGAAAGTTATCTTTCACATCCCGACGCTCTATGCGACAGCTCTACTTCCAGACGGTTCGAACGCCCACTGTACAGTGAAGCCCTCCCCGTGGTGGCTCGACAAACTCTCTGAGTACTTCCCTTATGTTGACGTCCTTCGAAGTGCTACGAACGATCAGCAGTTTTACATCACCTGGCAGTTGTCTCAAAAGGGGCGTCAAGACCTGAAAAAGGTCTATCGTCAGCGAAGGCGCGCCAACTCACTTGCAAAGCGTAAACACATTTTACGGCTGCTGCGCATGAAGCTTTTTAAGGGGTATGTTTCCAAACAACAGCTGAGAGATGATATCGCTGGAAAACGTATCGCTGTTGTAGGAAACGCGCGTTCACTGAGCGAAAAGCAATATGGTGCAGAGATTGACGCACATGATCTTGTCATCAGGCTAAATCGCGGAGCAATACCTCATACGAGCAGCCATGGACAAAAACTATCCTGGGTCGCGACAAGCATGAGTGTTCCCAAGAGTTTCGTCTATAGCAAGCAAATACAACGGGTTATCTGGACACCTGCCAACAGGAGTTTTTCTCTTCCTCAGTGGTTGGTAAAACAGACCGACATCGTTTACCTGCTGAAAGAAACTGAGCTCAAACGCTATCTTAACCGCACCACCAGAAAGACAAGTACCGGCTTTGTGCTTCTTTGCCTCTTGGAGGAACTTGGCGGATACGGGCAGATAGATGTTTATGGTTTTGACTTTTTTGCTACCGCAACAAACACCAATCACATTGATCTGGACAAAGCACACCAAGACCATAACTATGAGCTGGAAAAGAAGTTCCTCGTAAAATGGATGGCTCGCGATCCGAGGGTTGCTCTTAAACTCTGAAGATTTTGAACATGTCGCGTTTATGTGCATTCACGCGCTAAGCTCTAAATCCTTATTATTACGCGTATTCTCATCCGAACACCGGAATCTCTTTTTTGGAATCCGCTCTAGGCTTTCGCCAGAACTTCCAGTCCGGCGCGGTCAACAATCTCGATGGTTCCGCGGGACTGGGTGATCCAATCACGGCGCTGAAACTCGCGCAGTTGGCGGGAGATCACCTCACGCGCAGTACCCAGTTCTGCTGCCATTTGCTGGTGCGTAGTGACCACTTGTTTGCTGCTGCCAGCAAGTTCCAACAGTTTCTGCGCAAGACGGATGTCCATGCGCTGGAACGCGATCTCCTCAATCACCAGAAACAGGTCCGTAATGCGCTTGGAGTAAGCGGAGAACACAAAGCGGCGGAAGGTTTCGGATTGGGCAATGAGATCATCAAACACCATGCGCGGAATAGCGACCGCTTGCGTGTCTGTCTCCGCGATGCCTTCTGCTGAGTAATCCTCATAGGCCAGCAGACAGGCCGTCGTCAGCACGCAGCTTTCGCCTGCATGCACACGGTAGAGAATGATCTCGCGTCCACCTTCAGAAAGCTGCTGCACGCGCACGGAACCTGAAAGCAAAAGCAGGAGGTTTTCCGGGGCTTTACCAGGACCAAAGATGATGGTGTCGGCAGGCACAGAGACAATGGTGCTACGATTAACCAGAATGTCCCTGATGTGATTTTCCAGCTTGGAAAGGCCTTGGAATCGATCGATCCAATTGGCAGCAGCGGTTGTCATGGTTTCCTCCCGAAACGCCCCCAAGAATGCGTATATTCTTGGCATAGTGCATAAAAGCGTTTAGCGCAATCAGGGCCTTTGGCAGAAGAATAATCTAACGAGCCTGTACTACTAGCTGCATTCAGGAATAAATTTTCACGTCTGCCTTATTCTGCGCGTTCGCCGACAACACCCAAAGCCTCCTCAGCTGACAAGCGCTCTTCCGGAGATAGCTTCAGTAATCCTTTAATCGCGCCCTTGATGTTGTCCGGTGTGCCGTCCAACCGCGCTTCCAGCTTTTCATCCAGCAAAGATTGATCATTGCTGCTGCCACTGCGGAATTCCTGAAGTTCATCAATCAGCTCCTGCTGCGCATTTTTGCCAGCAGCTGCCGCAACAAGCACAAGGCCACCTGCCCAGGAATCGACCTTAGAAGACAGCTCCGCTCCATCAACAAACCGTTCAGGCGGCTGGTTGTTTGGCGTACCGCCTATCTCCATTTCAAAATGCTGGCCATCCTCACAATCAGCGGCAACCCCCTCATGCGCCGTTGCATAGTCAAAGCTGGTGATCACCGGTTCTGTGCTGTCTTCCTCACGAAACTGAATGGTGTCGATGTTCAGATCCTGATGGAAGATGTTCCGCTTTTGCAAAAACGAAACTCCGGCCAGAAGGCCTCCGGCGAAGTCGTTGAGCGGCTCTTCATCCATGCCTTTATCCTCTGGGAGACGGTCATCCAGTGACCCACCCTTCAGTTTTTCACGGATGGCGAATGGCTCCCCGAACTCTGTCAGGCCTGCACCTTTCAGCTTCAAAATATTCTCGCTGCCGGGCGCCTGATCAAACTCACCAAGTGCGGTGAGGATCTTGGCTTCGTGCACCAACAGCTCAGCCCCGACAAAGGTGGGCGGGGAATCCGGTCCAGCGGAATACGCGTTTGGCCGCTTGATCACAGCATCTTCCATGTACGGATAGTCCTGCACCACGCCAGACGCATCATAAGACAGCACATTTTCCGCATTGGCCGCACCGCCTGTGACAGGAGGACTGACCTTGCCTGTCACGTCCATGGCATGCTCTTCAGAAATGCCAAACATGTTGCCATAGGACTGTTTGCCACCGCTGGTGTTGCCATGCTGAAAGGCTGAGGGCACGGAATCCGGCTCAATAACCATGGTTCCGTCTGGTTTGGTTTGCACCTTGATGGGGCTGTTATCCGGAGGCGTTTCACGTGCGTTTGCGGAGCCCGCTGCAGCTTGTGCTGGCGGCAGATCAATGCTCAGGACTCTGGCGACAGCTCTCATCCACGTGTCATAGTCAGCCATTGTCACCTCGGAAAACGTCACCAGCCTTGCGAACCACTCGAGATCTCCTCGTTTCAGCCTGCAGTATCGGGAAGTATCGTTGTTCGCCTATGCGCTGAAAAGCAAACAGGCAAAACAACGTATAGGCGGCCCTACCAAAATAGTAAGAATTGCAGCTACTGCTGCTCATCCTCTGGCTGATCTTCAATCAACGCCAATGCTTGCTCAGCGGTCATTCGCTCATTCAGATCGATCTTCAGAAGTCCTTTAATCACGGCCTGAATGTTTGGCGGTACATTTGCGATGCGCGGCTCAAGAAAAGCATCATAAAGCCCCTGATCTCTGCGTCCGTCTTGTGTACGAAACTCTGCGGTTTCATCGAGGAAAGCTTGTCGCCCCTCATTACCGATTGCCGCTTGTAACATCAGAACTCCGCCATTCCAGGAGTCGATCTTGCCAGTCATCTGGCCATTTTCATCGTATACTTCTGGCGGTTGAATATCGGGAGAACCGCCTCTCCTGTAGCCGAAGTCCCGACCATTTTCGTGGTCAGAGGCGATGCCCTCATGTGCTGAGGCAGTATCAAAATCACTGATAACCGGCACAGTGCTGTCATTTTCGCGAAACAAGATGTTATCAGCCTTCAGGTCCTGATGAATGATGTTCCGATTTTGCAAAAACGCCATGCCTGAGAGAACGCCCTTTGCAAAATCATTCAGTTGCGGTTCTTCCAGACCGCGATCATCAGGGATACGATTTGCAAGTGTGCCGCCATTCATTTCTTCCATGATCAGGAACGGATCACCAAACTGCGAAATGCCAGAGCCTCGATATTCGATGATATTCTCTGCCCCCTTCGCATCTTTGAAATGAGAGAGAGCGGTCAGGATTTTGGTCTCATGCACAATCTGATCGGCACCAACAAACTGCAATGAACCATTTGCCTCTTCCATCGCATGGCATCGCTTAATAGCGGAATCTTCAATATCCGGGAACTTTTGCAGGTATCCTGTTGCACCACTCGCGAACACACTTTGCAGCCGCTCGTTGTCAACCTTATTGGGCGGTGTGAGCAGACCCTCCACATTCATCGAATGTTCAGTAGGTTCATAAGTCACCTTATCACGCCGACCTAAACTGCGTTCCCGTTTGGCTTTAATCGTGGCTGGAACAGAGCGTCGATCAATAACCATGGTGCCATCATTTTTCCGGTTCAGGCGGATCGAACTGCCTGCCTGCGGCATCTCGTTGTAAACCCGGCCTTCCGGTGGCTGCTCGCCCTCTCCTGGCTGCGGATCATGCTGGTGCAACTCGCGATGCTCGGGCCGTTCCAGTTCCTCAAATTCCTCGTCATCCATATCCTCCTGTTCGCCCGCTTCATAAGGTGGCGGAGGATCGTAAGGCGGCGGGGCCTCAAACGGGATTTCCGGTTGCCGCAAGTCTACACCGCGCTGCTCAACACCCCGCTCAATGTCGCGTTCGTCCTCATCATCTCCAAGCGCCAAAAACTCGCCTTGCTCTTCGATAATGCGGCCTTGCTGATCGTGCGTGGGCCGTCGCTCAATGCCTTCCTCGATGTTTTCCTGCTCTTCATCCTCAACGATGGCCATAAACTCGCCGCGCTCTTCCTCAGGCCCATCAACAATCATGTCTTCAACGGCATTGTCACCTTGCGGAGGGATCTCACCCAGCCGGACATTCAATGCCCGTTCCACAGCATCCAGCCATTGCTCTTGCTCTGGCGGCAGGTTTTCCTGATTTCCAGCGGGGTTTTGGGGTTGGGCAGGCACGGCATTCCTCCGACAATCGGTCCTGAGAGACACAATATATCATGCGAAGAAAAATGCCTTCCGCTAAGTAATGTTTATTTGAGTTTAGGTGTAGGCAGTCTTAGCGAGGCCCGCAAAATTGTGCAGCCTGCGTTTACCCAGTCGCAATCAATGTGCTCGTCAGCTTTCCACGTCAACCCAGTGGCGTCCCTTGCCGTGGCTGAAAGCCGTTGCGCCGGAAACGGTCTCTCCGCTGGAGATTACCGAAAGGCCGCGCCGCATCTCGTTCCTGATCGCCTCTGCTTCTGTCATATCCCACTGCTCAAACATGGAGAGCCGGTCACTGCGCATGCACATTTGCGGAAATTGCGCCATATGCGCCGCCAGTTCCTTCGCCTTGGTGAGAGCCTCCCCGTCTTCCACGAGGCGATTGACGAGGCCAAAGGCCACGGCTTCCTCACCGCTCACACTGCGTCCTGTCAGGATCATATCTGCAGCACGGGATTGGCCGATCAAACGCGGCAGGCGGATGGTACCCATATCAATCAGTGGCACGCCAAACCGTCGGCAATAAACACCAAACACTGCAGATTTTCCGGCAACGCGCATATCCGCCCAAAGCGCCAGCTCCAACCCGCCAGCCACTGCATGGCCCTCAATCGCCGCAATCACTGGTTTTGATAGCCGCATTCGAGACGGGCCCATCGGCGCGAAGTCGCCTTCCTCTTGCAGAGTGTTAAGCTTGCCTTCTGAAATGGCTTTAAGGTCAGCCCCCGCGCAGAACGTGCCTTGAGACCCGGTGAACACGGCAACGGAGAGGCTGTCGTCCTCATCAAAGCGGGTAAAGGCATCCACCAGCAGCTGCGCCGTCTCCCCATCCACCGCATTGCGCCGTTCAGGTCTATCCAGCGTAATAACCGCCGTCGTCCCCTCAACCTCAAAACCAACCGCCATAAACCCCTCCCCTGAAATTCAGGAGAAGCCTAACAGAACTTGCCAAGCCCCGTCAGCCATTCAAAGGTGGAGTGTGGGTGTCTAATTATAAGTGCGTTTATGGGGGATTTATTGCTTGGGCTTTCTTCTGAAGATACGCCCAAGCACGACATCTAAGACCTTTTCGAGAGCAAAGAAGGTTGCACCTGTTCCCAGTATAATGAGGATGGGAACGCGTGTGAGAAAATACAGAAACTCCCAAATGACAAGAAGCCAGCCAAGTAAGCCTGTAACCACAAGCGTTTTACTAAGCCTCTTCTTTCCGCCTTCATTTTCCAATAGCTCCTCCCCTCTTCCCGACCTAAACAATATTTGGAGAGAGGATCCTATATTGCAAGTATAGGTTGTTTCTACACTCAAAGCATTTGGGGGTTCGGGAAGATTGGTCATGTGGCTATCGGTATAGACATTCTCAAATCAAAATGTCTATACCAATTCTGAGCATCCAGATCTTCAGAGCTGCGCCAGCAGCAGGCGCAGCTTCTCCAATATTTTACAAGCTGAAGGACGCCAGAGCGCTTGGAGATGTCGCATTGACCAATGAGAAGACCTGTTTGGCGAGCTCAGTCTGAACATGCTGCGCTTTCTCGCGCGCCAGATCTAAATTCATGTCCTTGTTAATTTCCGCCGCAACTTCAGCATCAACAGGGCCTTCTGGCTGGGACAGCAGCTCAATCTGAGCATCACGAGCAGAACCGATACTGTCGTAAACATCCTCAAACGCAGCGTTCCAATTGATGAATGCCTCTGCCAGAACGCTTACAGCCACGTCGGCAGTATCACCTGCCAACATCTCTGAGAAATCAAAGGTGAGAACGTTGATCCCTGCCATGCCTGCATTTTCTGCAGCTTCTCCATTGAGGATCCAGGTCAGGGTGTTTGTCTGATCGTTTGGCTCACCATCCGTGCTGCCCGGAAAAATGCTCTCCAGTTGCTCACGAATGTCATCATTCTCGAGATACGGGTTATCAGGATTAAACTCGATGCCATCTGCAAGTATTGCCTGAACGTTTTCTTGAAACTTGGAAAGCTGATCAACAAAACCCGAATAATCACCAGATCTGTTTGCTATCTCCGCATGTGCCTTCATCAAAATAGACTCGATACGAAGAGGCATCAGCTCCATGTTAAGTTCAGAAGCATCAAATATAAGCTTTTCCTCTGACCAATCTCTTTCAAATATCTCAGCGTAAACCTTGTCTGCAGCTTCTGCATCCAGGGGAGCAGGCTCAAAGATGCCTTTAGCAGCGTCAACCCGAAAGCTCTTGAAACTCTCATCTGCTTCAAAATAGGCCAGAGTCGAACTAGGTCGCTCTACAGCGTTTTGTGTTTCGAACAGCTGAACACTGCTAGTATTTAAATCAACAGAATTCATGTTTCTGTCCCTCTCTGGAAATAATGGGACATCTCGGTAAATCCGAGTCTGCAGAAGAGCATCATGCACTTTCATCGAAAGTCTGCAGCAAACCTGACAACGGAATCTATTTCAAAGAAAATAACGCGATCAAAGCTGCAATTATTCTATCATAATACATGTATAATTCACATGAATTATAATAAGCCACGCAGTTCATTACTTAGGAAAATCGATTTCATTGGTTCCAGCCTCATTACATCTGGAACTATATAATGGTATAGACACTTTAGGAGCAAACTGTCTATACTGCCTATATGACAGATCTTCCTCTCGCCTATCAGAATCTCGCCGCCGATTATATTCAGAAAACGCATGATGACAGCAGGGCTTTGCGGGGCTCGGTTTATCAGCAGGCGAAGGGGAATGTTGAGAACGTTTTCGTCAAGATGCCGGTCGGTGCCGGGCGCAAGAGCCTGTATGTGGGGCCAGCGTTGCAACCGGAAACGCAGGCGAAGGTTGAGCAGATCAAGTATGCCAGCGAGCGGGCGCGAGCCCGGCGTAAGGACCTGAGCGTACTCAACAAAGTCGGCGTTCTGTCGACACACAGCTATGCGGGCCGTGTGCTGGATGCCATGGCCTATCATGGCCTATTCCGCAATGGCGCCATTCTGGTGGGTACACTGGCCTATCAGTGCTACCCGCTGCTGTTGGGATGTACGTTGCCATCCACGCAGCTGGCGACGGATGACGCAGATCTCGTAGCCGCCTCATTGGCCATCAAGGCAGATGAGGGCATCGATATGCTCTCGATCCTGAAAGACGCCGACCCGAGTTTTGAGCCTATTCCGGAGCTGGATGGACGCGCCAAGCCGGCCCGTTTCCGCTCTCGCATCGGATTTGTGGTGGACTTGCTGACCCCAACCCGCAAGCGCGGCGAAAAGCAACCGTTGGAGCTGCAGGGGCTGGATGCGGGAGCTATGAGCCTGCAATATCTGGCTTGGCTGATTGACGATGCTTCTCCGGCTGCCTTGCCCTTTGGCGCAGGTATTCCAGTTTTCGTGCCACGCCCTGCGCGTTATGCGGTTCACAAGCTCATCCTTTCGCAGAAACGAGCCCATACAACCACAAAAATCGCCAAGGATCTGGCGCAGGCCAAAGCCCTTATCGAAGTGCTTGAGCGGTCTTGCCCCGGCTTGATCGGCGACGAACTTTTGGATGCCCAATCTCAAGGCAAGCAAGGTTGGAGCGATCCCATCGTCAAAGCCATGAAAGCCCTCTGGCCCGACGGCTCCTGGCAGGAACACCCTGAGTTTGAGGAGTTTGTAGAGGGACTGTAGGCCCGCTTTCAAAACTCACGCCATGAACAGATTGCTGATGTTGCAGTCTTGCGAAAGATGCCCCTTCGCCCAAATGGAGTAAACAATATTCCCAGCAGTATTGAGGACAGAAGGCCCTAACTCATTTCCGTTCATATCAACGGGCACAAAATGAAACTGCTGAGAAGTGTTTGTACCGCCCCTATCAAAAATCCGATAGCACATATCCGGCTTCAGCTCTCCGTCCATCTGTCCTTTGATAAACGCGGTTTTTAAATACCCGTAGCTATCAAACTCACCGTTTCCAACCCACATAACACTCCCCCCTAATATTGGCCTCACCGGCATCAAAGCTGAGAGTATCGCCTGCATACATACAGAGCATCTCTGCCGTTATAGGGAGCTAAAGTCACGATAGCAGCACACTGACCTCTCAGCATTCAGGGGGCTTACTGCCCTTCAGGTTTCTTGAAGGCTTAAGGAAGACGCGTTATATTAGGCAAGTGGAACGGGAAGCGCTAACTCCCCGCTCCGGTTGTTAGGTTATCCTAAAGAGGGCCCGAAAGTAGACTGCCAGTCGTCTTCGGGCTCTTTTTACTTTGAACCTCAATTCAAATCTCACCTAACCACCACCTCCTTTGACCAGGCTTTGCTTCTGTCGGAGTGCCTAACCTCTCCGATTGCACGGACTGGCGCGTGCTGCTGCTTCACAAAGGGGTGGTATAGGAGAGCGTATGCTGACCGGAACAGACCGACAACATCATGATTTATCTAGCTTATTATCACTGGTTTAATTTAATGGGCGAGATCTACTAGTCTTGAGCACCGCTTCAGCTCACACCCTCAACTCGCCTCAGTCACACTCACATGTTTCATCAGGAAAGCATGGAACACCGCGTCGAACTCCTCCGGCTTTTCGATGTAGGCGGTGTGGCCGCAGTTCCTGACCACATACCGCTCAACGCTTCCACCATTTGCCTCATAGCGATCCAGCGCTTCGGAGGTTTGGGTGACCATCGGTTGGGGTGGGAAGACCTCTTCGCCGGGCCAGCTGGGGAGGAAACCGAGTTTGCCTAATGAGCCCAGATCAAACATAGAGGCATCAGAGACGACAAGATCATCCGCGCCATGCACCCAAAGCACAGGCGGTTTGGCCTCAACATCACAGAACCCCAGAGGGTTTGCCTGACGGGTGGGTACAAGTGCATTGGTGCTGCCATAACGGCCCGGCGCGATACCCGGCCAATTGGGCGAGGGCACCACATCTCCCGGATAGGATTTGTCGCCGGTATGCTGCGCAAACACGGTTGTCATGTAATCGCCTAGCCGCGTGGGCTGGAAGGGCGGCTTCCAGACAAACGTATTGAGGATGTTGCGTGGAGAAAAATCACTCCCCGTACTGCTGTCTTTGCCCATAAGCAGCTTTACAAACTCAGGGTTCACCGCCGCAGCCCCGCTGCCTGCCCCGTCTTCAAAACACGGCGAGCCATCCGCTTTGCAGCACCCAAAGCCAAAGGGAGAGGACGGGCTGACTTGCGTAAGCGACAGCACTCGCTGCGGATAATCGGCAAGAAACTGCCAGAGCACACCGCCGCCGAGCGAGTGGCCAACCATATGCGCAGCCTCAATCCCCAGCTCGTCCATCAGCGCGGCAAGGTCATCGGAAAAATCCCTGGTGCCACGGGTTGCATCCACCACTGCGGCAGGGTCAGCGCCTGCATACCCGCGCAAATCTGGCGCAATGGCACGGAAAAACTTCGGCAAGCGCTGCATGGTTTCTTCAAACCATGTGGCCGCAGAAAGGCTACCATGAATGAAGAAGATCGGCACACCATCCTCAGGGCCGGAAAACAGCACCCGCGTGGTCAATCGCTTGGATTGAACAGACCGCGCCTCAAGAAGTGTTGGTATCTCAATCATCTTCACCCCAATGCTTTGGTGCAGGTTACGAGCTGCCCCAAGAAAATGCCTGAGACAAACACGCAGGACCAACGGCTTAAAGCAGTTTCATTGCCCGCAAATAAAGGCAAACCACCTCAAGTAGCTAAAACTAGAAGAATGATGGCGGTGCGAATGCACCAATGTCAAGATACCACGCCATGCACGTATGGTGGGTAGAAACGGGAGAGCAGGCGACAAAGTAGAGGCGTGCGATTCCCCTCACCGTGCCCGCTTGGCAGTTGTCGCGAGGGCTTTGATTTCCAGCAGGGCTTTTACTGCAATTTTGCGGCTGGTCAGGCTGAGTTGCCGCTGCCAGGCATCCTCATGACGCGACCAGCGGAACGCATTGCTCTTTAAGATCCGGCAGATCTCCTCGCTGGGTTGCTCATCAAACACAAACTGAATGCGGTTGATACGCGGATTTTCTCTCACCGTTAGCCCTGGAACACGAATGCTTCCCGGCTCAACCAGTTGCTGCTGTTGCCGAGGGTTGTCTTGGGGCATAGCCTCGATCCTTTTTCTACATGCTATTCCTGAGTACAGAGACGGGGTGCCAACGGGCAGGTCTGATCTGATGCCAGTTAATTGACCCGTTGAACTCCCTCTCCGCCTCACCCCGTATTTTTAAATTAATGACCTATTCCGTGTTTTTATTATCCCGCGAATGCCTCCGGTATTTTGCAGGAGACACCCCAAACTGCCGCGTGAACGCGCTTATGAAATTGTTGTAGTGGCGATAGCCAATGTGCTGCGCGATTTTAGAGAGCGAGGCATCGCTCTGCTCAATCGTTTTGCGTGCAATCTCCAGCCGCTCATTGCGGTAGACCTCAAAAACCGTCCCTCCGAAAATCTTCTTGAAACCGCTGTTCAGGCGCTTCTCACCAAGGTTCACTTTGTACGCCAGATCACTCAAAGACAGCGGCGTGCTGAGGCTGCCCATCAGCAGCTTGTAGGCTCGCTGCACACTCGCCACTTCGTACTCGTTAAGCATTCCGCCAGCGGATACCTGATTGCTGAGAAAGTTGGCTTTCAGTGCCAGCAATTGCAGCACAGCACCTTCAATAAACAGGTTCCGCATGGTCCCAACCAGCGGACTGCTGATCACAGACCGCACAAGCCGCCGCATCTCTGGTGTCGGGCGAAACTCCAACAGGTTAAACTCCGGCTCGCTTCGTTTCAGAAACGGAAGGAACGTGGCAGGAATGTCGTCTTCAAGAGCCCGTGCGAGGAACTCCTCTGAAATTGAATAGGAGAGCAACTGCAGGTCGGTGCCGCGCGCAATCTGAAATTTGGTGGTAGAGGGGCCGTATCTGACAAAATTAGCCCGATCCGCACTCAGACTAAATTGCCCAACCCCGGAGACTGTTGCAACCAACGAGCCTTGTAAAAGAAAATTTCCGGATATCGTGCAGGCTTCGTTTCTAAAAGAAGTATAACAAGCGCTAAAATCCCGTTTTGGAAGTATTTTGGCAATCCGAACCTGAAGCTCTTGGTTGTATTCAATATTGCTAATTATAGCAGAGACGTTTTCGTTGTTTACGTAGAGTGGAGCAGATGCGTCAAAGTACTTTCTGAAATGACCGTCACGTATATAGGTCCACTCTGATTGCATTAAATATTCCACTCATAACTATTCCAAAAATAAATTCATTATGCATTTATACCTAGTGCATAATTTTAGTATCAACTAAACAGCGAAACTTAACCCCAGTATTACCCTTGCGAATATTTTCGGCCTTCAAGAATAGAAAAACGGGCACAATTACTTACGGGTATGAACACCATAGTTTTCAAATGGATGCGCACAGGCCCACAGTACACACCCCGCAAATGGGTGTGTTTTAAAGCTAAATCAGTAAATCCTGAAATGAATTCAGGCCTTTTTCAAAGCCTGCTGCATGGCGCGGTAGGATTGGGTTTGCAGGGCGTTTGAGGAGAGGTTGAAGCTGTTGGCCAGTTCGCCGATCTCCTGCTCGTGCTGAGATAGCATGTCGGCGTCATCTGTCATGATAGCCAGTTCAACAAAACGGCCAAGGTCAGGGACTTCATCCAGCGTGATGTGGAACTTGCCGAGAAAGTAGATGTCGCGCTTCTTTTCCAGCCGCTCGACCTCCTCAAACCCCAAAGACAGAATCATGGCGTTCGTCTGATCTGCATCTGCCATATCCATGGAGATACATTTGTCCGGCCCCGGCCCTTTGCTGATCCAGAGTGCACGGCCTGACGGGCGCATGACACGCAGCACGTGTTGCTGGTTGTTGTTGGCAAGGCGCCTGTCTGCAAGGTCATAAAAGATGTCTTGCTCGGTATTGCCAAGGGTGAAGGGCACGGCTCCACGCGCTTCCAGCTGACTGCGGATCACTTCAAGATCGGCAACAGCGTATTTGCGCTCCACTTCATAGATACCTTTGAAGTGATCCCCCGGATCACACAGCATGCCTTTGGTTTGAAGATCGGTCCCAGTCATCACAGGCTCCCTAAGCTCATAAGAGTATCCTTAAAAAGCGTTTGAGAGGGATGCAAGAGCGGAAGCATCACGGACCACTGTTACGTGACCCGTGATGTATGTTTGTGTCGCTAAAAGCCCTTATGGACGGGAGGCGTATTGGGTGCCGACCTTGTAGCGCTTCATCTCGCTGTCGGTCATCCAATGCACATCTTCTGGCGGCGCGGCTTCCAACGTGTACCAGTAGAACAGCGGATCGATGCCAATGTTTTTGTAATACTTGAGATACTTCTCGTGCTCCTCATGCGTTTTGGACAAGTCCAACGCGTTGTAATCCTCAGCACTCCAGGAATGCACACCAATGCGCGCGCCCTTCACCACAACTCGCTTTTTACCCGCAAGGAAGAAGTCCGTCCCACCAGACGCGATAATACCGTTTGACGGAATAACCGTGGTCAGCCCGCGTGCATGAACAATGCGGCCCGCCTCCAGATTGGCGTAATCATCATCGGAACCCGGCACATCCACCATAACGATGCGCTTGATCTTCGGGTTTTCATCCAAAGCCGCCCGCAAATCAATCGGCGTGGACGAGCTGATGACTCCATTCATCACCAGTTCTCCATCCACGGCCTCAAACCGTGCAATCTCGTAGTCATCTTCAATCGAGCCACACCCGGCCAGCACCAGCACCAACAACGCCGCTGCAGGCCAAACCACCATCTTCTTCAAAGCCACCATTCCAAATCCATCAATTCGTTCTTGTTGGCCTAGTGCTTCTCATAGGTGGGATGAAGGCTGAGTGATCGTCTGCTTGCTTGCCAGTATCACCGTCTCCTGTGGGATGGATTTGATTCAGAACGTTCATTCTGCTATCAACTGAGTCATGCCAAGAAAAGCCAACATAACCACACAGAACCTGACCGACCGCGCACTGGAGCATTTTTGGGAGAACGGCTTCCATGCCTCCTCCATGGATGACCTTGTGAAGTCAACAGGAGCCACCCGTCACGCCATTTACGGCGTATTCGGCGGCAAAAAGCAGATGTTCCTCGCGTGTTTCCAACGCTATCAGGACCTCGTTGTCTCACCGGCGTTCACTCAGGTAGAGCAGCCTGATGCAACGCTGGAGCAAGTCGCAAACTACTTTGAAGCACAGATCAGCCGGGCAGAGGAAACAGGCCTTCCGGGCCCGGGGTGCTTTGTCGCCAACTCAGCAACCGAGGTTGCGCCGCACGACACGGACATTCTGGCCAAGGTGGAAGAACACAATGCCCGCCTCAAGCTGGGTTTTCTCAATGCGTTGCGCAACGAAACGCCTGCACCGCACCAACTGAGCGCTGAAGAGCTGGAATTGCTTGCGGGGGTGCTGGTGGTGTTCACCAACGGCCTCTGGTCCACCTCCCGCCTCACCCAAGACGGTGATTTTCTGCGCGCCAGCACCAGACATTTTTTAGAAACCATCAGAACACGGATTTCGGCCCCATGACTGCTATTGCTCCCTCAAATCTCAAAGGAGCCTTCTGGCTCGCCCTGCTGCTAAACCTGCTTTGGATCAACGCTTCCGAGGTCTTTCGCTATTTCGCCTTCGTCATGCCGTTGATGCGCAGCTCACTTCCGCAACTTCAGGACGTGGCCCCCATGAACCTGCCGGTGTTTATGATCTGGGGCGTGTGGGACACAGTGCTGGTGCTCGCAGCAACCGGCCTCAGCTGGGTGCTGCTGGAACGGTTCGGCCCAACCATCCGCAACGCACTTTACGCAGGCAGCGCAATCTGGGCAACAATCTTCGTCATCCTCTGGCTCGGCCTCTGGAACATGAACCTGGCCACCACCCAAATCGTCCTGACCGCCTTGCCACTGGCCTGGCTGGAAATGATCGTAGCCGCTCTCATCGTAAGATGGATGATGGTGCGGGGGTAGTTGGTCTTAGGCCATTTTCACAGTACCCTGCCCGCCGGATAACCGGGGGAGAATCTGGATGGAACAGGTCACAGGTGGATGTTTGTGTGGCGCAGTTCGCCTTGTGGCGACGGGAGAGCCGGACAGGGTTGGAGTGTGCCATTGTCTCGATTGCCGTAAACACCACGGCGCCGTTTTCCATGCCTCGGCGGTCTACCCTGAGGAGAAGGTCAGTGTTGAGGGCGAAGTGAACGCCTATCAGGGCCGCTTCTTCTGCCCAAAATGCGGGTCTTCCGTCTATTCAACCAGTGAAGGCGAAGTCGAGGTCCATCTGGGCGCTCTGGACGAACCCAACCAGATGACCCCAACCTATGAACTCTGGACCACCCGCCGCGAAACCTGGCTACCCAAATTCCCAGTTGCGAAAACCTACGAGAAGGATCGGGTTGAGGACTAGCCTATTCTTCAGTCAGAAGCTTGCCAATCATGGAGCGCGGTTTCGATATCGCGTTGGTTTCGGCAATGCCAAACGCACTGGTTTGTGGCACTTTCGAAACAGGTGCTGATACTGCGGCGAAGTCTTGAACCATTTTTGAGACTGCGAACTGCGAAGCGGTATTGCTGAAGCGGCCAGTCCGAGTTTCCTGCAGGCAGTTCCCGGCGGGTTTTGCCAATGTTGCGCCACGGACGCGTTATCAGGCGCCATGTCCTTACCAGCTCAGGTGGATCAAGCCAGACAACAGCATCCGCTCGTGGAAGGGCCAGCGGCAAAAGACTTGGCCCACCTTCAAGGATCCAGGCATCGGTTGCCACGAGTTGCGACAGGGCCGTGTCGATTTCTGATCTTGGTCGTTGTTGCCAGTTACTTGTCAATTTGATTGCATCGAAAGACACCAACGGTATTTCGGAACGCGCAGCACTCATACGAGCTGCGACAAAACTTTTGCCTGTTCCGTTTGCACCAGTAACAATCAACCTTCGCATCTAAAACCTGTATGGGTTCAGAGGATCGGTCCAAATCACTATCTGAATCGCAATACCACGACAACAGCCCTTGCTGAGTAATGCCCTATCCGCAGCAGCTTTTGTCTTGTTGGATTGGGGGGCATGGGACTGTGCCGTAGGAGCAGTAGACACAGCAATCGCCGGGGAGAGGCTTCAGCAAAGTTCCGCAGGCTTTGCAGTCATAAAACCACTGGCAGGCGTTTGTTGGCATGGTTTCAGTTTCGCTGTGCCCGCATTCCGGGCAAGTTACTGTGCTTTCTAGGATAACTGTTTCTGTCATAGCATCACATCAGGCTGATCAGGTGGTCGTTTATTGCGGTCTCGTTCAAAACGATTGCCCATGCCAGCACCGTCACGAGTGTACTCACCAGCAAATGCCACTGCAGTTGGCCTAGTGCACCGCGATAGAGAGCAGTGCCCCACGCGGCCAGCAGCAGCAAAGAGGACGCACTCAGCACAAAATAGCTGGCCGCGGCAATTTTGCCAAAAACGGCTAACCAACCGCCACCAAGGCCCGCAAGCATCAAAGCAATGGGGAGCACGCAGCAGGTGGCTACTCCCAGTGAGGCAAAGGAGCCTGCATGGTTCATTTTTAAAAAGGTCTTCATCGGCAAATCCATTCGTCATCGCAGTTGTGATGGTTCTGCCGCATGCTTATAAATGCTGTAGTAACTACAGGATCAAGGCAGGAGTGATCACATGTTCGCGATTGGCGAAGCGTCTAAGCGCAGTGGCGTTGCTATTGAAACGATCCGTTATTACGAGCGCGAAGGCATAGTTATCAAACCTGCCCGCGGGGATAACGGACGGCGCGCTTACTCCGAAAAGGAGATCGGGCAGTTACGCTTCATCAAACGCTGCCGGGATCTGGGGTTCACCATCAAAGATGCACAAGTGCTTCTCAGCCTCGGTGAGCAGCAAGACGAGAACTGCAAAATCGCCCATGACATGAGCAAGGCGCATTTGGAGTCTGTTCGGGAAAAAATCGAGAGCCTTCGACAGTTGGAAAAAGCGCTCGAAGAGCTCATGGGCAACTGCGCCAGCGGCAATCTGCAATGCCCTTTGCTGGATCGTCTGCACGCAGACTGAAGCGCCTAGCCGGCCTAACCCGTAAAAACATAGCAACGCAGAAAAACGCTAAATCGCGCAAAGCAACGCACATTTCAACGCAAACGAGATATCCCCTCTTTAAGCGGGGATTAAGTCTCTTCCAGCAGCACCGGATCAGCCACCACGGCACGCAGCACCAGGTCAGAAACGCTGCGGGCGATTTCTTCCAGATCCTTGTCGGTTTGCTCGGCGCGTGGAGAATACCAGAAGCATGGGCCGTTCATCAGGATGATGATGGAGTGCAGGGTGATGGAGACTGATTGCTCTGCAAACACACCAGCCTCAATGCCTTCTGTCAGCACACCGCGATACAGGTTCTCATAGGCACGGCGCATTTCGATGATTTGCTCGATCATCTGTGTTTCATGAGGCTTGGCCGCACCACGAAAAAACATGCGAGTGTCTTCGCTGACAACGCGGTGATAGCTCAGGAACTTGAGGATGCGCAGCACATGGGCAATGGACATGGCGCGTAGCTTCTCGACAGGGGGGATGTGTTGCGCTGCAATGGGGCTAACCCGTTCCATAAGCAAGGAAACAGAGCGCAGGCGCACGGCATAAAGCAGCTCACCCTTGGAGCGAAAATGGTGGTAAACACGCCCCTTTGTAGACCCAAGCAGACCGGCAATATCATCAATGGAAGCCACATCCGGCCCCATCCTCATGAAGCACTCCGCAGCAGCGTCCAATATCTCCTGCTGAGACCGGCTCAAATCTTCGATCATTCCCGTATTCCCCTAAAGGCTCCCGCTGCCTTCCCTTTAACGCAGTTTGCTTGCAATCTGAATCCGACAAGCTGCTTTAAAGCATCTTTCTTGCGCCCAGTCCTACCCGAAAACCAGCAGGCACATTTCAGGAATGCGCTGTAAATACACAGGTTTACAGTCTCCACCCGAAGCAAAACCCTAGCATACCTAACGAAATTGTGTATCAGAAATTCCTTTACCTGAAGCACCAGTCCCTAGTATAAGTTCAACCTATGATAGATGGAATTGGTTCCTCATTTACCGGACTGGCTCGCTCTGCGTCTTACAACGCAGCTCAGCCCTCACGCGTAAACCAGCAAGAATCCACGTCTTTTTCCGTTGAACATGCGGTCCCAAAAGACTCCGTCACCATCAGAAGCGACCTTTCTGCCAACCCGGTTGCGGCTTCCTCCTCCTCTGAAAAGTCCAAGAATGAAAACGGACAGCTTTCTGATGGAGAACAGGAGCAGGTTCAAGAGCTTAAGACACGTGATGCGGAAGTTCGCGCGCACGAACAAGCGCATGCAGCAACAGGTGGTGCCTACGCTGGAGCGCCGAGTTATACCGAGTCTCGCGGCCCGGATGGTCACAGCTATGCCATTGGCGGCGAAGTCTCAATCGACTCCGCCCCGATTTCCGGTGATCCGGAAGCCAGCATTGCCAAACTAAACACGGTCATCGCAGCAGCCCTCGCGCCCGCTCAGCCATCCGGTCAGGATCAGGCCGTTGCAGCGCAAGCCCAGACGAATCTGGCGCAGGCCTATACCGAGCTGCGCGAGAAGAACCTTGGCGGCAGCGAGGAAGTGCAGGAAGCAAGCGAAATCAGTGGATTGCAATCCCTGTTGCAGGTTCAGGAATACCCTGAAACCGCCTCTGATCCATCTGCACTGCTGCTCAATGCAACTCAGGCTTATCAAGCCGCGGCAGTTTAACGCTCACCTGAGCATTCTTCATCCAGCAGTAATCCTCAGCACCCCACAAGCGTGCAACAACACTATGAAATCATGATGTTTTTCGAAGTCTCTAATTAACTCTACGAGCTGAATACCTGTCAGAGCTTGCTAAAAATTTTTCATAGAGTCGCGGTGCATATAAGTAAAAGTCATTGACTTGGTTTTTGTAGTGGCCTAAGGCGGAAATGTACTTAGCGTCACTCGAGTTTGCTGTGAAACTGACAAAAGCCAAAGCGACTGTATTTGCTGCACTGTTTGTGTTGATGCAGCTTGTTGCGCCTCCCGGCATGATGGTGTCCGGCGGTGAGGACGGCTTTGAGATTGTCATCTGCACCGCGCAAGGTATGCGAACAGTCCTTCTTGACGAGCAAGGCAACGAACTCCCGCAAGCTGAAGAACAGAAGGCCTACGACAACTGCGCATTTGGCACTGTTGTTGCAAAAGCACTCAGCTCTTCTCCTCACACAGAGTTTGGCGGATCCTCCCTTCCTATCGATGTAGTTTCACTGCCAACAAGCGTTGCGCTTGCTGAAACGACAGTGCGCATCGCCGCCCCCAGAGCCCCTCCCGCCTGAGCATAAATTGGTTTGTCCCAGCCTTTCTTATTGTGGCTAATTTGCTGACATAAAAGGGCTATTTTCTCAAAAGACATTCCTGTTCCGTCATGCAAACCCATGGCAATGACAGGTTTTCTGCAGGCTGCTTGCCAGAAAACCTACGCCACATTTGCATGCAACGGACGCCGCAGGGCACAGCCTCGCGTAAAGCTCATCCCTCAATCTCGGCAATGTCTGAGGTTGGCTCTGATTGCTCATCAAGTGCAAGGTGCATTCACTTGGCTTTGAAACCATCAACCGTACTGGCCTGCTGGCTCGCAACCTGGTTTGTGATCCTACAGCTTGTTGCGCCGCCCGGCATGATGCCGCGTGCGGGCACGGATGGTTTTGAGATCACCATTTGCACCTCACAGGGCTTACAGCAGATCTTCATAGAAACCTCTGATGAAGACGACGAGCAAAAGGACGTACAGAACAACGCGTTCTGCCTTTTCTCCCTTGCCATGCTGAAGTCACCAGCCCCTGCCTCATTGGGCAGCTTTGCTATTGAAACCTCAAGATCACAGCATACCTTCGCCCTCAACGAGGTGGGACACTACGCAATTCCGCGGCGAAGCCATGCTCCGCGGGCGCCTCCTGTCTTTATCTGATTTTCGCTCGATTACAGATAATGATTGGAATTGAAATGAATAAATTCAAACAACTACTTGGCGTCAGCGGTCTGCTCGCAGCGTCTCTTCCTGCTCTGATTTCCGGCGTACCAGCGGCACAGGCGGAAGACATTCAACAGCTGCGTATTGCGGTGAAAAAAGACCGCTACAGCGTAGACCCAAAGAAGTTCAACTTCACCACCCGTCGACCAGCCGGACAGATCGTTGAAACGGCTGTTAAACCAGACGAAAACTTCATTCCGCAAAGCGTGTTGTTTGAGACTTGGGACTACAAAGACGGCATTTACAGCATCAAACTGCGCGAGGGCATCAAGTTCCACGACGGACAGACATTTGACGCCAAAGCCGCGATCGACGCGCTGAAGCTGTACGATCAGGGCCGTTCTGACTTCTTGCAGATTGATCAGGAGAGCTTTGATCAGACCGGGCCTTACACCTTCACCTTCAAGTCCGAAATCAATTCCTCTCTGGTCATTGAAAACATGACCCACCGTGGAGCCTCCCTTTTCTCCATAAACGGTGAGCGTGCGGAAAACCCAATTGGTACAGGCCCTTATCTGCTGGACAGCTACAAGCCAAAGCAGTCCATCAGCATGAAACGCAATACGGATTACTGGGGGGATGCACCAAAGGTTGAAAACATAACCTATCATTTCATCGCGGATGATCAGGTGCGTTTGCTGGCCCTGCAGAACAAAGAAGTCGACATTGTTGCTGAAGTCACTCCTCAGATGCTGCTGAGCCTGCCCAAAGACGGTTCCGTAGTGGTGCACCAGTCTCGCCCAATCCGTTATGTGGCGCTGCTGACCAACCTGCACGGCAAAGCGCCATACGACACGCTGAAGGACAAACGCGTGCGTGAAGCACTGGCTTATGCCATCAACCGCGAGCAGCTGGCACAGGTGCTGTTCAACGGCAAAGGCGTTGTTGCAAAAGGTATTTTGCCAGACTGGATGTTTGGTCTTGGCGACAAGCACGTGGACGGCTTTGACTACAACACCCAGAAGGCAGAAGCCCTGCTGGATGAAGCTGGCTGGACCAAAGGCAGCGACGGCATGCGCAGCAAAGACGGCAAGCCGCTGAAACTGCGCCTTGTAGCTGCTTATCCGAACGTTTCCAGCGTACGCCCAATGCCAGAGCTGCTGGAGCAGATGTTCCGCGGCATCGGCATCGACATTGAGCTGGTTCAGGTTGATGATTCAGGCGTTTATGACGACACCTATCTGGCAACCGGCGAAGCGGATCTGTACATGGAGTTTGCCTCTAACAACAATGCAGACCCAACTTACCTGCTGTACAACCTGTTCCACTCCAAAACCCCGTGGGGCTACCAGTACACCGCACCGGGTGGCAAGCTGGACACCATCCTCGACAATGCCCGTCAGGCGCAGAGCCGCGAAGAAGTCATTGAACTTGTTCGTGAAGCGCACCGCGAAATCGTGCAGACCAAACTGGCTGCTATTCCAATCCTGATGGTGCCAAACTTCAATCTGTCCCGTCCGGGTCTGAGCATTCCAATGTTCGAGCACGCTGACTGGATCGATTACGGTCAGGTTACCCAAACCAAATAAGAGATGCGCAGCACAGGTCATTGCAACACCATGATCTGTGCTGCCTTTTCACGAAAGATCAGCACATGAAGCAGTTTGTTTTCAAGCGCACGCTTTCGGGAATTCCAACTCTGTTTGGCATGACCCTGATTGGTTTTTTAATCATCGGCCTCACCCCCGGCGATCCTATTGAGATGGAGCTGCGCCGCCTGGGCGTGTCGTTCACCGCGGAGCAGGTGGAGGCGCTGCGGGTGGAGTATGGCTTGGATAAGCCACTGATCCAGCGCTACTTTATCTGGCTGCTGGACCTGTTCCGGCTGGATCTGGGCACCTCCATCGCCTCAGGCCGTCCTGTGTTGGAGCTGTTTAAAGAGCACCTGCCCATCACGGCAACACTGTCCGTTCTGGCATTCGTCAGCTCGCTGGCCCTGTCGCTGGTGCTTGGCACCGTAACCGCTGTATCACAGCGCACATCGGTCTCTACCAGCCTCTACGTGCTGACCATGTTTCTGGTCTCCGTGCCCTCCTTCTGGCTGGCGTTGTTTCTGCTGGCAGTATTCGCGCTGGGTCTTGGGTGGTTCAAACTGCTGCAATTCGGTAATGCGCAGGATTTGATCCTGCCCGTGATCACGTTGACCTTCGGCAACGCGGCGGTGATGAGCCGCCTTGTGAGGGAACGGATTATCGCTGTGATGAGCGAAGATTACATCCGTCTGGCCATCACTAAAGGCCTGTCACGTCGCGCTATTTTGGGCCGCCACGTGCTGAAGTCCATTCTGCCGCCACTCATCACCAACTGGGCCATCTCTTTCGGTTCCCTGCTGGGTGGGTCTGTGATTATCGAGAATATCTTCAACCTGCCCGGTCTGGGACAGCTGGCCCTGCAAGCCATTGCGGAGCGGGATTTTGCGATCCTGCAGGCGTATCTGCTGTTTATGGGGCTGGTGTTCTTTCTGGCGAACTTTGCGGCGGACCTGACGAACCATTGGCTCATGCCTCAACTCAAGGAGGATGACCATGGCGTACGTTGATAGTGCAAAATCTACCCCCCTCTCGCGGGCAACACAGCTCCTCAGAGGCAGAACCACATTTTTGCTGGGTGGGCTCTTCCTGTGCTTCTTCATCACTCTGGCACTCGGCGGCGAAGCCTTCGCCCCCAACCCGCCCAACCAGATTGACCTGCTGCACCGTCTCAGCGCTCCCAGTCTGACTTACCCACTCGGAACGGACCATCTGGGCCGGTGTATCCTCTCCCGCCTGATGGCAGGAACCGCACTCTCCCTTGGCACAGCGCTGACAACAGCTGGACTTATCCTCGCCATCGCGCTGCCCGTAGGCCTACTCTCAGCCCTCTGCAAAGGCTGGGTTGATGCGGTTTTGATGCGGATTGCGGATATCTTCCTCGCGTTTCCCATGCTCGTGTTCGCCCTCGCCATCATCGGCTATCTGGGCGCTTCCCTCACCTCCGCCGTCATCGGCGTCGCCCTGGCCTGGTGGCCCAGCCTCGCCCGTTTGGTCCGTACATTAACGCTGGAAGCAGCTTCCAAAGAGTACGTTTTGGCCTCCCGCCAATGCGGACAAAAGCCGCTCAGCATCATCGGGCGGCACATTCTGCCGCAAATCTTACCCCCGCTGCTAGTGGTTCTTTCCCTTGAAATGGCGGGCCTTCTGCTGGTGCTATCCTCTCTCAGCTTCCTCGGCCTTGGCGCTCAGCCACCTGCTGCGGAGTGGGGCGCCATGCTCAACGAAGCACGGCCTTTCTTCGCAGAGCGCCCAAGCGTGGTGCTGGCTCCGGGCATCGTCATCATCCTCGCCGTTCTCAGCTTCAATCTAGTAGGCGAAGGCATCCGCTTTCAGCTGGACAAGAGGAAACCCTACAGATGGTAGAAATCCCCCTTCTTCAGGTGCATAACCTCACCATTTCCAACAGTGCGCAGAACAACGAGGCGCTGGTTGAAGGCGTCAGTTTTGATCTTGCAACCAACCAAAGGCTGGGCCTGATCGGCAGATCAGGCTGCGGCAAGTCATTGACCTGCCACGCGATTACAGGCGCGTTGCGTGCTCCTCTGGCAGCTTCAAGAGGGTCCATCTGGTTTCAAGGCAAAGACCTTCTGGCAATGCCTTTTGCTGAAAAGCAGAGAATTCGAGGCACCGGCATCTTCTGTATCTTCCAAAGCCCCGGCAGCGCCTTGCACCCCAGCCTGACCATTGAAACACAACTGCTTGAAACTGCAGGAAACGTCTCACTGCACGGTCAAGCTGCACACCATGCTCTCCTTCAGGCACTCGAAGCGGTTTCACTGCCCAAGCTCTGTCTGAAGCAGTATCCCAACGCTTTGAGTGGTGGTATGAAGCAGCGGGTGATGATGGCTATGGCGTTGATTTTAAAGCCAACTATTTTGATAGCTGATGAGCCGACCACTGGCCTTGATGTCATCACCGAGCATGAAACGCTAGAAGCTCTCAACGTGGTGCAGCAGGAAGCTGGCTCCGCTCTGCTGTTCGTCAGCCACGATCTGCGCATTGTCCGCCAAACCTGCACCTCTGTGCTGGTGATGGACGCTGGCCAACTCGTTGACGCCTGCGATCTGAACCAACCAATCACATCGGATTGCCACCGTGCAACTGCGGAAATTACAGGCGCTATGGAAAGACTTCAGCTATGACCATGCAAGCAAGACACCTCTCCATCGCCTATGGCTCCAATCAGGTGCTTTCACAAGTCAACCTGACCCTGCATCCCTCCCGCACAACCGGCCTTGTAGGCCGCTCCGGCTGCGGAAAATCAACGCTTGCCAAGGCTATGACGGGGATCATCCCCGCACCGCAAGAGACGCTGTTTCACAACGACCAGATCTTCTTCCCCGACCTCAGCAAGACCGGAGATATCATCCACTACATGTGGCAGGACCCTCTGGCAGCTTTGAGCCCTTTCTTGAGTGCGCTGGACCTAATCTGCGAGCCGCTGAAAGCCATCCATAAGCTGCCCAAGGCTGAACGCCAGCGACAGGCACAAGACCTGTTAGATATGGTTGGGTTGGATGCAACTTGCGCAGCCAAGCGACCACATCAGCTTTCCGGCGGGCAGTGCCAACGTGTTGCTCTGGCACGCGCTTTGGCCGTGAAACCGCGGTTTCTTGTGCTGGATGAGCCGCTCTCCGCGCTGGATCTGGTGACGCAGGAGCAGATAACCTTCCTGCTGCGCAAGGTACGGGCAGAGATGAACATGGGCCTCCTGATCATCTCTCACGACCTTCAAACACTGGCAAAACTGGCCGATGACATCGCGGTGATGGATGGCGGAAGGATTGTAGAACACAAGGAAACACAAGAGTTTTTCGCAGCCCCTGAGCACCAGCTATCTCGCCGTTTTGTCGAGATCTCGAAGTACTCAGCCCCTGCAGCTCTGACACAAACCCCTGCGAATATGCCCGCCTAACCCGGTTTAGGCGGGCATTGTTGTTTGTGGAGCGCGTCTTTTAGGCTTCACACCTTCTCCGGCTTCCAGTCTGGCTGGGTTTCGAAGATCGCTGCTGTTTCTGGCAGGGCATCCCAATGCGGTTTGTCGCGGTCAAAGATGACGACCTCAATTTCCAGATCATCCGCGTTGTCCATGGAACCGAGCGGCAACGTCATGTGGTCAGGTGCGTTGGTGTTGCGGCCATAGATCGGACTTCCGCAACCTGGGCAGAAGGCTTTGGTGACCTTTGAGCCGTTGGCGGAGGTGTAAAGATATTCCCCCAGCTCGCCGGAGATATTCACCTGATCCGCCCGGAACATGGCACCAACCGTATGGCCGGTCCCACTCACCCGGCGACATTCCTCACAATGACATTGAGCCGTAACCACAGGATCACCCTCAATCTTGTAGGATACCGCCCCGCACATACAACGCCCGGATCGCTTGTTCACTCTCGTTACTCCACCAGTTCGCCAACCACCTCACAGGCCATGCCGGCGATGAGGGGGACAGCTTTTCGCATCATTTCTGCGGCTTGCGGGTTGGAGGCGTTGCCTGCTTCAGCACGTGCTACAACCCCTTGAATAATTGCGGCTAATCGGAACATGGAGAACGCGAGATAGAACTCCCAGTTCTCAATCTCGCTGAGCCCGCGACGCATACAGTACTGGCGGACGTACTCCTCTTCAAGCGGAATACCGAGCACCACACGATCCAACCCTGCCAAACCGCGCAGGCCTTTGAAAGACGGCAAACGCCACTGCATGCACTGATAGGCAAGGTCCGCCAGCGGATGGCCAAGCGTAGAAAGCTCCCAATCCAGCACAGCCACAATCCGTGGCTCTGTGGGATGGAAAATCAGGTTGTCGAGCCGGCAATCCCCATGCACCAGCGAAGTCGAACCATCATCCTCCACCATGTTCGCTTCCAGCCACTCCATCAGCCGGTTCATGGCTGGAATCGTGACGGTTTCTGAGGCCTTGTACTGTTTGATCCAGCGTCCGGTCTGCCGCTCAAAGTAGTTGCCGGGCTTGCCATAGTCCATCAGACCAACGGCATTGGGAGAGACATCGTGCAGCGCGGCCAACACGCGGTTCATCTCCGCAAAGATCGCCATACGCTC
This sequence comes from Pseudovibrio sp. POLY-S9, assembly GCF_001431305.1. Lineage (NCBI taxonomy): Bacteria > Pseudomonadati > Pseudomonadota > Alphaproteobacteria > Hyphomicrobiales > Stappiaceae > Pseudovibrio > Pseudovibrio sp. POLY-S9. Next base: position 99,806 of record NZ_LCWX01000088.1, read on the forward strand.
TTCATTTGAGCACTCCGGCAGAGCAGGATCCCAGAAAATCCGCCCCTCAACATACTCCATCACAAAGAACATGGTGCCGATTGGAGAATCCTCCGCAGACAAATGATAGGTCTTGGGCACAGGCACATCACTGCCCGCCAGAGCCGTCATCACTTGATACTCGCGATCCACCATATGGGCGGATTTCAGCAAGGTTCCCGGAGGTTTAGCTCGCATGACGTAGGTCTTGTCAGAGGTCACCAGCTTGTAAGTTGGGTTGGATTGGCCGCCCGGAAATTTCTCAATCTCCAGAAGCTCACCAAACTCCGGTATGTGCTGCTTCAGATAAGCCTGTAGCGCTGGTTTCTCTAATGTATGCAAGGCGTTCGTCATGGGCTCCCCTCCTCCATGAAACATCCGGTTGCCTGACGGTTCCCCCGTCCCGTGAACAGTCAGGCTCCTTATCGGCATTTAGGCTCAGGCGTTGGCCATTGCCTTTACCAGCTTGGCAACACCTTCCATGGCGCTGTTCACCGGCTCCGCATCCGTGCGGTCAGCAATCCGGCCCCAGTTGGCAGCGATAGCCTCTGGTGTACGGTCATCCTCAGCCAAATGAATGCCTTGTGTTTCAACCATTTCAGCCAGTGTGTAAGTGCCGGCAGCGGCCACAAGCACCTTACGGGTTGGCGCAGCCTCAGAACACAGGAACACCACTGCAGGCGTGATGTTTTCCGGCGCAAGCATCTTCAGCGTGCCAGCATCCATGATGGTTTCTGTCATGCGCGTGCCGGCAGAAGGTGCGATGCAGTTGATGTGAATGTTGCTTTTTGCCCCTTCAAGGCCAAGCGTATTCATCATGCCCCAAAGGCCCGCTTTCGCAGCGCCGTAGTTCGCCTGCCCAAAGTTGCCATAAATGCCGGAGGGAGATGTGGTCATGATGATGCGGCCATAGCCCTGCTCTTTCATCACGTTCCAAACGGCCTTGGTGCAGAGCGCCGCGCCATTGAGGTGCACGTCTACCACTTTGTTCCAGTTGGACATTTCCATCTTGGCAAAGGACTTATCGCGCAGGATGCCAGCGTTGTTGATGAGAATATCAACGCGCCCGAATGCTGCAACAGTGTCCGCCACCATAGCGTTGACAGCAGCCTCATCCGTCACATCCGCAGCGTTGGCAATTGCTTTACCGCCTGCTGCTTTGATCTCCTCAACAACCGTTTCAGCAGCGGTTGCGGACGAACCGGAGCCATCAACAGAGCCGCCCAGATCATTCACCACCACCGCAGCGCCGCGCGCAGCAAGGTCCAGCGCGTAAAGACGGCCAAGCCCACCGCCTGCGCCCGTAACAATCGCTACCTGACCGGCAAAATTTATCGTGTCCTGCGTCATGCAGCTACCTCCTCAAAAAACGTCATTGTCAGCCATTGTGCGACCAACGCGGGGCTTTCGACACCCTCAATCTCAATAGAAAGACCAAACTCCTGAAGGATCTGACCATCTCCCTTGCGGGTCAGATTATCCAGAGTGAAACGTCCCCGAATGCGCTTACCACTGGCGACAGGATGTAAAAAGCGGATTTTATTGAAACCATAGTTGATGCCCATGGTCCGCCCCTTCACATCCGGCAGGGTTTCTATGGCGAATTTGCTGGCGAGTGAGAGTGTGAGAAACCCATGGGCGATGGTACCGCCAAACGGGGTTTCAGCCGCGGCGCGCTCAGGATCCATATGGATAAACTGCTCATCAAAGGTCAGTTTGCCAAAGGTGGAGATCATATACTGATCGACCTCCACCCAGTCAGACAAGCCGATCTGCTGGCCAACCCGGGCCTCAAGTTCTTCTATGGTCAATTCCATAAGCCCCTCACTGTCCAAACAAATTGGTGCCTGTGGCGATATGAATGCCACCATCCAGCGGGATCACTTCTCCCGTGACATAAGACCCACCTTTGCCACAAAGGAAGAGCGTCGCGCCCGCGATGTCATCAGGG
>NZ_LCWX01000088.1:101868-120328 GCF_001431305.1 Pseudovibrio sp. POLY-S9
TGCCCGATCCGGCCAAGTGGCACGCCTTTCCCGACATGCGCTGCTTTTTCGTCCGTTCCCGTTGCAAACGCTGTCATGTTGGATTGAAACGGGCCCGGTGCGAAACCGTTGAATGTAATGTGTTCTTTCGCCAGCTCCTTTGCGAGGATACGCGTCAGCTGGTGCACTGCGGCCTTTGAGGCTGAGTAAGAGTAAGCGCCATCCCCAATCGGCGTGGAGCCCATGACCGAACCCAGATTGATAACCCGGGCCGGGTCATCCGGGCGTCCGCTGGCCTTCAGCTCCGGCAACAAAGTCTGGGTTAGGTGGAACAGGCCAGCCACGTTGACATCCATCACCTTCTTCCATGCAAAATACGGGAAGGTGCCCAGTGGCTCACCCCAGGTGATGCCAGCATTGTTGACCAGAATATCAAGCTTTGGGCTGCGCTCACGCACCACCTCTGCAAGAGCCAACACGCCCTCTTCAGAGCCAACATCTCCCTGAAACGCCTCAACAGATCCGGCAGCCACCGGGTTGTTGGCTTTCAGGTTCGCATTGATCTCTTGTGCTGTCTTCTCAACCACATCCAGCTTGCGCGAGCAGATGAAGACGCGGGCGCCACCTTCTGCCAGTGCAGTGGCAACCATGCGGCCAATGCCGGTTCCACCACCTGTTACCAGCGCTGTTTTGCCAGCGACACCAAACAGTTCATCAAGATATCCCATGAAGACACCTTACCTCCCATAGTGTTCTTCGATCTGCCACCGCATCTCACGCGACTTGATTCAGGCGTTTCTTCATTCAGATACCGCCGCCCACGTTTTGGGGAGGCCACCTTAAACCAATGGTCAAGCGTGCTCATCTTCGCGCGCAGTTGACAACATACTCAGTAGTATGTTTCCGTATATCAACAGTTGTAAAGCAAAATTTTTAGCTCGTTTCTTTTGTCTCTCCGGCCTGGGATTTTGATTTTGTGTGGGAGCTCATGATCACCTATCCTTCTGATAATAAGTGGAATTTCCCCACGGGTCTGTAAAGATAAAAGAGCTCAGATGTCTTGGGAGGGTCAATCATGAGCGACACTTTATTAGCCGAACGTCCAGCTATGGACCTTGGGGTAAGCCAGCGTGTAGCGCCACTCATGGAACAAGTGCGCAACATGGTTCGCGATGAAATCATGCCTCTTGAAGAGGAATTTCATGATGAGATTCCGGTGGGAGACCGCTGGCAACATACTCCGCGACAGACCGAAATTCTGGAAAGCCTCAAGGCAAGCGCACGCGCCAAAGGCCTTTGGAATTTTTGGCTGACAGACTCCAAGCGCGGCTACGGCCTCAGCACCGTTGAATACGCCTATCTGGCTGAAGAGATGGGCAAATCTCCTCTTGCACCAGAAGTATTCAACTGCAACGCCCCTGACACCGGCAACATGGAGGTGTTTGAGCGCTATGGCTCCGAGGCGATGAAAGAAACCTGGCTGAAGCGCATGCTGGAAGGCGAGATTCGCTCAGCCTACCTGATGACTGAGCCAGACCACGGCTCATCCGACGCCACCAACATCCGCATGTCCTGCGTGCGAGATGGAGACCATTACGTGCTGAACGGCGAGAAGTGGTGGTCTTCTGGCGCTGGCGATCCGCGCTGCGCGGTCTATATCACCATGGTTCACACCCCAACGGACGGCACCAAGCATCAGCAGCACTCGATGATCGTGGTGGACGCCAACACACCGGGCATCACCAAGCTGCGACCGATGCAGGTGTTTGGTCATGACCACGCCCCTCACGGACACTTGCACTTGCGGTTTGAGGATGTACGCGTTCCTGCTGAAAACCTGCTTCTGGAAGAAGGGCGCGGTTTTGAAGTGGCACAAGGCCGCCTTGGACCGGGTCGTATCCACCATTGCATGCGAGCAATTGGACAAGCGGAACAAGCGCTTGAGCTGATGTGTAAGCGCTCCATCAACCGCGAAGCCTTTGGTAAGCAGCTCTACAAACTAGGCGCCAACTTCGACATCATCGCGGAATGCCGCATGGAGATTGAGCAAGCCCGCCTCCTCTGCCTGAAAGCTGCATGGATGATGGACAATGCCTCCGCCCGCGAAGCAGCATTCTGGATCAGCCAGATCAAGGTGGTCGCCCCGCGCATGGCGCTCAAGGTGACGGATGAAGCCATGCAGATGTTTGGTGGTCAGGGCATCTCTCAGGATACCCCGCTGGCAACCAACTGGATGAACCTGCGCACCTTGCGCTTTGCGGATGGCCCGGACGCAGTGCACCGCAACTTCATTGGCCGCTCCGAGCTGCGCAAACACACTCAGGAAAAGATCTGATAGGGCGGGAGAGCCACCGCTCTCTTTATCCTTTGCATCTGCACTCCAAAACAGGGAGAACGCAATGACATCACTTGATGATTTCCGCATGGAAACAAGGGCTTGGTTGGAAGAGAACTGCCCGCAAGACATGCGCAAGACAGTCACCACAGAGAGCGACATCTGCTGGGGTGGCCGCAACTGGACGTTCAAGTCCGAAGCACAACAGCAATGGCTGGAGCGCATGGCCGAGCGTGGCTGGACCGTGCCAAGCTGGCCGAAAGAGTACGGCGGCGGCGGCCTGAACGGTGACGAGGCCAAGATCCTCAAAGAGGAGATGACGCGCATCAACGCCATGTCTCCACTGGAAAGCTTCGGCATCTGGATGCTTGGCCCTGCGCTGCTGAAATACGGTTCGCACGAGCAAAAGCTGCAGCACCTGCCTAAAATCGCACGCGGTGAAATTCGCTGGTGTCAGGGCTACTCAGAGCCGGGTTCCGGCTCCGACTTGGCGTCCGTCCAAACCAAAGGCGTGGACATGGGCGATCATTTCCTCGTCTCCGGCCAGAAAATCTGGACATCTTACGCTGATCAAGCAGACTGGATCTTTGCTCTGGTGCGCACCGAACCTGATGCGAAGAAACACAAAGGCATCTCGTTCCTGCTGTTTGATATGACCAGCAAGGGCGTTTCCACCAAGCCGATCCGATTGATTTCCGGCAGTTCTCCGTTCTGCGAAACCTTCTTCGATGAAGTGAAGGTGCCTATGGAGAATGTGGTTGATGAGCGCGGCAACGGCTGGACAATCGCCAAGTATCTGCTGACCCACGAACGCGAAATGGTCAGCAATCTGGATGCGATTTTTGGCGGTTCCGCTGGCCTTTATGAAACTGCGATCGACTCCATTGGGCTGGATGAGACAGGCCGATTGGATGACCCGCTTCTTCGTGCTGATATCGGGGAGTTCCTGATTGATGAAATGGCACTGACCGCCCATCTTGCAGCTGCAAAAGACTTCCACCGCGCAGGCAACCAGCTGGGCGCCCGTTCTGCAGAGCTGAAGTATCTCGGCACAGAACTGAACAAACGCCGCCAGAGCCTCGTTGTACAGGCTGGAGGGCTGGAAGCCTTGTCTGGGCCGGAAGAGAACAACGGCATCGGCAACCAGTCTGCCTCGTGGCTGCGTTCCAAGGGCAACAGCATTGAAGGCGGCACTTCGGAGATCATGCTCTCCATCATTTCAAAGGCAGTGCTGCGCCTGCCGTCACTGGGTTAAGGAGAGAAAAAATGGAACTTTTCAGCTCTGAAGAAACCCTTCTGAAGGACTCCGCCTCTGGTTTTATGGCAGAAAATGCCTCGGTTCAGGCACTGCGTGATCTGCGCGACCAGAAAGAGGCGCTTGGCTTTAATCAGGAGCTTCACAAAACACTGGCCGAGATGGGCTGGTTTGGCATGTTGCTGCCGGAAGACGCAGGCGGATATGACTTTGGTCACCGCGCTGCGGGCCTTGTGGCTGAGGAAATGGGTCGCAACCTGACGGCCTCTCCGTTCCTCTCCACCGCTGTTTTGAGTGCAATTGCACTGCGTCAGTCTGGTGGTGAGCATTTAAGTGAGTGGGGACCGAAGATCGCTACTGGCGACGCAGTCATCGCGCTGGCCATAGATGAGGGAGCAAAGCATAATCCCTCCTGCATCAAAGCCACGGCAGAACCGGACGGCAACGGCTTCATTCTCAACGCCAGAAAACGCGCGGTGTTTGATGGCTACAACGCCGACCGGCTGATTGTTGTTGCAAAAACCGGCGAAGACATCGGGCTTTTTCTGGTAGATCCAAGCACGGCTGAAGTTGAGGTAGAGCGCAACGCTATGCTGAACAGCCGCAATGCCGCAAACATTCAGATCAGCAATTTGCATCTGGATGGCAAGGATTTGCTGTGCCCGCTTGATAAGGGCACGGCCGTTCTGGAAGTCACGCTCCGCTCAGGTCGTGCGATTGCAGCCTCAGAGCAACTTGGAGTTGCAAGAGAAGTTGCAGAGCGCACAACGGCATACCTGAATGAAAGAAAACAATTTGGTGTTCCAATCGGCATGTTTCAGGCACTTCAACACAGAATGGCCGACCTTTATTGCCAGATTGAACAAACAGCTTCACTCATCTCCTCCGCGTTACGCGCAATAGATACAACCTCCGATAAGGCAGAGGCTCTTGCCCGAGCAGCCAAAGCCAAGGTTGCTAAAGTTTCTCGCGTGGCAACAGAAGAAGCGGTGCAGATGCATGGTGGAATCGGTATGACCGACGAAGTTGACGTCGGATTGTTCATGAAACACGACCGGGTGTTAACAGAGATGCTGGGTGACAGCGCTCACCATATAGACTTTCTGCTAAAAACACGGGGTCTTTAACTGTATAATCCGTAATTCTACTTGTGATTATTTCTAAAGTAACTTCATAATTGAAGCCATCTGGTCCACCCCTTTGGATCAGCGAGAGCCAGTCCGCAACAGCATTGCCCGGTGTTGCAGACTGGCTCTTTCCATTTTTGGCTAACCAAAACCATCTCAGATCTTCATACCCGGCATGTTGAGGGAGGATGTGTTTCCGCCATCAACGGCGAGGGCCTGGCCAGTGATGAAGCTGGCATCGCGGCTAGCAAGGAAAGCGATTGTTGCTGCAACTTCAGCAGGATCACCGTGACGACGCAGTTCCGCTCTTGAGCCGAGCCTGTCTTCTTTGCCAACACTGCGGGCGTGATCAAACACAGGTTTTGTCATGCCGGTCTCAATGAGCCCCGGACAAACCGCATTCACACGCACACCATGCTCGCCAAAATCACAGGCGGATGTTTTTGTAAAATTGATGAGCGCAGCTTTGGACGCGCTATAGGCATTGCCGCCAGCGCCCGCTCTGATTCCAGCAACGGATGCAGTATTCACAATAGAACCTTGACCTGAAGCCTTGAGCTGTTCGCGGGTGTACTTGGTAAATAGCATTGCGCCGAGTACATTCACCTCATAAACCTTGAGCCAATCGCTGAAGTCCTCATGGCTTCCGCCCCACGAGCCTTCGCAGATGACCCCGGCATTGTTGCAAAGAACGCTGATACCGCCAAAGGTGTTCTCAACCGCATCCACACAGCTCTCAACCGCTTCTTCATTCGCAACATCGACGACATAGACCCGCGCACGGCAACCTTCAGGCAACAGCCCTGCGGTTTCATCAAGGCCGTCCTCATTCAGGTCCACCAGAGCGATCGCAGCCCCCTCTTCCGCCAGTCGGATGGCGGTTGCGCGGCCAATGCCGCTGCCTGCGCCCGTAATCAGGGCTGCCTGACCTGCAAATCTGGGTTGCATCTTCATTCCCTCCCGGTTTCCAGAACAACCTTGCCTATCACACGCCGCTCCATGAGGTCTCGAAGCGCCTGAGGAGCTTCCTCCAGAGAATAGCTCTTACTAACAGTTGGGTTGACTTTGCCTTCCTGGAACCATTTAAACAGCTCTGAGAAGTTATTCAGGTCCTTATCCGGCTCCCTCATACGGAACGCACCCCAGAACACGCCCATAACGGCACAGCCCTTTAGCAGAGGCAGGTTGGTGGGGATTGACGGGATATCGCCAGCAGCAAAGCCTACAACCAGTGCGCGACCATTCCAGGCTGTTGAGCGGAGTGCCTGTTCGAAAAGCTCTCCGCCAACCGGATCATACACAACATCAACGCCAGCCTTGCCCGTGATCTCCTTAAGACGCTCTCTCAGGTCCTGCGTGGAATAGTTGATCAATTCATCAGCACCCGCTTTCCGCGCGGCTTCCAGCTTTTCAGCGGAACTGGCAGCGGCAATCACCTTGGCGCCCATGACCTTGCCCAGTTCAACAGCCGTGAGCCCGACACCACCGCCAGCGCCCAGCACCAGCAATGTTTCGCCCGGTTGCAACTGCGCACGTCGCTTTAACGCATGCATGGACGTGCCGTAGGTCATCGTAAAGCCGGCGGCAACATGAGCAGCCATCGCTTCGGGCCGCTTCATCACAGCTGAAGCCTCAACCACAACCTCCTCCGCGTATCCGCCTTGTTGCAGCAGAAGGGCCATCACCGGATCACCCGGTGCAAACTGAGTGATGCCTTCACCTACGGCCTCAATTCTGCCTGCAACTTCACCGCCTGGAACAAACGGCATTGGCGGCTTGATCTGATACTTACCCGCAATCACCAGCGTATCTGGAAAGTTGACGCCTGCAGCTTCCACCGCAATCCGCACTTGCCCTTTCCTCGGTTCCTTGCGTTCGACATTCTCCACACGCAGAGCTTCTGGTGGTCCATATTCTGAGCAGACAACAGCACGCATGATTTCCCTCCCAAATCAAAACATACCCATGAGTATGTTACGGAAACACAGTGAGCGCAACCACAACGCTAGACGCAAGCCCCCTCCCCTCTCAGCAAACCTGAATAATTTGAACAAGCCGCTTCGCAATCAGGAAACCACGGTTTGTGGAAGCTCTCCTTGTTCTCATCATCCGTTTACATGCAACAGCGAAGATATTGCCATGATGAGTGCTCAATCCATGGAAAGACCGGATGGCTGAACAGGATAAGCCCAGCTTAGCTGATGAATTCAAACGCCTGGAAAGCTCACCGGAAGGACTGACGGGATCAACCGCATCCAACCGGCTGAAGCAGCAATATGGCCCCAATGCGCTGGAAGAAAAGAAGACAAGCAAACTGGCTCAGCTGCTTTTGACATTCTGGGGGCCTATCCCGTGGCTCATCGAAATTGCGGCAATCCTGTCAGCCATCATCGAGCACTGGGCCGACTTCACGATCATCCTGTTTATGCTGATCCTCAACTCTGGCATCGAGTTTGTTCAAAGTAGCAAAGCAGCTGACGCGCTGGCGGCGCTGAAATCATCCATGGCGCTCAAAGCCCGTGTGAAACGAGACGGGAAGTGGGCTGACATTCCTGCGGAGGAAATCGTTCCCGGTGACATCATCAATCTGGAAAACGGAGACATCATTCCGGCTGACTGCATTTTGGAACGCGGACCGTACCTTGCCGTCGACCAAGCAGCCCTGACAGGCGAGTCGCTCCCGGTCGATAAGCAGATCGGAGATGTGGCTTATTCCGGTTCGATCATTAAACAGGGCACCATGCAAGCGCTTGTGACTGCGACGGGCGGCAACACATTCTTTGGTAACACGGCAAAGCTGGTTCAGTCCGCGGGCAACATCTCTCATTTCCAGAAAAGCGTTCTGGGTATTGGCAAGTTTCTCATTCTCGGCACGGCCTTGCTTGCAGCGCTCATCATCGTCAAACAGCTTTATCTGCAGCAGAGCATTCTGGGCATCATTGAACTGGTGCTTGTGCTGGTGATCGCCTCAATCCCGGTTGCGATGCCCGCAGTTCTATCTGTCACCATGGCTCTGGGTGCACTCACACTTTCTAGAAAGAAAGCCATCGTTTCGCACCTTCAGGCGATTGAAGAATTGGCAGGGGTGAATGTGCTGTGCTCCGACAAGACCGGAACGCTCACCAAAAACGAACTCACGCTTGGCGAGCCAATTCTGTTTGACGCGAAGAGTGAAAAAGAGCTCGTCGTCATGGCGGCCCTAGCATCCAGCACGATAGAAAAAGACGTCATTGATCATCTGATTGTCAGCAAGGCTGAGCGGGGTGTACTGGAGCTCTACAAGCAAAACACATTCACGCCGTTTGATCCCGTGAGCAAACGAACAGAAGCAGGCGTCTCTGGTCCAAGCGGAGCGTTCAAGGTCATCAAAGGTGCACCGCAAGTGGTCATTGATCTTTGCGCAAATGCACCAGAGGAGAAGGCCGCTGCCAGCAGCGCCGTTCACGAGTTTGCCGTCAAAGGCTTGCGCGCACTCGGTATCGCCAAGACCAACGAAAACCACGAGTTACGCCTGCTTGGGATCCTCTCTCTTTTCGACCCGCCCCGCGACGATTCCAAAGCTGTGATTGAAGAAACCCAGAATGCAGGCATCACCGTAAAGATGGTGACAGGCGATGATGTCGCCATAGGCAGAGAGATTGCCGGACAGCTGGGTCTCGGCACCTCACTTGAAAGCGCCAGTCAGGTGTTCTCTGAAGCAAAGGACATGGACAACCTGCCAGCCAACATCCGCGAGGAGATCGTCAACGCAGATGGCTTCGCCCGTGTCTTTCCCGAGCACAAATACGGCATCGTCAAAGCGCTTCAACAGTCCGGAGACTACGTCGCCATGACAGGCGACGGCGTGAACGATGCCCCGGCATTGAAGCAGGCAGATGTGGGTATTGCCGTTTCAGGTGCAACAGACGCCGCCCGATCTGCCGCTGATCTGATCTTGACCTTGCCCGGTCTGTCCGTCATCACAGATGCAGTGATAGAGGCACGAAAAATCTTCGCGCGGATGATCAGTTACGTTGACTACCGCGTGGCTATGACAATCAACCTGATGGTGTTCGTCTCAGCCAGTGTGTTGCTGTTGGAAGAGGTGCCCCTGACCGCCATCATGATTGTGATGCTCGCATTGCTGGACGACATCCCAATCATCACCATCGCCTACGACAACACAGAGGCCGCACCAGCCCCAATGGAATGGCAGCTTGGAAACATGCTGCGCACAGCAACGGTGCTTGGGCTCATTTCAGTTGTCGAGAACTTCGCCCTGATGATGGCCGCCCGGCATTGGCTGGAAGTACCTGCTGCGGAGTTGCAGAGCGTCATGTTCCTGCAGCTGGTTGTCGCCGGGCATTTGCTCTTGTTTGTCTGCCGGCATGATCACTGGTTCTGGCAGGCGCCACGCCCTTCGGCTAAATTGCTGATGGCAATTATCACCACGCAGTTACTCGCAGTTGTCATCTGTCGATCCGGTTTCCTTGTTCCCGCTATCAGCTGGGACTTGATCGGCATCGTCTGGGCTCAAGCTATCCTCTGGATGTTCGTGCTGAATGTTGCCAGAAAGCTCTGCCGCTAAAAGAAGTGCAACACGCTCTTTTACTCGCCACGCAGACAGACTAGATATAGAGCATTGTCCGCAATTGGAGTTGGCGCGTTGCCGAGCTTACCCCTTCCCTTTTTTACTGCCCTGTTTTTGTGTTTCATCCTGTTACGCCTCATGGTCGGGTATGGACGAAAAATACCGTCGCTGCTCGTGGCGACTATCAGCCTTTATGCAATTCAATCTGTCCTACTCGGTATCAAATGGGGGATGGGTGGGCTCCCCCTCTGGTCGCTCATAGGACTGGCGTTGTTATTGCCGCCCGCGACCTGGCTCTCATTCCTTCAACTCACTGATCGCCTTTCGAAGAAGGCTGTCGGCTGGACGATTGGCGCGACAGCTGCAACTCTTAGCTCTCTCACTCTGGCTCCCGGCTTCAACGCCCCGGTGCTGATTGATCTGACAAGTGTCGTTGTCTATCTCGGTTACGGACTGTTGTTCTTCCGGTCTGCAACGACCAGGCAGTGGGAATGGGCCAGTCATCTGCCCATCGATCAAATGCTCCCGGCACGCCAGACACAGCTGATCGCAGGCGCTATTTTCTCAACCTCCGCACTTGTTGATCTCGTCGTAGCGGCGGACTTTGCCGTGAACAAAGGGACCAATGCAGCAACCATCGTTGGCACTGCAAACCTCTTCATGCTGCTTGCACTGGTCACAATCGCTGTTCTGTTTACTCGCAAACCTGCGGCTACACCGCAGTTGCCAGAACCTGAAACAACGACCGCATCAGCCTCTGAAGAACAGATTGTGCTGGTCGAAGCTCTCGATCAACTCATGCAGAACGAGCATCTGTACCGGGATGAAAACCTCTCCCTCGATAGGTTGGCTCGCAAACTCCGTGTCCCGGCTCGCCAGATTTCGACAGCTGTCAACACAGTGCGCGAGATCAACCTGCCGCAATACACCAATGGGTTCCGAGTGGCTGAAGCCTGTCTTCTGTTAGAGACAACAGACAAGCCCATCACCACGATCATTTACGATGTTGGCTTTACAACGAAGTCCAACTTCAATCGCGAGTTCCAACGTGTCACAGGCAAGAGCCCCAGTGTATGGCGGAAGGAAAGCCGTACCGCGCAGAGTGTGGAGACAGCCTAAAAGATCTCTAGCAGAATGCTCGTGGCGTGCTTCCACCCCTTCGCCAAATTGATGCTGGACACGAGCTTCTCAACATTGATGCGGATGTTTTCCTTTGGAACATCTGCATCAAATTTCAGATAGACCGCGGCCATCTCTCCAACCAAATCGAAGCGCGAAACACTCCCGTCGAAATAGATGACAGACTTCTCTGAGGTGATAGCGAAGTCCTTAAACTGCCCCACAAAGTCGCCCGCTAGTCTGTCCATCTTTACGCTGACGTTCATCGAATTCGGCAGCCTGAGCGTCGCCGCCGGGTCGCACCAACCAAGCCTCCAGGACCCGCGTCTTTCAAATTTAATGGTCATAAGACCGTCTTCATTTTGGGATGTTGTAGCGGTTAGAGAGCAGCCTCTTGCATCGCTTGTATCAAGTTTGATGTCGCTTGAACTGCTATTGCCTCCGACGATACGCAGACCCAGATTGCTTCCTGAAATCGCGATTGAATGCACACCTTCAGGGCTGAGTGTCTCAGAGGTTTCCATGCCTGTTGAGAATGTGACGTAAGCCGCAATCGCTATTACGCCAATCGCGATAAGGGCTTTGGTGCTGTGCTTTGTTGCCATTTGATAACTCCATGATTTGCCTGTTGGAACCATGGGAGTTTGGCGGATTGCCTGCGACCTAGAACGCGATTTAGGACCAGAATAGCCTTCCTGAAACGCGATGGAGGACTTAGTTACCCTCTATGAGAAGCGCTGTAGCCGCCGCCCGCACGTCTGGCGGAAACGGGCACGCATGGCGGGCTTCCCTATCCAGATGCGCGCATACCAGTTCAGTGGTCGCAATCAATTTTTGCGTTTCAGCATTATGCATTTCATGGAGGAAATAGAACGTCTTTTCATGAATGTCCGTCACCCCGGATCGACACACAAGCAAGTCTCCCGCCAACGCTTCAGCATAGTATTTCGTGGTTTGCTGAACGGCAGCCATACCCCTGTTGTACTCTCGAAAATAGGTAGCGCTTAACCCGGCTCGTGAGAACAGATGCCAGTTGGCCTCATCGAATTTCTCGGTGTACCACTGAACATTCATGTGTCCCATATGGTCCAACTGATAGGGGTAAACTACACCGCGATAGGTCTCTATCAACGCTCTATCCTCACCGCCCGATGGGCCTAATTTATTCTCTGACCCACTCCCAGGCCTTGTCGAGATTTGCCATATCGAAGTGCTTTTCACCTATGCCAAGCATGGCCGCAAACGGACTATCAATCGCGACGAGCCACTCCCAAATCTTCCGATCAGAGACGATTGCGATGCGATGAAAGCTCTTGATGTGGGTCATCGCCCACTTCAAATCTTCGTAGCCAGCCTCAATGCCCCACTTCGCTTGATCGTTCAAAATCACCAGCACACTGACATTCGCATGTTTGTCGAGGACGTTCTCAACCTGCGAAATAAGCTCCATTTCTTCGTTAAGATCGACCTTTCCATCCACCTCAAAACCGAGGATGTTCTCCGAACTTTCTGGGAGTTTTTTGATCATTCTGGCACCTCTTTTCCTGTCTGCATGCTACCTGAACCACGCCTTCCATCCTGTTTCATTCCAAGGATAGTTTCGACGTAAATTCGAAATCTCTTGCCAATTCGAAAAGTTGACAGCTGTCCACTTTTATAAAAGTGTAACCGTTATCCGCAGGTGAAGCGGTTGAGACAGTTGATTACAAATGTAATTTGAAAGCTGTGCCGGTACTCCCCATTCTAGTGATGTCTAATAAATATCCCAAGGAGATCACCATGTTTCATCAAGCAGGAATGCACGGATTTCACTTTTTCCCATTCCCAATCACTCTAATTCTCTTGCTCATCATCGGCTTTTTAATCGCCCGGTCCTACGGCTATTTCGGAGGTTCAAACAGCGCTCGCAAGGTTGAACCTGAAGAGCCAAAGTCCCAAACCTCAGAAGCTCTGGACATACTCAGCAGACGTTTTGCGACTGGTGAAATCGATGAGGAAGAGTTCCAGAAACGTTCTCAGGTTCTGCGTTTAAACCTGTAACATCCTCCAACATCGGCACTCAATTCGGGCAACCTGAGTGCCGATATCCCTTCCAGAGCAATGTTGTCAGTTGGCAACTCACACGTATTCAGCTCTGATGACCCGTCCGTTTGGTAGGTCAAAAACCTGCACATCTCGCGCAAAGCCGATAAAACCGAGTATCAATCCGATGCTTTGAGGCCCAGTTCTCCTCTCATTCTATCCAAGCCAACATTCGCAGCACACAACTCACTCAACAGTCTGTCGCAGATTTGCGGCGGGTTTCTTTTCAGAGGCCCTCAGCTGTTACTGCTGTTTGCAACCACGTTTGCATCAAAAACAACGCAACTCTTGTTAAAGTGTAATAGAGGAAGCCTTTCGCTAAACACATGCAGAAAGGACAGTTTGCGGGCCATTGTCGGAGCTTCTTAAATTATCTAATGCCTCCAATATGTTGGGCCATAACTTAACCGACACCACGAAGCAGCTAGATCTCTAACCCAACCAAGTTCCACGACATTTTGTTACATCTGATTTCTTGCGGAAAAGACAGAGCTGATCCAGTGTTTAGACAAGGTTGAACGCGAACTCCGCAGTCGCAATCGGCCGCACACTGCTGACTTCCCACGTACCCCAACACCGCGAAATCAGCAGTGTGCACCTTACAACTCAGTGCAAACTCATCCGGGCGACTATGTCTTACCTTCGAGCAATTTGGAACTCACCATTTACCTTCTGGTCTATCCTTGCACTCCCGGGGCTTGCTATCATCGGAGAGCTTCTCCGTGAAAGCGACAAGTTGGAGCACCTTCTCCTTCCAACTGGAGAGTTTGCCGCTCGTTTTCTCATCATAAGCCTCATGATCACGCCGCTGATGTTCCTGACAAACAGTCAACGATGGGTGCGTTGGCTGATGGCACGGCGGCGGTATATTGGCGTAGCTGCGGCCTGCTATTCAGCTTTGCACGTTGCTATTTACCTGCTGGATAAGGGATCTCTTGGCCCTATCTTGCAAGACCTCGTCAAAATCGGAATCTGGACTGGATGGCTGGCTTCTCTCATTTTCATTCCGCTCACAGTCACCAGCAACGATTGGTTCATCGCCCAGCTCGGATCCAGATGGAAGAACCTTCAGAAACTTGCTTACGCAGCAGAAGTCCTCGTGTTCGCTCATTGGGTCCTGGTAGACTACAAATTTGGGCCAGCACTGGTGCATTTCACACCGCTTCTACTCCTAGAGCTCTACAGATATGTGCACGTCACCAATAAACGAAAAGAGCGTAAGCTCTCCACCCACGCTTAAATCCCAAGCAAGCCTCCAACTAAGCCCGCCTCTTCCCAAAGGCGGGCTTTTCTTTGCTCTCCTTTTGTAGTGAGGACAGTCCCTTCATTCACGGGTAAGCTGCTGAAATGGAGGAGGGACCATATAATGACTACAACCGATTTTCAGAAAATAGAGAGCGTAAGCCTTACGCATCCGACTGCCTTGAAGCTTAGCCTGCCGGATCCATTACCTGATGATATTCAGGAGCTATTTGGGAAATGTCAGAGCAAACTCGGGTTGATCCCGAACGTGCTGATTGCCTTTGCACATCGACCAGAGAAGCTCAGGGCGTTTTCTCAGATGTACAATGAGCTCATGCTTGGAGACTCTGGCATTTCTAAGCTGGAACGAGAGATGATTGCTGTCACCGTTTCGTCGATCAATTCCTGCTGGTATTGTCAGGTCGCCCATGGCGCTGCTGTTCGGGAGTATTCCAACAAGCCGGAACTGGGTGACGCGATGGTGATGAACTATCGCTATGCTGATCTAACTGACAAGCAGCGCGTGATGCTCGACTTTTCTACAAAGATTGCGAAGACGTCCTCTGAGATTGTTGAGGGTGACCGGCAAGGCCTCCGGGATGTTGGGTTCTCGGAAGAAGACATCTGGGACATTTGCGAAGTCGCGGCCTTTTTCTCCATGTCCAACCGCATGGCCTCTGCAACAGGCATGCAGCCCAACCCAGAATATCACTCCGCAGCACGATAGAAGTGAGCAGGGGAGGGGAGTTTCAGCTGTCAACTCGGCTTCAAAAAAGTTGACAGCTGTCAACACAGAAAGGCCTTGCCAGTGGGTGAGGAGAGGAGTATATCGTGTATCGACGATATACGGAATCAACGATGACAGAAAACATCTGCGTTACGGAATTTGCACCTGCCTCTTTGAATGAAGCAGAAGAAGAAAAGCTCGCCGTCCAGGCCAAAGCCCTGGCGCATCCAGCGCGTGTCCGCTTACTGAAGATTATGGCGGCTCAACCCGGTTGTATCGGTGGAGATCTCGTGAACTCTATCGGTCTCGCGCAGTCCACTGTGTCCGAGCACCTCCGGATCCTGAAGGATGCAGGCTTCATACTGGCGGAAGTTCAGCGCCCGCGTATTTGTTATTCAGTCAATCGGTCTGAGTTGAAGAACTTCAACTTCCTCTTTGAGAGCAGCTTCAAGCTCTAAAATTTGTCGAAATTCATCGTCTATCGACGATAGGCAGGAGAAATCATGGGTACTTTTGAACGCTACCTCTCAGTCTGGGTAGGTCTAGCAATGGCACTGGGGGTAGGGGCAGGCCTCCTTCAACCTGGCCTTTTTCAGATCATCGGTGACTTGCAGGTCGGCGGGATCAATCTGATCATCGCGGTTCTGATCTGGCTTATGATCTATCCAATGATGGTGCAGGTCGAGTTCACCGAGGTTCGCAATTGCTTTGTGAAACCAAAGGGCCTCATCGTAACGTTGGCCATGAACTGGCTGGTGAAACCCTTCACCATGGCAGCTCTGGCCGTGCTGTTTATGCGCCATATCTTTGCGCCGTTCATTCCGGCAGATCTGGCGGATCAATACATCGCAGGCATGATCTTGCTTGGCGTTGCTCCTTGCACAGCGATGGTGTTTGTCTGGTCTTATCTAACAAAGGGAAATGCAAGTTATACGGTAGCACAGGTTGCGACCAATGACCTGATTATGATCTTTGCTTTCGCGCCAATCGCAGCGTTTTTGCTGGATGTCTCAAACATCATCGTCCCATGGGATGTGTTGTTGGTTTCAACCGCACTGTTTGTTGCGTTACCATTGGGGGCAGGGTGGTTGACCCGGCTCGGCCTCAAAGACAAAGAGCACCTTTCTTCATTCAGTGCAGGGATGAAACCTTTCTCGATTGCAGGTCTGGTGGGCACGGTGTTCTTGCTGTTTGGTCTTCAGGCCGACAACATCATTTCATCACCAGCAGATATCGTTCTCATCGCGATTCCGCTTCTCATCCAAACTGTCCTGATTTTCTTCGTCACATACTTCTGGATGCGGAAGTGGCGCCAGCCGCACAATGTTGCAGCGCCCGGCGCAATGATTGGTGCGTCGAACTTCTTTGAGTTGGCCGTCGCTGTTGCAATCAGTTTGTTCGGCGTCACCTCCGGAGCTGCCTTGGCAACCATCGTTGGTGTACTGGTTGAAGTGCCGGTGATGTTGGTGCTGGTTTCTTATGCCAACCGGACACGCGGTCAGTTCTCTAAAGACGATCAGGTCCCAGCTTCAACAGCCCATTCCAAAACTTAAGCGTGAGGGCAGGGGAGTGATCTCCTGCCCTTCGTCTCTCTTGGTTTTTCATTCTTCTCTGAGTATGCTCATGGTCTATTGCACCAGTTATTTTATGAGCAACTTATGACCCCCAACAATATTCCCGTTCTCAGCAACGGCGTTTCCATTTTTCTTCTCGACCTGAATGCAGAGGAGCCGCAAGTCTTGCTTATGCGCCGCGCTGATACTTTGCTCGGCGCCTGGTGTCAGGTCGCAGGCAAGGTTGAACCAAATGAGACCGGCTGGGAAGCAGCATTACGAGAGGTGAAAGAGGAAACCGGTTTGGTCCTCACCGAACTCTGGTCTGCTGATCTGTGCGAAGAGTTTTATGTTGCGGAAAAAAACATCATCCAAAAACTGCCAGTGTTCGTGAGTTTTGTCTCCAGCGAAACGCCAATCACCATCAATGAAGAACACGATGCCTATCAATGGTTTTCATTTGATGATGCCATGGAGCTCTTCAGCTTTCCCGGCCAGCGCCGTGTTCTTGAATATCTCCATGCCGAGTTCGTAACACGCAAAGCAAGCCCACATCTTCGGATCGAGTTACCGACACCGCAGGACGAAGAGACCAGCGAAGTTTTGAGCTCCTGACACTCCACATTCTCTATTCATGGAAGTGCCGGAACTCTGGTGTTGAATGTTGAACGAACTCATTCTTCTGAGACACGGTGAAAGTGAGCACATGCTGAAAGGTGTTGTGGGCGGTTGGACAAATTCAACACTTACACCTCGCGGCATCACTCAAGCGAAGCAAACTACGAAATGGATAACTGAGAAAACCGGAAATGAGTTTACTAAAGTCCGGCAATTGCGTGAATTGAACAACGGCGTGGCAAAGGACCTCTCAAAAGCATGGTTGATTACGTAGTTCCCCATGACCCCAAATGGAAAAATGACTTCTGCCATGAGGCTTCTTTGATCAAGGAGGGGCTAGGCAGAATTGATATTGAACTTCATCATATCGGCAGCACCTCAGTGGAGGGTATCCTTGCCAAACCAATCATTGACTTATTAGGTGTTGTATCTGATGTGCATGCGCTCGATACAAAGAGCGACGTATTCGAAGGTCTCGGATATGAGATCATGGGTGCGTATGGTATTGATGGTAGACGGTATTTTCGAAAGATGGATGGGGCGGGGAAACGAACACATCATCTTCATATCTATGAAACAGGATCGCCCCACATTGAGCGGCACCTTGCATTTCGTGACTACCTGATCGTTCATCCAAGCAAGGCGGCTGAATATTCCAATTTAAAGGCGATGCTAACATCAGCGGATACCGTTACATGGGATTCCTATTTGGACGGTAAAGAGCCCTTCATTCTCGCCACCGAGCAAGAAGCACTCGAATGGTTCAGATCGATATGAACTCGCGTTAATCTCCTGTTTCTCGCCCAGTCAGTAAGCGCGCACACCAACACCACACTTGCGGATCCATCTACCCTATCCGCAAGAAACCGGCATTGCAGACCCTTACCCCAGAGCCAGGCCATAAAGCGACTTGTGCAGGGCGAATTTTCCGTCCTTAGCGCGGTCAACACAGGCGCGGAAGTAACCCGCCGGTCGAGAAATGCCTTCAGGATCGCGCAGGGTTTTTTCAACCGTCACCACCAGAACCGCCGCAGCCATTTTTTCGCCCAGTGTCACAACCGCTTGTTTCCAGCCATCTTCGGAAAGGCCAATCGCCAAACGAAGCTGCTCGCCAGACTGCGCAAGCTCGAACCAGCTTGAAAACTGCATGCCCAACATTTCCTGGGTCTCTGTTGTTGCGCTATCAATCAAACCAATGGAAATAGCAGATAAATGCTCACTTAAACCGTTATCTAACTGACCAGATTGCCGAGATTGCAATTGAGCTGGAGCATTGGATTTGGCAGAGAATTTGCTTGATTGATCTTTTTCGAGAGCAATCTTCGTAGCTTCGTTAGAAGCGGAGTTGGTATTTGAGTAGCCATCGTTAGATGGCTGCCGTGTTTTACTATTTATAAGAGTTTGATGGGTTGTAATATTATAAGGGGTGACATCTATGTCATGGTCGCCTGACATTTTGGCATATTCATTGATATCTGAGGCAGTTTGCTCGTCTCCGGTTTTGTCTTCTGCGAGCTCTTCCACAACCAGTTCATAGAGTTTTGAGACCTTGGCTGCCCGCTCAAGAAGCAGCATTGGCGTTTCCATAATGGCAGAGAGTTCTTCCAGGAACACGGTACAATCCACGCCTTCGCTTTGGCCGGTCCGGCAAGCATCAACGATTGCACGAGACAGCCGATTAACAGTCCGCTTTGCTTCCTGCTCTGCCCGCACCCGTGCCTGAAACTCTTCCCCAATCCGTTTGATCTCATCAATCCGCTGGCGTGCCGGGGAAAAGTCAAAACCATATCCACGGTCAATCTCACCACTTGCACCATTGCGGTAGATAAAACGACGGCCTGTTGAACTGTCGC
>NZ_LCWX01000088.1:120426-123025 GCF_001431305.1 Pseudovibrio sp. POLY-S9
GGTATGCCAGTATGCCCACCTCAACCAGTCGCTTAAGTGCACGTATAACGGTGCGCGTGGAGCGGCACACGTATTCAGCCAACTTGTCATTGGAGATCGCGACCAGCGGCCGGCGGTCCTGTTTCCAGTCATCTGCCCGTGTCAGGCCGATCAGAATATCGAGAATATGGTAGGCGGAACCATCGATCCCCAGAGCAGGGGCCGCCTTTTTTAACGTGATCGCCACCTCGGCTTTTGTTGTTTTGACGATGTCATTCGCCATTGCCAGTCGCTGGCTTTCCAACATGCCGGGTGTCATTTTGCGAAAGGACGCAACACCGGTGCTTTGCATAGCTAACCCATTCACCGAGGGAAGACCCAAGGTGTTATCCAAGTAAGATTGGGGATTGAGCGCCCGAAAAAGCAAAAATGCGCCACAAAGGGTTTCAAGAAAGCATTGCTGACTTGATTCGCACCGCGCGTTCGTCGTAGGATGATCGTGCTAAAGATGGTCCTCGACGAGTGCTCTTCACTCTCTTGGGCGACGATTTTGGGGCCTTGCTGATTGCCGTCAGCAGGGCCTTTCGTCATTCAGGGGTTACACCATCAGGCATCCTCCCCCTTCGTGTCTTCAAATTTGGCAATCAGGCCGGGCAGCTCTTTCAGCAGGAAGGAGCCAAAGTCACTCTGCGTTTTGCTATCAACGGAGAAGACGGTCGCTTTGCCAGTGTGCTTGACGAGCACATGCTTGTTTCCAAGCCATTCAGAAGATTTGGCGGCGCGGGTATGAGCTGCAACAGCAATCTCACCAGAAGAGGACGCAGAACCTGCCTCCATCTCGCTTGGCGTTTCTTGCAGCAGCTGCAACACTTCGCTAAACCGCTCATCGCTGTGCAGCTCTGTGAATGAGTCCAGTGCAAACAGCGAGGCAATTGCTTTTTCGTGGTTTGGCGCCAGCTGGCCCTCGTGGAAGAAACTTGCCATCTCTTCCCAACGTGGCCGCCCGATTTTTGGGGCAGGCCCAATCACACGCAAAAACTCCTCAGGCATGGTTGCCGCCAGCTTGCGGAGTTTGGAAACGAGAGACTTGTCTTTGCCAATGGCTTTGACAATGAGCGTCTGCGGGTAATCTTGCGCAAGACGGAAAACGAACAGGCAGGTTTCAATGAAACTCAGGTCTTTCCGTTCATGGTTTTCCTGGCCTTGAGCCACCAGTAATTCTTCATCAGAGAGCGGTTTGATGACACCACGGACAGGCTTGCCCAAAGCGCGGCAGGCTTTCCAACGACGGTGACCATAAGCAATCTGGTAGATGCCATCTTCATCTGGCGCAGGACGCACCAGAATTGGCACTTGTTGTCCGGTCTCAGCAATAGACTCTTTGAGCGCCTCAAATGCCGGATCGAACGCAACTTCCATGCGGTCCGCAACAAAGGAGGGTTGAACCTGTTCCGGGTTCAGCTCCACCACATTGTCGGAGGTCGCCATTTGCGTGTTCAGCGTTTTCAACTCTTCACGCAGTTTGTCGCGTTCGTCCTTGATCAGGTTGATCTCGGCTGCGCCAATAGCACCGGACGACAAGCGGGGGCGCGGCGCTGTTGCATCAGCAACCATGCCTGCCATACCGCCGCCTGAAAACAGCGTGTCTAATGCGTTTTTCCGGTCCTTAGCTTTGTTCATAGTGTTCGACCCCAAGAGCTGCGGAGAAGATCTTCAATTTCACGGTTTACCGAATCCATGGATTCAAGCGCACGCTTAAGCGTTTCGCGGCCAATGGCGCCCGGTTCCAGTTCGTAAAGCGATTTCTTTTCAAGGCCCGCATTGGCAACCGCGGTGGATTCCAAAGCTGGCGATGTCAGCACATCCTCACCAAAGAGGGCACGCAACAAGCCAACCACACGGGTTTGCGGGCTGTCATTTGGATTGTGACGGGTCACAAGGAACCGCATCCAATCCAGATTCATTTCGCCGCCATTGTTCTCAATCACGGCCATCAGATCAGAACTCATGCCGAGGAACTGGTTACAGCTTGCAAGGTCCAGCATCTGCGGGTGCAGCGTGATGAGCAATCCGGTGGATGCAAACAGCGCGCCCAGAGTGAGGAAGCCAAGCTGTGGCGGACAATCGATCACAACAACATCGTAGCGATCATCAACTTCGTTCAGAACGTTGCGGATGCGGCGGAAGAAGATATTTTCGCCGGTAGACGCACCAGAAGCGATCGCTGTTGGAACGATGTGCTCAAACTCAGCCAGCTCAAGGTTGGCCGGAACCAGATCCAGATTGTCAAAATAGGTCGGGCGGATCACATCACCCAGTGTCCGGCGGCCTTCATCATAACGCAGAGCACCAAACAAGGTGCAGTTTGGCTCAACATCAAACTCAGGCTGCACACCAAACATCGCAGAAAGCGAGGCTTGCGGATCAAGATCAATCGCGAGCACACGGTAGCCGCGCAGAGCCAGATAATGGGCAAGATGCGTGCTGGTGGTGGTTTTTGCAGAGCCACCTTTAAAGTTGGCGCATGCAATCACCTGCAGCTTTTCACCGTCGCGACGGCGCGGCAGGATATTAACGGCTTCATCGCCCTTTTTACGGGCGGCAAGCACTTCACGGATCG
>NZ_LCWX01000088.1:123124-123869 GCF_001431305.1 Pseudovibrio sp. POLY-S9
CGTTGATCTGCTGCAACGTGTAACTGCGGCGGCCATTGGCAAGGCGGGTCGGCGTCGGGCCTTCGCCGTCCAGATCCAGCTGGCGAATGGTGCTTTCAGAAACACCGATAAGACGGGCAACATCGACAGAAGAGAACGAGCGCAGCAATTTATGCGCTTCAGGCGGATAAAGTTCTTGTCTTAACCGGTGCAGCTGGCCAGAAAGGAGCTGCGAATAACGGGAGATCTTCTCAGACGGAGTTTCCTCACGCAAAAGAGTGTTGTTGCCGTATTCCACTTCGCTTAGCCCTCAAACGGTTCTAGTCATCTACAAACGGAAAGTGCGCCCATATGGCCCGTGTTTGCGTCGAAAGGGTAACCAACCTGTAGTTCAGTTCAATCCCTTTTTGGTTAATCCTCATTAACACTTATGATCATCGCCTCTCTGAGAGGCATAATATCTATTATTTTCAATTAGTTATGATGTTTCAAAAACTCAAAAACGAGGCGTGCATAAAATCGACAAAACAACCGATCCATTTCTCCAGAAACATATTCATGCGTCAGCTCGCTCCGACTCAATCATCCAGCTCCTGATTCTCACGCCTCCTCACTGAGCAATAACACTGCGTGGAGCAGGGGGGATAAGTTTTCTGAAACACCAGAGATGGGGTCGATTAGGGCTCAGTGATAAATCGTACGCTAAGCAATTTCCGCTTTCCTCTTGCGCCAGATGTACTGTCCGATGAGCAGGATGTGTTCCCAT
>NZ_LCWX01000089.1:0-22761 GCF_001431305.1 Pseudovibrio sp. POLY-S9
ACCCACACGTACGAGACGTGCCCCCACTCCCCATCTCAGCAGTAGCGATCGACAGCGGCGGGCACAGGACACCCAACGTCATGGAATACGCTCAGACGCGCCAGAGCCGCCGTGTGTGGGCAATTAAGGGTCGCGGCGGCCCCGGAGTACCCTCATGGCCCAAACGCCCGCCTAAGGCGAAGACAGGCCAGTTAGCACCACTTTACATTGTGGGCGTGGACAGCCTCAAACACACGCTGATTTCACGGCTACGCATAGAAGCCACCAGTGCGGGATACTGTCATTTTCCTGAGGGGCGAGATCTGGACTACTTCCGAGGTATCACCGCCGAAAAGCCCGTTCGGGTTTACAAGGGCGGTGTTGCCAAGATCAAATGGATACCAGATCCAAGTGTCAGGAATGAGCCGCTGGATTGCCGGGTGTATGCCAGTGCTGCGCTGCATGGGTTGGCAGCGAGTGGTGTTCGGGTGGAGCAGGCTGTGAAGGCGCTTGTGGAGAAGGCGGTAAGGCAAGAGGACTGCGTAGAGTTGCGCAGTCCAAGAAAGCAAAACATCGTAAAGTCAAATTGGATTAGGAGTCCTCACTAACTGGAGTATCTACCTTCTCCCCCTTTACATCTCCCATCAATTTCGCAAGACCCCGTCCTAATTCCTTTCTTTCCTTCATAGAAAGGCTGTATCTTTCTGCATCGCGAATATGAGAGTGCTGGAGAGGTATATCATCGACCACGAAACCCATGCCAGTTTGATGTGATAGCATACCCTCTTCCAGGCGAGAAATGGAGCTACTGTTATAGCGAACTGTTCGGAGTATCTCTTCAAATAGTCCTTTGATCTCTGCATTATCGAGAGGCGCACCTTCCACCTCTCGAATTTCAACAGGTTGCTCTTCAGGAATTTCAGCCAAACCTGCTTCAAAATCTGGCCACCATTTCTCAAAGCTAATTCTGAGAATGTCATCCCTCAGGCCATCCTCGTCCATCGTTTTGTTGATTGTGGAGACAAGCTTGAATACGTCTTCCTTAGTATTTTGCGTCATTTGGAAATTTGTTAGCGGACTATTACGCACATCCGTTGGTGTCATCCCAAAGAGGAACGGACATACGTTGCTGTCATCAATAACCTTGCTAAGAGCACCAGCTTCGAAATTCACCCAAGGCGCATGGATGTTGGAGCGGGTCAGACAGATAATTCCGAAATTAGAAGCCTTCAACTCGCCTGAGATACTGCCAAGCCATTGCGTCCCTTTATCAATATCTCCCGAGGAGATGTAGGGATCAACATTCTGAATGACGCAGGGAAGCCATTTACGAAATGCTTCTGCCACCGCGTGGCTTGTGACACCGGACCAACTGATAAAAACTTTCACACCATATCCAATAGTTGAGAATCAACTCAAATAAATCTTTCACATCTAAGAAATCGAGATAAAATACAGATGGCAACATGCAATTAATTGCTGCCAACCATTCCGATAACTTGCGTTGCTACTTTGTAGCAATTCTACCCGTTCGACTATCTCTGAGAATTATCTTCCCCGAACGCTGATAAGACGACCCTTCAGTAATCACTCGCATACCTGGGCCTTCTGGTTTTTTGGCTGAGCCGATATGGTTTGGATTTTGGAGAGCGGCACCTTTTGTTTTTGGTGACTTAGACCTACCATCATTCTGCATTGAGTATCTCCTTGCCTTCCCAGTTCAACTTTGATGCTATCATCATTCTTTGGATTTTTTATGGAAACTCCTGCAAAAATCGCAGCCACCACAATAAGGGAAAATATCGAAATGAATATTGCGACGTTCGCTTTAACTCGATATTTCAATCTCTTAATGTTATTTGCAGAGTTAATTTTTGTCCCATTTTTATATAGCTGAAACAAATATTCTTCAAAATCACTTTCAGCACTCTGCTGATTTCCTTCATTATATTCTAATAGCAATCCCCAATACTCATCAATCTTATCAACTTCAGGCAAATATGCACCTTTATACGGAACGAAGATCCGAAAAACACTATAGACGGCATACAATAGAGAAATAGACATTGGTATCGCTCCCAGAAGAAGCCAAAACCAATCATCTCTCTCAATCGCCTTTTCAAGTAAAACAAAAGCTGAAGCAGCAATTACCGTTATCAAACCAACTTGAAGATTGATGCTACTTAAAACACTCTCAGTCCTCTGACCTTCCTTCTCAAAAAGGTCTTTATAGAAGGTATGATTATACATACGAAAAGCCTTAATCGAACAAAACTACAATTCTATTTATTCTTATCTTTTGGACTTTTCATTACACCAGTCAACTTGCATGCGTTGATTACGCGGGCGCTGCGGCTTGAAACACGTTCATTTAACAGTCGCATTTCCGGTGGTTTGGGTTTGGTGGGCTTGGAATGGGGCTTAGTATCACTAGGTTTGACCACGCCGCCATCATTCGACTTACTTCCATAAATCTTCCTCTTTGACACGCTTCGTCTCCCTAGCCTAATTAATCTAACTTTTTAAGCGAACCCCAGCACCACCGCCGTTCTCTGGTATGAACTCCACACCAGCAGATTCTATCGCAGATTGTAAATCTGCAAGCGTCCTTGCATAGGGGTTGCGCACACCTCTTTCAAAATCAGCTATGGTTTTCTTGGCAACCTTCGATTTTTCTTCCAAATCCCCTTGCGACCAACCAATCAATGCTCGTCCGGCTCGACACTGCGCTGGTGTAATCGTCATTTTTAATGTCACCTTACATTTTTAGTGTTGACTTATTTCATGTAAGGTTACATCAATGATGTATAGTTAGCAATCAATCATGGAGAACGCGATGAAAGCCCTTGTTCGCGAACGGGAGAAGTGCGCCCAAAGCCCGGACCGCCGCGCGGTGCTGACCGGAAGCCTCGCCAGCATTGCCGTGGTGGCAACACCCAGTGCCAAAGCCACCCCACACGATCCCCTCCCGGACCTAGCAGAGCGCTACAAAACCGCCTGCCAGCACTACTGCGAGCTGAAGATCCCCAAATCCGCCAGCTTTGCCGAGGAAGACGCCCTCCTGCGCCCCTACAGCGACGCCGTCACCACCACCTACCGCCACCTCATCGACACCCCCGCCCCAACCCTCACCGGCATAGTCACCAAACTCCGCCTCTTCCTGGAAGAGATGACAGTCGCCGGACACCTAGACCCCGACTACGCCCTCATCGCCTCAGCGTTGAAAGATTGTGAGATTTTAAAACCATTGACATGACGTATAAGGCTTACTAAACCTACTACACGACGTAACAGGTAGCGGAGCAAATCCATGAGACTGAGTGCAGTATGCGACCATCTCGATTTTTCCAAACAGACCGTAGGCCAATGGATCAACCGAGGCATTTTCAAAGTTGATCAGGAAACCAAACCGGGATCCGCCCGTCAGCTGACATTTAAAGATGCGATGCGACTGGCAATTTTGACTAAGGCCGCTAACGCCAACCTTCCCCTTAACGAGGTTCATTCACACCTGAACCATCTAACGGCCCTCAAAGACCAAAAGGCCTTTCTGGTCATCACCGACGCTCTTCTGGAGTTGGTGCCAGCAACAGAGCGCGGCGGCAAAGGCAGCAAAAGAGGCGATGGTGTAAAGGTCTATCAGGAAGGTGCCCTCACCTCTGATGTCATCAAGGCCTCTGAACTCGCTGACCACCTCAGCTCCCCAAACCACACAATCGCTCTTGTTGTTTGTCTGGACACCGTAGAAGCAGAGATCAAATCCTTCTGGCGTTGAAGTGTCGTGAGCAGCATATTCAACATTGAATTTTCCATGTCACTTGACATACGAATTTCAATCTTCAATATATATGTCAGATGACACACACGGAGTATTTCAATGAAACTTCCTCGTAGGCATTATCTGAAACTAGCGAATGTAAGCGGCCAGCTTTTCAGCACTCTGAACCGCCGAAGCCAAGTCCCTCTTGGTCCTAGGAAGCTCGTCCCCTTCTGCGGACCACTCTCACCAGGCTATCAGTTACCATCAGACATTGTGGAAGAGCGAGAGCAAGACGGCTACACAGCATTTGATGCATTGAAGCTGGCCTTGGCTGATCAACTGGTAAACTCTTGCTCTTTCAGCAGAGACAGCTCAGCAAGTCTCGCGGATCGCAGCTACAATCTAAAATGCGCGCTGGATCTGGAAAAAGCTGGCAAGCAGGCTTGGTTGGCAACCTTCGATTTAGTTGGCTTTGAGGGCAACATCCTGAAAACGCCAGAAAATCGCGAGTTCTATCTCCCTCATGAAACAGAGATTGGTGAACTCGACTATGTCTTGGACTCGATCAAAGAGTACAGCAAACAGCTCAAAACAGAGGCTAAAAGCGTAACGCTGGTGAACTTGTCCGCCTTGATCCAAGAGGTACGTAACCGCGCAACAGAAATCGGACTGGACATAGATCTTATGGATGGTGCGCCCCAATGATCCAACCCCGCCGCCCCCTAATGAAGCGCTTTCAAAACCTCGTCGCCCGGATGATCGGGCTGGAGGCTGCTGGACGGGGGCACAGGTGGCAGGGCATCGCGGGGATCGGCAATCTTTCCGAGGCAACCGCAGCCGGATCAAAGACTATCCAAGAGCGCGGGGTTGCGCTTTCCACCAACAACCCATGGGGACACGCCGCCGTTTCCGGCCTTGTGGCCAACTACATCGGTGCCGGCATCGTCACCCGCCCCAAATTCCCGACAGACACCATCCGCGACACAATCCAGAAAGCCCATGAGAGCTGGCTGGAATCCTGCGACTTTGAAGGGCGGCAGGATTTTTACGGCCTGCAAGCCCAAGCAATGCGCGAGATCGTGGTAAAGGGCGAAAGCTTCGTCCAGCTGGTGCAGAGCGGCACTGACCTGAAGCTAAAGCTCATCCCCGCCGACATGGTGGACGCCACTTTATTCCGCGAGCTGGAAGGCAAAGGCCACATTTTCGCAGGTGTTGAGTTTGATGCAGACGGCAAGCGCCTCGCCTACCACGTGCTGCCCCGCCGTCGTGGCACCGCCCTGCTGCAAAACCTTGGACACATCCGCGTGCCTGCCGAAGATATGCTGCATGTGTTCGTTCCGCTGGAGCCAGGACAAGTGCGCGGCCTTTCATGGCTCTCCCCCGTTCTGCTCCGCGCTCAATCACTGGACAGCTACGAAGACGCCCAGTTGGAACGCCAGCGGGTTGCGGCCTTGTTTGCTGGCTTTGTGAGAGACGTCAACGGACAAGCCAATCCATTCGATGGCGAGCAAAAGAATGGCCTGCTGGAAACCGGCATGGAACCGGGCGCCCTGCACTTCCTGCCACCGGGATCGGATATCGAGTTCCCCAACCTGCCAGACGTGAAAGACTTCCCTGCTTTCATCCAGTGGCAGCTGAGAGCCATGGCAGCAGGGCTTGGCATCACCTACGAGCAGCTGACAGGCGACTATTCCAACTCCAATTATTCCTCCAGCCGCGCCGCCCTGCTGGAGTTCCGCCGCAAGGTGGAGAGCGTCCAGCACCTTGTGCTAGTCAAACAGTTCCTACAGCCGATCTATGAGCGCTTTGTGGGATTGCTGGCCGTGCGTGGCACGCTCGATCTAGGTGCCTATTCCGCAGAGCCGGAAGCCTTTCATGCTGCCGAGTACCTGCCACCTGCATGGCCTTGGGTAGACCCTGAAAAAGACGCCAAAGCCGCCATTCTTGAAATTCAAAACGGACTGACCAGCCGGACCCGGGTTGTCGCGCAGCGCGGCTTCTCTGTCGAAGAAATCGACGAGGAGCGCAAACGCGACACAGACAGGGAGCGGGGTATTGGTCAACAGATGTCCGCTGGCACCAACCCCGCTCCCTCAACATCAGGAAAAGCCGCATGAATGCCCCAGCCTTCCTCACCCGTGATCTGACTTTCAAATCCTCCAGCCTCGACGAAAAGCAGCGGACCGTCGAGGCAACCGCCACCGCCTTTGGCAGCGTGGACCGTGGCGCTTACATCGAGCGACTGGAACCCACAGCCACCACAGCAGAGGCCTTTATCGGCCTTCCGGTTTTAGACAGCCATCGCCAGGACAGCCTGAGTGCCGTTCTGGGCACCGTGACAGCAGCACGAGCGGACAACGGCTGCATCATCGTCACCATCAAGTTTACATCTGACAGCCGCGCCAACCCCGTGATTGCCGACATTCGCGAGGGAATGATTACAGGCGTTTCCATCGGCTACCAGATAGAGAAATGGGCGGACAGCAGAGATCCGGACACCGGACGCTCCATTCGCACCATCACCCAGTTCAAACCAAGAGAAGTCAGCTTTGTCAGTGTGCCAGCGGACCCGGACGCAAGGATTAGAGCGATGCCAACGGAGAACCAACCCAACTCGCAGGAACCACCCAAAACACCCACGCCAGACATGGCACAACGCAACCAGCAGATCCGCTCTATCGCAGGGACATTGAATCTGACCACTGAGTGGACTGACAGCCAGATCGACAGCTCAGCCACACTGGACGAGATCCGAGCCGCCGCAATTACCGAGGCCGAGAAGCGGACGACACCGCCGATCCGGACGCAATCGGCGCAGATTCTCGCAGATCACACCGACCCACACACCCGCGCCGAACGCATGGCAGACGCTATGATGACGCGCATTGACCCAACCCATAAGCCGGAGGACAGCGCCCGCGACTTCATCGGAATGTCTATTCCGGAGATGGCTCGCGATTGTCTGCGCAATGCCAATGTTTCAACCACGGCCCTTTCCCAGGCAACGATTGTCTCCCGTGCCCTGCATTCCACCAGTGACTTCCCCCTCATCATGGGAAACACCGTGGGGCGGACACTGCGCCAATCCTATGAGAGCGTGCCAAGCGCTTTGAAGAAACTGGCACGACAAACCACCGTGAAAGACTTCCGCGCAAAGCACCGGATTACTCTTTCTGAAGCTCCCGATCTGGAGAAGCTCAATGAGCATGGTGAATACAAACACGGCACCATGAGCGAGAGCGCAGAAAGCTTCAAAATCGACACCTTCGGACGGATGATCGGTGTCACTCGCCAAGCACTCATCAACGATGACCTTGGCGCTCTGAACGACCTACCGCGCAGACTAGGCATTGCAGCAGCAGACTTTGAAGCAGAGTTCTTCATCAAGTTGCTGGAGATGAATGGCGGCAAAGGGCCGAAGATGGGAGACGATAAGCCAGTTTTCCATGAAGGCCATCGCAACCTTGCACAAACCAAAGGCAAGCCGTCCATTGAGACACTCTCTGTATTGCGTCAGGCACTGCGCCACCAGGTGAGCCTGTCCGGCAAGCGCCTCAATCTCTCCCCTCGCCATCTGATTATTCCAGCCGAGCTGGAGACACTGGCACAGAAGCTACTTGCCGAGATCACACCAAACCGCATCGACGATGTGAACCCGTTCTCTGATCTGGGAATGGTGGTGGAAGGCCGCTTTAACAATCCGGATCGCTGGTATCTGGCAACCAGCCACAGCCAGATGGACGGCTTGGAATACGCCTATCTGGAAGGTGAGCCAGGACCGCAGACCGAAACCAAAGCCGGATTTGAGATTGATGGCATCAAGATCAAAGTCCGCCTCGACTTCGGTGCCTGCTTCGGCGACTGGCGGGGCTGGCAAATGAACGAGGGCAAGTGATGGCTAGCCTGGAAGAGCTGATTGCTCGTCGTGACAAGCTGGAAAAGACAAGAGCCAAGGGTGTCAAAACCGTTCGCTTTGGTCGCGATGAAGTCACCTATAAATCTGACAGCGAGATGGCCGTAGCCCTTGCAGATCTCAATAGGCAGATTGCAGCAAGCCAAGGTCGCACAGTTCGTCGGGTTCGAATTATTTCAAACAAGGGCGCTTAGGCGCGGAGATTGCACATGAGGAATTACATTCAGGATGGCGTTGCCATCACATTGACTGCACCACATGACGTTTCCAGTGGTGAAGGTCTTCAAGTCGGCTCTCTGTTTGGT
Source organism: Pseudovibrio sp. POLY-S9 (assembly GCF_001431305.1). NCBI lineage: Bacteria > Pseudomonadati > Pseudomonadota > Alphaproteobacteria > Hyphomicrobiales > Stappiaceae > Pseudovibrio > Pseudovibrio sp. POLY-S9. Next base: position 7,958 of record NZ_LCWX01000089.1, read on the forward strand.
GTGGTCGCAACCAATGCGGCCTCTGGTGAAGAAGTAGAGACTGTCATGCAGGGGGTATTTGAGCTTCCCAAAACCGACAGTGAGCAGGTTGCACAGGGTGAGCCTCTTTACTGGGATAAGGCTGAAAAGCGTCTCACCACCACTGCATCAGACAATCTGAAAGTTGGTGCAGCAGTGCTGGCAGCAGGCCCAGCAGAACCAAGCGTACGCGCTCGCCTCAGCAGCTACTCAGCATAGGAGCAGGCATGGCACGGCAAACAGTTCCATTTAAACAGGCTGATGTTGTTAGGGCTTACAAGGCAGCTGAGAAGGTTGGTATTGCTCCCGAACAGCTGCGCGTCACGATCCGACCGGAAACCCAAGAGATTGTCATGGAGCCACTCAAGCAAGAGGTGAATGACAATACCCCTAATCCTTGGGACGACCTCCTATGAGACGGAACCGAAGCGGACTGCCACAATATTGCAGCTGGAACAAAGACAGGCACGGCACCCGCCGTGTCCGTTTCCGCAAGTCAGGGTTCTCAACCTATCTGACAGGCACACCCTACAGCGACGATTTCATGCGCCAGTATTACGGCGCACTGGAAGGGGTGAAAACACAGAGCGCCAACATAGCAGCAGAGCGCACGAAGCCAGGAAGCTTTGATGCTCTCTGCGTTGCCTACTATCGTTCACCTGAGTTCCTCGGTTTACGAGACAGCACTAAGCACACCTACCGAGGGGTTATCGAAAAGCTCAGGGAAAGGATTGGCAAGCTTCCTATACGCCGCCTGGAACGCAGACACATCAAGAAACTACTCGGAGAGATGGAAGACAGGCCACAAGCTGCAAATCGGGTTCTATCTCTCCTGAAGATCCTGCTCGACGTTGCCATGGATCTGGGAATGATCGCCAACAATCCAGCACGTGGAGTGAAGGGCTTCAGGAAGAAGACAGAAGGCTTTCATAGTTGGACTGAGGAAGAAATAGAGCAGTTTATCGAAAAGCACCCAGCAGGCACCAAGGCGTATCTTGCGCTCACTCTACTTCTCTATACAGCTCAGCGGCGATCAGACGTTGTAAACATGGGCTGGCAGTATATTTCGGGAGATAACTTGAGGGTCACCCAGCAGAAAACCGGAACCACATTGCTGATTCCGCTGCATGGCATCCTCCAGCATGCACTTTCACAAACACCAAAGACGAACATGACCTTCCTTGTCACCGAGTTTGGAAAACCATTCTCAGTGGCAGGCTTTGGAAACTGGTTCAGAGACAGGGCGAAAGAAGCGGGATTATCTAACTGCTCTCCCCATGGTCTGCGCAAAGCAGCAGCACGAAGACTGGCAGAAGCAGGTTGTTCAGCAGACGTGATTAAAGCCCTGACAGGACACCAAAGCTTGAAGGAGCTGACAATCTATACCGCGGCAGCTGATCAACAGCGCTTAGCCACTCAGGCAATTGGAAGCCTGAAAGCACAAGACGAGAACAGATAATTGTCCAACCAACTCAAATGAGCTGGACAAAACGTCTACCAAGCAACTGAGATGTAAGGGAAAAGAAATGGTAATGGCGGAGAGACAGGGATTCCTTGAGCAATAAAATGAGGCACCCACAAATTTAATTTATCTATTTAATTACAATATCTTACAGCAAATAAAACCACCTAAACTCTATCGAGCAACCCAAGAAATGTTATGTAGTTTGTTATGTAATTATGCGTTACTCATAGGCCACCAGATAAGGCTACTTGATCCAGCCCATGAAGTACAGATATTAGCTTCAGGAAGCACACTCAACGAATAGAGCGAACAATGGAAGAACGCCCAGTCACCTTGGCAGACCTGAAGGAACTCAACGCCCCGGTTCGCGCTCACTGCGACAACTGCCAAAAAACTGCTTACGTCTCGACTGCAGGAATGCCTGAGCACACAATCGTAATTCATATTGCACGAAGGCTGAGATGCTCGCGTTGTGGATCTACCAACATTGTGACCCGCCCTTGCTACCAGCACATGGTGCCGCAACACCCCGGCGAGCAAAGCCGCTAATCTGCTGTGACCTGCATTAGTAAACTGTTACCTGTTTGCTGTCTGGCGTTTGCTGTTTTTGGTTATTCGCTCTCTGTTCCCCGTTAATTATTACGGATTGTCTGTTATCTAGTGGCTAAATACTGTTGTCCGGCATCAAACATTTATTGAGGGCACAACATGACACGCACAATTTCAGTTATTCAGAAAAAAGGTGGCTGCGGAAAGTCGACTTTAATCATCTCTTTAGCGAGCATTCTTGCTGGTGAAGGACACAACGTCATCATTCCAGACACCGACACGCTGCACTCTTCCTCACTCTGGGCACAGCAGGAAATCTCAGGTCGTGGCAGTATTGATTATCTCCGCGAGACAAACGACAACGCGATCACCAACCTATTGCAAGAGGTCAGAAGCACCTACGATTACACTCTTGTAGACACCGCAGGCTTCAACTCCCGTATCGCTGGCTTCATCGCTGTTGAGAGTGATTTGGTGCTTATCCCTTGCACAACAACGATCTCCGATATTGCTGGCGCGATAGACACACAGCGTTTTCTCTCGAAGCTCAGCGACAAGATAGGAAAGCCAATCAAGAGCACCGTGGTGCGAATGGACTTTGATCGCGGCACTCGCAATGTCGAAGACATCACAAACGAGCTTTCCAACGAACCAGATCTGCAAGTTCTGGATGCCGTCCTTTGGCACACCACAACATTCAAAACAGCTATGAACACCGGGGAACCAATCAAAGCACGCGCCAAGATCTACACTCAAGAACTCGTACGCGAGCTGAGAGCAAAGGATCTAATCCCACCAGCCATCATTCGCAAAGCAGCGGCATAAAGGTGAGCCATGGGAGACTATAAAGAAAAACGTCGCCTGATCAGCCGAACAACCCCAAAGGAAGATCAACCTTCAGAACCGACTGAGGAAGCCACTGAGAGCCGTTCCATTCAAGAGATAGTGTCTCAACTCGTTGAAGATCGACCAAGCGAGCATGAGGCGATGCTAACTGCTCTGCGCCGATCTGAGAGAGGAAGCGTTTCTTATACGTTGGTTCCTACCCCTATCATTAAAATGATGGAAGCCCGATGCGAAGAGCTAGGACTTGGTAAGAAGGAGTACTTTTACCACTTACTGCGAAACGACGGTTTACCAGTACCTTCCCTAAAAGAACTTGACGCCCGCAATCGGAGATGATTGCGAGCGTCATGGTTTCTCATATTGGATTGTGGAGTTAGTTGGAGATGATCAGCTCAGAGACCTGCTTGCCCGCACCTTTCGCAATGGAATAGTTCAGGCTAACAACATCCTGCTGAAAACCATCAAAGGTCTGCCGCGTTTCTTCTCTATCATTCAGCGAGAGAATAAAACGACCTGCGATCTTGGAAAGCCGTTCTGCCATCTCGGCAAAGTCGGAGCGTTCAAATACCCCTTTGCCGTAGTCTGTCTCCCCACCCCAGTAAGGTGGGTCCAGATAGAACAGTGTCTGCTCTCCATCGTAACGCTCGATGCAAGCACGCCAGTCCAGGTTCTCTATGGTTACTGCAGACAGCCTTTCTGCGACCTTCTCTATGTTGCTCTGCACGCGCTTTACGTTAAAGCGGGATGGGCGCTCTAACCCTGTCCCAAAAGACCGCCCCATAGACTTACCGCCGAACGCAAGCCGTTGGAGGTAGTAGAAGCGAACAGCTCTTTGAATGTCAGTCAGATGATCCAATCCACTGCCTTTGAGGGTTTCAAACTCCTCACGTGAGGCAAACATATATTCTAGGCTTCGCAAGAACTCAGCCTTGTGTGAGCGCAAAACACGAAAGAACGTGACAAGCTCACTATTGATGTCGTTGATCACTTCACATTTAGTGACAGAGTTTCTCTTGAAAAACACCCCGCCCATACCGCAGAACACATCCACATAGCTCAGGTGAGAGACTTGATTTATCTGGCCAACGATACGGCCAGCAAGCTGGCTTTTGCCGCCAAGATACGGTGCCACCGGTTCAGCTTTAACCGGAGCGACTTCTCCAAACAGGTTCATGTTGAAATTAACTCTCAGACTATGGCTAGATTTCCCAACCATACAATTTACAATGCATGGTTATGGTGGGAATGAGCCTTCTAGCTTGCTTTACGCTCTCACGGACTGACTTGATAAAGGCCGTGGAATGACGTGTCCACACACGTCTTTCTTCCCACCTCTGGTCTGGCAGGTATCGAGATTAGGATAATGTATTGAAATGGTGTTCGAGTGGCCTAAACTGACATTCGATACTTTCGTGCCAACATTCCCCACGAGGCGAACGCTGGCATGAAAGCGTCTTTTGTGAAGAGCCGAGCGCAAGAAATTAGCGAGCTTTTAGAATCTTCAGTTTGTCCTGCTTTGCTTTATTCTTGGTCGATTCCTCAGAACGCGTGAGAGATTTGGCTATCGCTTTTAAACTCATCCCCTTTGCCACGAGCATATGCAACTTTCGAGTTTCCTCGGGTGTCCACGCTTGACGGTGGCGTTCAAAGCGGTCTGTCATCGATTTCATCTACCTTATCATTGGGGTGAAGCTAGCATAAAGCATTGTCGTGCTGATTGCGCTAGTACGCTGACGGGCAACATTATGTTTGGAGGGCGTGAAAAAGGGAAATAAGCTGCCTACACACGGCAGAGGTGGACTTATGCAACCGGGCTTAGCTAGCGCAGCATAGTGCTTGTGACCAGTTGCTGTCATTCGCACTGCTTTTGATTATCCTAAGTTTGGACTCGCCTTCAACTTCTAAGCGAAACCATTGGACTTATTGGCGAAGGCAGCAAGTATCACGTTGTAGAGGCGCAAGAACCGGGGCGCGGACAAAGCCGAATATAGGTGCACCGCGACATTTCAAGAACACTGTAGGTCACGATTGGTACATTGGCCCAATAAGCAGTCTTTCGGCCGCTTATGGGCCAGGTTGAGAGTTTACGTATTGAGGTTGTAGCAATGGCTCTCACAATAGTCCTGTAAAACACCTACTTTATCATTTTTTTGCAAGGTTAGTGGGACTAAAGCCGTTTGAACAATTGGCAGAGAGATCATTATCCTTCACTGACCTCTTTAATACGTTCGCTCGTGTTGCCCCCTTCGAAAATAATCTCCAGCAAATGTGTCACAAAACGAGCCGAAAAAATGGACCCAAATGTTTGAAAGTCGTCTGATTTCGATTTATCGCCCTGATCAACGACCACTTTGACCCCGAAGAATTTGGGAACCTCACTAGCTAGTGCACAAGCTCGATATACACCGTATAGCTCCATATCTAACCCAACCATTTTCCGATGAGTTTCACTAATCGCCTTCATTTTTTCTTCAGATGCAATCACTGCTGATCCAGATACGACCGGCCCGATTTCCCCTGAAATTGAGACAGGCAAATCATCAGCTATGTCTTCCGCTAACTTTCGGAGAAGCCTCTTGTCTTCAATCGCATTAGAAATGGTGGTCCTCAGGTTATTGTCTATGGGCACTTGGTAGGGTTCTAATGCTGTGGCTCCATCGTAAACTTTCCCGGTTTGGTAGTCCCATGTAATATCAGCAGCTAAAAGGTTCCCAGGTTTTGACCTACCTTGCATACCAGCGCAGATCCCAGACATGACTACTATCTCAGGCTTAAATCTATCAATTGCACGCGTTGTAATAATCGACGCATCAATCATCCCCATTCTAGGCAGTAAAAGGATCAAACCTCTTTCACTACCAATTTTAACTGGTTGGCAATCAAGACCGTCAAGGTTTTTCTTTCTTACGTCAACTTCAGCATCAGTTTTCCTAAACGAAGAGCGTTCTTTTTCTAACGCGCAAACAATAAGAAAGCGATATTGCTCATCGAACTTTAGTCTTTGGATCATTAAGTCCAAAGCACCTAAACACTGCTCATCATCTTCTTTATAATGTAATAAAACGATACCGGCTTCATTATATTCAGCTCGCCGCTGTTCAACGATATCTCGAAATCCAGAAATCGCAACCACATTCGTACGCTTATTTTTGGATCCAGAAACATGAAAAATCAATTCATCCGAGACATTAATTGGTGCATCGCCTGCAAAGCGCGGAACCATCAAATCAAGAACGAGTAGTGCAAATTCTTGCTCATAGATAAGACGAACCGCATCACCTAATACGCTCGTTCTTACAATATCAATTTTGTCATCGACATCCAAAATAACTTTTTGTATTTTATCATATTTATTATTATTGTCTTCAAGGATCAGTACTTTCATTTAACATCTCTTAAATATTCCCGAAGCTTATTTTTCCATAAGCGGTCACCATGTTTGTAAAGAACAACGCCTTTCAAACTCACTCCATAACTTGATTTAATCTGATCAGCGCTTCTGCTGAGCTGAACAAGTTCTGAATCTATTTCAATTTCGCGGTATTGAGTTAAAATAACTATTGGATCGGTTCGACCGAGGTAGTCCAACTCCATTAACACACTCATACCTCCTGACGGCATTGAGGCTGCTGTCCCCACACCTGGAGCAGCTTCATGACTTGGAAGGGACATGTCCAGTAGAATTAGATCAAACTCACCTTCATGTATGGCATTGATAGCTGAGTGTACCGAAGTCGCTTCCACCAAAAAAACCGGAGCTAAATCATGTTCAACAATGAGCCTGATGCTTTCCGCCTTGAACGCATCATCCTCTACAATCAATACCTTCACACTCATCAATTAATACCTAAAGTAAACTCGAGGATAAAATTTACCTGTCCGTTTTCAAAATTCAATCTAATTCCGGAGATTTCTTTTACTAAACGTTCCATTTGGGCGAGCTTCCTCATACCACTTCGCCCCTCAACCACCATTGCGTCTTCGCTTGCATCACAGAAGAGGGAACTCATTCGTGTGCGAACTTTTTCAATACAATCCTGTTCCTGAATCTCAGAACAAATCTTTAAAACCAGAGTTTTAGCATTTAACAAGACCGCATCAATGATAAGTTCCCCATCCAGTTTTCCATGCTTCGCCGCATTGAAGATAACTAGCTGTAAGTAATCGTATAAATGATGAAAGCCAACACCAGAGAGCTTTATCGCCTCATCACCGAAACGGATTACTTCAGGTTCAAAGTCTGGGAAATAACTCTGTGCTTCATCAAGAACAGCGTCAACAAGCAGCTCCAAATCAACGGTTGGAGCAAGATTATTTGGTTTTGTAAACCAGCTTGAAGTTGTCTTAAACAATTCTTCTGTCGTTTGATTTATTTCTCTACATAACTTCCTAGTAACTTCATCTTGGTTGTTTGGAACGAAGTTTTCGATATCACTATAGTCAAATATTCCCCACTCTAATCGAGCGTCAACGAGTTTCTTCCTTACCCTATCAAGATCTGAATTTAGCATTAGCCAGCAATACTCATATATCAAACCGGAGGCAGAGTTAATAAATCCAGACTCCAAGTATGTATTGACAATATTCTCCATAGCAGCTCGAGAAATAACTAACTTTGACGCCTCAGATATATCGCAGTTGATAAAGCCATCTCTTTTTTTCTTACTCTTTACTTGAAAGTAATCTGTACCAAGTAATTCAACTTGAGTTTTGTAATTATTAAACCAATGATCTATCTTTGCTCTAGTTCTCTTGTTCCGTAGAGCGCCACTAAAACGTGGATCTTGCAAAATACCCTCAATTGGTGCTTTCATACTTCCTTCAAGGGTACCATGGCGAATTCTACGACCTAGATAAGAATCAATTCCGTATTGCTTATTACTACAAAATTCAATGAAGCAACGCTGTAGTATCTTAGCGAGTTTTATATGAGGCTGAAGCTCCGTATCAATCAGATTTAACGATAAAAATTGAAGTATATAATTAACATCCCATTCCCATGACTTTAATATACCGCTTAGTTCTTCGAATATATTTTCCTCAAGCCAGATGTTAAACCTATGCTGATCTACATACAGTCTGTTATCGTCAACTTCGCCGCGAACTTCCATCAGCCTTTTGCTTAGGCGGATTGATTTTGCTCGCTCGCTATATGCAGGCTCATCTCTAACTTCTGCATACCACTCAAGAATATCTATCCTACATTCAAACACCTCTGAAGATGAGGAAAAGAGGAGCATCATGTTGAAGAGTGCGAACTCGTCACTTATCGCAAAAATGTAATCGACGATATTTGGGTGTCGAGCTTCTAAATGCTTCAGCGCATCAACAATAGATGAGTTAAAATCTAAGCGCACCCACTCTTGAAACATCCGGTAGCTTCTAAAACGTTCTCGATCACGCTCAATGCAATCTGCTCTCAGCGCATTGCTCAGAAAACCACATAAATTTGAATTCGGAAATGATACGAGCAGATATTCGAGTTCCTCTTCGCTGAGGATACTGCTCAGATCTACACAAGAATTTAATAGTAGAAGAACTTCCTCTTCAGTCATTACTTTAAGAGGTCTTTTTTTTCTGATTAAGTAGCAGATGGCCATTGATGTAAAGACCGTACCACTCGCTTGTGGGTCGAATTTGTCTAGCAGCAATGCTGCTTCCCCTCTAGGGCACAGTAGGTCGTCTAATCCATTAACGTCTAAGAAATATTCTTCAAAATAACTCTCCAGCCGTTGACTAATAGCCCCTGTTTCATCGCGTGAGAATGAGAAAAAGCAGTCAACAATATTTCTAAATTCTGAGACTTTCCGACACTCTAGCCATGAGATACTTGACCTGACCAGTCGATACTCAGTGACATCAATTGAAGACCGGGACAGTTCATCTTTGGGATACGGAAGATTAGAGATCAAGTACCAAATTTCTTCGATACCTTCTGGAATTAAGTGTGAGTAGAATTTGTTTTCTTGCAGATAGTGGATGTTGAAACGATAAATGCAGAATAATATCAAAGCATCAAATGAAGAATAGGTTCCAAATGCATTAAAATAGGTCGCTAGCTTTTCTTCACTTGGAGCAATCGGATTTAACATCCAAGAGAAAATTGCTTTATTGAATCTCGCACTACTTTTTTTTCGGCGTATTCTTTGAATACACTTGTCATCATTCTGTAGTCATATGTACTCCCTAGTAAGTCGACAAGCGCTGCAGGTACAGGCATTCGGTCACGGTATCCAAACTGCCCTAATAACACTTGGCAACTAGCTTTAATATCTAAGCTTATATCTTCTTGAGAGTATATAAATGCCAGCTTCGTTAGAAGAAATATTGATAGACCTGTCCTCGAAATAATTTGATGCATTAATTTTAGTGATGTAGAGTATTCCCTATCTACAATACTAAGAATTAATAAGTAATAATCTTCCATAGATGCAAATAAGTCAGTTTTTAAGCAATTAACTCGAACTAACTGATTTACCACTTCGTGTATTAAGATCTGATCATCTAGAATTGAGAATTTCTTCGAAGATGGAGGATAATTTGCAACTCGCCCCGAAACTGGTAGATGGGCAAATAGTGGGCTTTTTTCCAAAAGTCCAAAAACAGTCTCGGCATCATTAATATTCAAAGCAGTTCGAAGGTTATTGAGCGTTGCAATTAACGTTTCGGTGCTGTCATTTTTTCTTGTTAAACCTCGTAAAATATTTCTTACGTTTATATCTTGAACATCTGAAATTGATAGCACGCCAATTTTCCTCAAGAAGTATGGTCATTCGAGCGTATTGCACACATTAATGATATTTTGCGGCACCTCTGAAGGGAAACCATTTTGAGTTGTTTTAACTTTTAATAACAACTTATGCAGAACGATACACCTCTCAATCCCGAGTGTGCGATGAAGATGACTTACGTTGGACGTATTGAAAGTAATGTCTTCCAATACGCGGGTACTTGTTATGGTTAGATTCATGTTCGAGAAGAGCACTTTTGCAATACACAAAGATGCCCTCTCTTAGGTTACTTTTCCGTGATGAGTGGGGAGCCTCAAAGTTCTTTTGGATGTCAGTTTTGAGGTCACAATGCCATACTGCGCTAGCGAAGTCCTACGACCTCACGGATAACCGCTAAGGGCTTGCGATATCAGTGGCTGCCGGGGTATCAAGTTGAGCAGAGCTCACCCACAAAGCTCTGCCGCATCGTTGACTTGATGATACCATCAACCCTTGATGTAACCACCTGAGTGGCAGCTTATGGCCCACATAAACGAACCCTGAGCTAACTGATCAATCAGCTCAGGACCTGCCGCGTTCATAGTCTCGCAGTTGCTTTCGTTTCATGCGGTTGTCCAGAACCCTATTCCAAGCCATGAAAAACGCAGCAACCACAGTCAGGATAATGAGCACCGCCTGAAAGAACGGCTCTAGGAAGTTGGCCCAGTTTTGGGCGATCCAAGCTGCTAGAAAGGTCAATGCTGTGCCTGTCTCTGATTTCTGCATCTTAGCCTCATTCAAGGATGTGGATCTGCTGGTGAGTAAACTGAAATCACAACTCCAAACTCGAACGCCTTAAGCTTCGTTGATCGAGACAGCGCCCTCACGCTGCGCCAACACAGGCTCACCCTGCACTGGATAGCTTTCCGGCCACCGGACATCCAAGAGCCGTCGCTTTGAGACTTTCGTGATCGTGACTGCGTTGGACTGGTTCCCACCCAGCACGTGATAGTGACCTGCACTCTCGGAAACGTAGAAACCGACATGCCCCTTCCAGCCGCGAGGACTTCCACGCCAGAACACGAGGATAGAGCCTGGTATCGGTTTATCTAACCGCCTGCCGTATTTCGCCCATTGGCGAGATCCTAAAGGGTTGGTGGGCTGGGTATCAGATACAAGGCTCATGCAATGGGCAACGAACAGGCCGCACCATGGGGTTTCATCGCTCTGGTAGGAGATCCCTAATTTGCTCGCCCAGCCCATGATCCTTGGATTGTGCGTTGGTCCCGAGATCTCCTTAGTTCCCAGCAGTCGCCGCGCCTCAACCAGCCATGGTGGCTCATCACTTTTGACCGCCTTGATTTTGGAGCTAAGCCAATCCTGATAAGCAGCTTCAGATAGCCTGCCCCAATCTCCATCGGGTTTGCCGGGATTGAACCCGAGATCCTGCAGCATTTCCTGAGATTCAAAGTCTGGTATCCGTCCCATGATCACCTCACAAAAAAGGCTCCCCATGGGAGCCGTGTTGTCAGATCAACTTCAATGCATGTCAGCAGGACGCGCACAAAGATGATCATCTACGATGCATCACTGCGCTAAACTCAAACCCGGTAGACAACGACGTCTACTTTGCCAGTTGCACCAACCACACCTCCAGAACTTCGCAAGCCCAGACCACCTATTTGAAAAGTTTGTTCGGTCTTGTCTCTGATACCGATATTGTCCACGGCGGTGAGCGAGCCTTGTATCAACGTCCCACCTACAATTTGAACAATGTAATCTGTATCCGGCTGCTCGTTTTCGAATGTAAATGTATTGCCTGAACGAGTGAGTCTATAAGACGCTGAGCCCTTCAGATCTGAATAAGCAGCGACAATCTTCGGGAGCCCATTCAGCGCATTCAGTTTTGCTGAGTTAAGCTTCGCATCCGTCACTGCCTTGTTGCTGAGATCAGCGGTCCCAACGCTATTAGAAGTCGCAAGTCCTCCGAGACCAAGATTAGCCCTGGACTGAGACTTGTTCTCAAGGTCGCTTAGGTTATTCGACTTGCTGAGAAAGTCGCTTGTTTCAGGAGTGGCAAGAATCCACCCATCCTCATCGACCGAATAGACTTTCAGCTTTTTATCAGGTGAGTTGAAGTAAAGCGCCCCATCCTCTAACGCGTTGCCCTCATTGTCAGTGTCTGGGTCATCATCAAAAGCACCCAGATAGAGTTTGTTGAAGCGCTTGAACGCCAGATCAGAGGCTTGCTCGACAGCTGCCTCCAACTGGTTCAAAGCATCCTCTGCTTTACCTTGTGCTGTTTGCGCCTGATTGCGAGCTGCTATTGCAGCAGCTTTGGCCGCAAGAACCACCGCTTCAACATTTGCCGGATTGAGAAGCACATAACCCTCCTGCCCCTCAATCACTGCAAGCATCGCCGGATATCCTGTTTGCAAGTCATCAGGACCAAGCTCATTACCGAGACCATTTCGAATAGGCAACAGCACATCATCAACCTTGATGGTCACTGCGCCCGAGTTGTTGTCAATGGGAACGAAGACTGCAAACTCAACCGCCGAGAGGCTGACGCCCAATCGAAGCTTCGCTCTGATCGCATTACCCGTCCCGTCAATGTCAACCAGTCTCGTGATGCTATCAGCAAGGTCGCGCACATAGTGCCAGGTACCACCCAGCCATTGATAGTAACCACTTAAGGCATGGTTGGAGTCCGCTCCGACTATGGCAGGTGTGTAATCTGGCTTGTCGGTGACAGTATCCAGCTCAGCTTTGGTTTTTACGATCACCGCACCAAGCGTTGCCGCAATTTCCACCTGCCCCATGTAAGCAATGATTTCTTCCTTTTTGGGCTTGTGCGGATCTGTGCTTTCAAGTCCGAGGGTTTCTCGCGCACGCCAGACGTATTCCTTAGTGAGGAAGTTCATAGCCAACTCCAATTTGAGGGGAAGTTAAACCGCAGCCACAATGACCGTTGGGCCGGACCAGTCGCTGTTTTGTCCAAAGACCGAGCGCGTACGCATGCGGAAGCGATATTCAACACCCGATGTGAGGCTGTCGGTTTCAATAGTCTCTTCACCGTCATTGGCCTGCGCATACTTGGCAGCACCGCCACTGGTTTTCACATATTCCAGCTCGTAGGTGAGAGCCTCAGAAAGCCGCGTAAAACTCGCTACCGCGATAACGCTTTGCCCTTGCTGCTGGATCTCAACTGAGAAACTATCGACACTCGGGATGGCCTCAGCTGCAATGCGCTTGGGAGGATCGCCCTTTTCGCCTTCATCTTCTGGCTTATAGGCAAACGGATCACGCGGAATAACCAGTGCCTCGAACACATGCTGGAACGTTGTCAGATCCAGTGTGGGAGTGCCATCCAGCTCAAGATAAGCATCAACAAGGTGTGGCGGATCGCTGATCTTGATGAACCTTCTAAGTGGTACATTCTGGGATGCGAAGTAGTCGCACTTTACACGCACACGAGGTGCATTCACCCGAATAGCCTTGAGCGCTTGCAAGCGCCGCATATGGTTGTGACGCTGTACGCAATCATTATCGACAGTGCGCGATCTGGGATCATCTTCTTGAACATACGGATCGCCTTCAATAACCGCATCGTCTTCCACATAGTGCAGCTCAGGATTGACCCAAAGCCCGCGCACTGACTTGACGCTGGAAGCTGCATTGCGGTTCGGCAAGAACTCAATATCAACGATATCATCTGTTTTCAGGTGAATATCAGGCTCGGCCCACTCCCCGGCATGAACTGCAACTTCCCCATCTGCGTTGGTGTACAAAAGCAGCTCGCCGGCCTCATCAATCATCCGGCCAATCTGGGTTGGATCGTTGTTTTCGCGGCCACGGAATCCACCATGATAGCGCGGCTCCATTTCCCCCTTGATGTTCTCAACTTGTTGATCACAAACGTCCGCAGCATGAGCCCAGCTTTCTAGATCAATCTGGGAAATATCAAGAGCACTGCCATAGGGAGCCAGCAGATAATCAAGCCGTATAAGAGCAAGGTTCTCGCTAAACCTGACCTGTCCGTCTCTGGGATCGAAAATCTTCTTTCCACGAATGGTGGAGGAGAGCGTTGGGTAGCCTTGCGGGAAGACTGTTCGATGACGCCGGGCACTCACGCTCTTACACATCATCAGGACACTGGCGACATTGTCACCGCGATGATCCTCGCTCCAGATATCATCAAACTTACTCACCAGCTGCGAATAGGGAACACCGACCTGCATCCCAACACGCTCAATGAGCATCACCTTGGCATCACCACCAAGACGATAATACTTGGATGCATCCTCATCATTGCTCAAAGATTTGGTGACATCGCCATCTGCATCAATCTCAACCGGATCATCACTGAGGAAGTGCTCCACAAAACCATCGATCTCATGGGAGGCATAAGCAATCAGCATATAGGCTGTGCCGCTGCGTTCTTCCAAAAACGTCATATCGCCGGCAACACGCACGATGCCATATTGATAGGAGCGCGACGGCACATTTTGCTTTTGCACCACCTTGCCATCCGCAGCACTTGGAATAGGCGCTGCATTGTCTTTTCGCTGCTGGCTTCCAAGCAACGCATTTACACCCAGCCCAACACCAGCGGAAATGCCAACTCCAATGATCCCAACACTAAGTGAAGAAACAGCAGCCCCCGCGAGGATTGCTTGCGTTGCAACAGAGGCGCCAACAAAGGCCGCGCCATTTGACAAAACGAATGCAATCCCAAGCGCAGCAGTAGCAGGCATCAAACCCTCCAGATTTTTAAGGCAGGCGCGTGAATGGCTTCAAAGCCCGAACTCCAGTGAACTTGCCAATGCTCACCATCCCAGATCGCGCCCCACTGCCTGAGAGGAGAATGAAGACTGCCGATCACGCCAATGTCGCCAGTCTTTCTGGTTTGGACTTCATTCAGGCCCGCAATATCGGCACATCTGCCAACCAGCTCCAAAGCACCGCCAGCTTCAATAATCAGCTGTTTCATCTGCTCTTGTGTTGAGTAGGTTCCGCGCAGATGAACGGCCCCGTCAGGATACCCGTTGGCACTCACCCAATCGGCGAGAACGAGACAGCAATCAGCCCTGCCCGGATCAAAAGTCAGAGTTTGCCGATCTGCCAACCAGGTCTTTAAAAGATCTAGGATCGCGGCCATGTGATTGTCTGTTCACTCATCAAGGTAATGCGTTCACACGACAGATCGGGAGGCA
>NZ_LCWX01000089.1:22858-29590 GCF_001431305.1 Pseudovibrio sp. POLY-S9
TCAGGATTGACCTTGAGCGAGTAGGCTCGCTGGTCAGCATCCGACAGCACTGCATTGCGTCGGGATTTGCGAGCATGAAAAGCATTGCCCACAACCAAGGTTACATCATGCAGAATTTGAGGCTTATCCGGGTCACTCACTGCCCGCTTGCGGAACTTCAGATCAATGACCCTGCCCGTGAACTTAACGATGGGACCTGGAGGCAAAGGCTGGAAATTTTCGTCACAAGTCTGGAGCAGGATCTGCACCTTTGAGCCGATAACATCGCTTTCCTGCGTCTCTTCATAGGCAAGATCGGCAATCTCCTGATCGACACCGGACAGTCCCATGTCCATCGTGGTTGCCTCACCAGAAAATGCATATTGAATGGTGGTTAAGGCAGAGGTTGGAAGCACTCCAGCAGGTCGCCAGTGGTTTCCATCCTTGTCAACATAGGGATGAGAACCAAACCAGAAACGAGCAGTTCCAGTTGGGAAATGCATCGCCACAAGGATCATAATATTGCGAAGGGTCATGGTGCAGATACCTTGTCCCAATAGTCGATAGCTTCGACAAAGTTCACAGTCTTTCTGGTAAAGCTGGAACTGCTAAAATCCAGATTCATTTCATTGTCACTGGCAAGTTTCATGAGGCAGCTGGGCTCTGTCACATTCAGCAATGTCCCTGCTGGAATGGGTGCCCGGATCGCTGGGAAAATTGGAACCCGCACCACATCACCTACAGTCTCAATAATTGGCCCGGTGTTATAGAGCGCATGCAGATAACTGAAATGTATCCCACTCAACCTCAGCCCGCTCTGCAGACCACGCAGTTTGAGCACCGTTGAGCCCAGTGTCGCCTGTTCTTCCAATTGAACCAGAGCAGGCTCACTGGCGTAAAAGGTGTCATCGCTAAACCCAGTCTCATCAGCATGGGGAACATAGGATCGCGCTTGCTTTGCAAGCTTTTGTACTTGTGAGCCCACATGAGAGACAGAAACGATCACCAGACCCACTTGCCCGTGCAAGGCAACTTCAATCGCGTTCCAAGCCTCTTCATGGCGTAGGTCTCGCCTGCGCAACACAATGTTTGGAATTCTGGCTCTCCAGAATCCTAAATCCGTCTGTGTTACCAACTCACGCCCGCCAAGCGTCATTCCACCAGATCTGCTAAATGGTCGTTTCTGGAAGCTAGGCTTGCCTTGACTTGCGAACAAAGAATGAGGCCAATGGATCACGTTAGTCACGGAAGCCACCTCCCCGGTTTTGCGCGTGCATATTGTAATCGCCAATCATATGCTCACGGCTTTTCTGGGTGGCTGCATCAACAATCATAGGTGCCGCTTCCTTGACCACATTCCCGGACACACTCTCGATCCGAGCTTCCAGATCAGGTGTAACTTCAAGGATCACACGAGAAATCATCTCACCGCCACCACCGCCAGATTGAGGAAGCTTGTGGAACGGAGTGATTGTTGCCGGCCCCTCAATCAGCTCAGGAACACCGCGCTCACCAGCAATGCCCCACTTACCAGCCCCCAGGTTGCCCCCTTCTGAGAAAAAACCACCAAAGCTGGAGAGCAAGGTTGAAAGCATCGCGCCCATATTCCCACCGCCAACTGAGCTGGTCATGCTGGACACAGAAGACTGCAGCAGCATCTTGGCAATCCCCTTGCCCATATTCCCAAGCACATCAACAAACCGCTCACCTTCAAAGATGACATCCGTTAGTGAGTTGGTGATGGACTGATTGACGCTTGCCATCATGCGGCTTTGCCGCGTCTGTTCTTCAATCTTGCCTGTGAGTTGGGAGACTGATTTCGACCGCGCCTCGATCTCGTCACGAAGCGTCAGTCCGGTTTTCACGGAACGCTCATCAAGATCAAGGCCCTGCTGCTTTGCCAGATCGAGCAGTTTGTATTTTGTGGTGAGCGCTGCAACTTCCTCGCGGGTACGGCCAAACATCTCAATTCTACGCTCAAGCGCAGTGACATCCTGATCACCCAGCCCAAGAACATCCGGCCCTTTGTTGGCCGCAGGTCGTAAAGCCTCCTGCAGCCGAGCCTGTTCACGAGCCATACGGATGTACTCTTCGCGCTCTTTGGCAAGCTGAGTTCCACCTGTTGGCCCGACCTGCTGGGCAAGCGGATTGACAGTGCGATCAAATTCCAGAGCGGCCAAAGCGCCAGCCCGAGACACCGGATCATCTTTGTATTTTAAGCGCACCTGAGCATCTTCCAGCGAAGTCAAACCATTGCGTTTCATGGCCTCCATCGCATCAGCAGCGCGGCTGATTTCATTGGCCATTGTGGTCGCATCAGCTGAGAGACCTTTAAGCTCCACCCCATCAGTCGCCGTTTTCAAACGCTTGGTTGTGCTGACCGACTGGCGAGCGATGCTTTCCACCCGCGCCAGTTCTTTGCCTACCTCTGCAAGCTTCTCATCAGGAAGCCTGGTCAGGATCTCACGCATTTTTGCAAGCGCTTCAGAGACACGCTCCATATTCCCGCTTGCTCTTGCATCTTCAAGAGCAGCCATTTCAGCAGCCCAGATTTTCACGAGATCTGAGGAAGCTTCCAGCTCATGGTTGAGATCTTTCAGTGTGCTCTCGACACCTTCAAGCCCGATAGCGTCAATTGATCGGGACTGACTGAAAGGGTCGCTCAGCTGCGCAATGCGATGCTGAATAGCCTGATACTTCTTAAGCTGGAGATCCAGCTCAGCAAACGCATTGTTACCGCCCAGAAAATCATCAAAGAAAGAATCCAGAGCCGTATCCGTTTTTGTCTGTGCAGCCTTGGAATCCAGCTCTGCTAACGCGGCCACAAGATTGAGCACAGCGCTTGTAACTTCGCCGTACTTGTCTCTGATGTTCTCCAATCCGTTCTTTGAGTAATCAGCAATGGAGCTGTTAGCTCTTGAGATCGCGCTTTCAGCCTCATTGAACGCCTTGGTGAAAGCATCGACTTTCTTGCTGGAACCTTCTGCATTGTCACCCATGCTCAAGAGGACGCCAGCAAGAGGGAAACCAATCCCCGCAATCACCCCCAGAACAGGCATTAACAAGCCGACAGTACCAGTCAAAGCTCCAAAACCAGCTACAAGCTACGGGATCTGCTGCCCCATGATCCGCATGGGATCAGTGCCCATCTCGAACTGCACCGCCATATCAGCAATCTGATTGGACGTGTTCTGGATGGCAAAGCGCCCACCTTTGGAGACATTGATGAAGCCTTGCATCTCCTTACCAGCACCTTGAGAGGCTTTCCCGATCTTGCCAAAATTATCGTTCATCCCGCCAGCAGATGCCTGAAGTTTCGCGAATTTCTGTTGCGTTTGCTCCAGTTGCTTCTGAAGCTTTTTGTTCTCCGCAGCCATCCGATTAGATGACTTAACCGCAGCAGCCGCGGAACGAGACATCTGATCGTGGAACTTCTTATAGGTGACCTCAAGAGGGATAGTCAGGCCAGAATTCTTTGCCATCAATCAAAACCCTTCAATGCCCAGTTCCCGAAGCTCTTCATCTGAAAATTCACCGCTGGGGTTCCCAGATTTGCCACCATGGACCTCATTGTAACCCTCTACGCAGGCCACATATTCCCATAGGCTCATCTGATCGATTTCTCGTGGAGTGAAGCCTATTGCGGCTCCTCGTTTGTAAAACTTGGAGAACTGCCAGAGTTCTCCTGTTGCCTCACCCCTGCCTGCTCCCCCACGGGATCATCATCCTCGCCCACGAGTGCATTGGTCAGGATCTCAATCGCAACAGGTTTGAACTCCAACACCCCATGCATTTCAAACAGATGCAGAACCATGGGCCCCGCCTCTTTGTTTGGCATCCCAGCACCGATCAAGCCTTGGCGAATGGTCTCAATCAGATCGTCAATAAACCAAGTCCCTGTCGTGATGCGCAGGAGGATGACTTCAGGGCCAGCATTGCAGTTCTTCTGCAACGCACGAAGCTGACCGATGTTCAGCACAAACTCGTGCTGACCACCGATCCATTCAATGTTTTTGGCTTCCATAGATCAGGCTCAGGCTTTGTTTTCGATTTCAGGAGTGCCGACCATATTGATCTCAATAGTTTTCGTAACGCGCCCCTTACCATCAGAACGCGCCTGAGAGAGCTGAGACAAAATTGCAGGAGCCTTCTCCCATTCAGGATCGCCAGATGCCGCTTTTTTGTTCCCAAGACGTACCGGAAGGTGTTTTGCAGAATAAAACCAGTTCATCATCTTGCCGTGAGACTCCTGCGCCCAGGTTCCTTCTGCCGAAACAGAAACCTTCACAGAACGCACATCACTCAAGATCTCATTAGGCTTGCTCTCATCATCGCAATCCACGACCTCGGTCTCATCAACATTCGCCTGCCGCTGGATCGTAACACCCTTAAGGCCGCAAACTCTGGCGTAGTTACCATCTTCCGCAAAATCGACCTCAAGGACCATCTCCTCAAAACGCTCTGTTGTCGGCTTAGTCATGACAAACCTCCTTCGCTAGTGAACTTGGATTTCGAATGTGAACTGCAGAATTCCGTGCGTTACGCCCTCTTCTGGATCTGGAACAATCCGCTGAAGCTCTAACTCGGTGAGCACGTTGCCAAAGGAAGGAAGAGGAAGCTCAGCACCGCTGAGTACATTGCGCACCGCTCGCAAAATCTGCTTTGCATGCACTCTGCCGGGTTTCTTTGACCAGCAATCAATTTGAACTGTGATTTCTTCTATGGTGAAGCAGTCGTGATGATCCTCAGATTCATCTTCAGGGCCAAGGCTCACATAACCTTGCTGCTCTCCCCAAGGCGCTCCATCAGAGGAAGCTTTAGTGCTGTCATAAACACCGTGCACCACCTCCATGAGCGCAGCGTCTCCCGCCAAAGCAGCAATCACGGCCTGCTGAAGCTCCAGATCTGGATTAGCCATCATTCAGTACCTTGATTGCCTTGTTAATACGCCGCGTGATCAGAGACTTCACAGCACGGCGCTGCGAGCGGTAAACGGGATAGAAGAAGGGATGGGATATACGATCTTTGGTTCCAAACTCTTGGATCAAAGCATTTTGGAATTTGATGCCGCGCTTGTTGGTGACCATTGTGCTAGCGTTGCCTGCATAAATCACAATGCGAAGACCGCGCTCAGATGATTTCACTTTCCCAACCACCATGGCACCTTCAGGTGGTTTACCCCACGTCCAACCGATACTTGCAAGCAGTTCGCCCTCATCTTTGGGAACCAGCAGGCGCATGTACTGGACGATACGCTCTGCCCCTTCCTCCATAGCTTGCCGAGCAGCGTTCTTAACGGCATCAGGCAAGATTTTGCGCATGAACTGCCGAAACTCTTGCTCACCTTTAACCATCGATATCACCGCTTTCACAGGTCAGCTCAAAATAGAGCTGGTCATCTGTCGGGATCTTGCTGCGAATTGCGTAGATGGTACCTGAGAGAAGATCTTTCATACGCCAACTGGTTTGGATCGCCTCAGTATCTGGAGAGCGCCAGATAGTAACCACAGTCGGCTGAATACCTTCGAGGCGGGCACCGATCACACGCTCACCGCCGCGTAGAAACTTGAAGTGCGCACGCTCTTCAAAGCGCGGCTCGTAATCAGAGACATGGTTGCCATAACCATCAGACTTCGACACCAAAGCCTCGAACGAGACGACCTCCCGCATTGATTTACTGGTCATCCGGCAAGGTTCCTATAGGGAGCCATCATGACTTCATAAGCAGGAGGTGGAGGAGCATCACCACCCCGGCTGGTGTAGAGCGCAAACACATGCATGCTCAAACACGTCTTGATCGGCTCAGGAAGTCCATCGGGAAAATCGACTTTAAGATCCCGCCGCAGATGTTGCGCAGCAAACACCTCAGCCGTGCGAATAAACGTCAGGAGGAGATCGTCATCATGACCGTGTGAGATGGCCAGATGACGCTTCGCCTCTTCCAGCTCGATCAAAGGCAAAGTTAGTCTCCATCCTCTTCGGATTCTTCCTCCCCTGCGTCTTCATTCGCAGGTCCAGTCAGATCGAGATACTTGATACTTTCCGCCTGCACTTGCTTGGCAGTCAGTCGCTTCAAAGGCGCATCATCGCCTTCCATCAGCGGTTTGGTGACCTTTCGGGTTTTGGCATCTTTTTCATTGACCTTGTAGACACACCCAAACCGGAAGGTGCCAAGGATGGTGTGGCGGGTTGAGTTCACTTTGACGTACATGCTCATTCTCCTGAAAAAGGCTCTGCAATCAAAGGATCGCAGAGCCAGTTGGTGGCCTCATTTGTTCGGGATTACCCGAAAACGAAGTTGCCCTTCACCATCGCCGCAGCACGTTTGATTGCCAGAGCAACCCGTTTACGACCCTTCATGGTCAGCATGTCTTCAATGAAGTTGGTGTCGTGCTCGGAAGAAATGAGCACTTCAGTTTCCTGACGGTCATAATAAGTTCCCGCCATCGCCAGATCGCCAGTCAACCACTCGCCCGCAGACATGGTGTTGGATTCCACTACATCCTTACCCCAGAGCATTGGAGTGCTCATTGAACCTGGGTTACCGAAGATGTATCGGTCCTGACTATCTTTCAGGAGGTCAATTGCCGCCCAATCAGTCGGGTTCATCACAAAGGATGTTGAAACGTAATCCGCCAATGCGGCCTGCAAAATGGCAAGGCGTAGACGATCAATACGTGTCGCATTGGGTAGACCATTAGCAGCAACAAATGCCACAGCCTCAGTCAAAAGCCCTTTCAGGTTTTCACCCTG
>NZ_LCWX01000090.1:0-5862 GCF_001431305.1 Pseudovibrio sp. POLY-S9
AAAACGCGCCTTTCCACGGCGCACCAATTAATGTGGGTTTGAGCCCCCAGATAAAGTCATTTAATTCGGGCTCAAAATGGCGATGATTGCAAGCCCAATGGATTATGATTGCAGGTTGGTACACCTAACGGCTCTGTCTCGCGGAACGCGGCCAACACCGCGCCCTTCACCGAACGCAGCCCCCTTGTCAGGTGCCCAAATGTACTTGAGCCGCCTTGAGGTAGTCGGCTTCACTTGGAACGCTGTGAGAGTGCCTACATAGCTCAGGTAGGCTTGTTGCGAGGAAATAACACCAAGCGCTTGGCTTGCCTCACCTCCAGATGCTTTCCACTCTCCCATGTGCAACACCTGCCATTGCCACGAGAGGGCAGGGGGAGCTTTTGCTTCCTGCCACAGCATGATCACAACTTCCTTTGACCGCATTGAAGCGCCCAGGAACGCATTTGCTTTTCCCGTTACTTCTTTCCAGACAAAGCCAGGTTGCCATTGCATCTTCAGAACCATTTGTTCATTATTTGTTCTACTCTGTACTTGAATGCAAAAAGAGTCAAGAAATGCTCAGTTCAATAAATTCTTCTTCTTTCTTGCATCGCGAGTACGTAATCTAAAGATAGTTCAACAAGAACAGTTAGAAAGAGAAAACTGATGCAAATATTCGTAAATTTTCTAAAGCGCAGGTGGAACTTGCTATATCGCACTATGGGGCCAGAGGTAGATCCTGAATTCCGATCCCAAGTTGTGAAACTCTTGACAAGCCCCACGCTGATAGTTGGAGCTCTCATAGGTTTATATGTCTTAGTTTTGAAGTGGTATTCAGCAGATCCCCTGCCACTCACCGCTGTAATAACTATAGTATTTGGAGGAATTGTACTTGTTACGTGGATAATCGCCATGGCGGGAATGATACACCATGCAAACGTAGACCGCATTCGTGAAATCAAAAGTCGCACTGAAGCAGACTGAGCCCATCTCAAAGAACGAGTTAACAACGAAAAAAGGAGGCAAACCCCTTTCTTCGCTGCTCATAGTTACGCATTCTTTAGATATACGTTGATTGACTTTCGTTGCAGTGCTCACAATGTGTGCTTTTATAAGAGTTGAGGCTACCTCCCTCAACTTCTTCCCAATACTGAAAAATGGCGTCTTTTCCGCAGCAAGAACATTCGACATATTCCAGCTCGCGAGCAAGAGGCATGCCTCCGGGCTCTATGCAACTACCATATACTCGGGGTCTACCAACATCCGCATCTTCGCCATAAAGAGATTCAGCAGCCTCTTGAACAGCTTCTCGTGAGAACTGATGAATATCACTTTCATCGCAATCGACTAGTTCTGGCAGGCCCATTGTATCAGCGCACTCGCGCTTAAATTTCTTGTATTGATCAAGATCCTTATGGAGCCCCTCTTTCCGAGCTACTTCCTGGATCAAGTATAAATGGTCCTCAACATACTGCTCATAGACCTGAGAGATCCGAATTGCTTTAAGACCTTTTTTGACGGCTTCAGACGCTCTTCTTAAGGTCGCCTTTTCTCTAACACTTGCCCAATAGCCAGGTGCGTTTGCGTCAACTGAAATAATCATTTTGTGCTCCTTGAGATTTGAATGCTCTCCAGTTTCCAGAAATGGAAAATCCGAGGTCGCAATCAAAAATGACGGGTGCACTCCCGCTGGGTGTGCACCCAGTGGGTTTGTTTTGAGGTCGACTTTCCTAGGATGTGAACGTAGGAAGGCCCTTGATGACTTCCGCCCCCTTTTCGAACAAAAGGTGCGTCAAATTTGCTTCTCTGGCTAACGCGATACAGGATCCAAGATCCCTTGGCGTTCTTGCCAAATCTTCTTTTGAAATAAGTGTTGCGACCCACCAACCTAAGACAGTTGAAGATCCGAGCCAGGGCGTTTGTGTGGGCTTAGGCCCTCCAAGCCATGACGAATGCTGTACCAACCATTCGCGAGTGGGTTCGCTTAGGTGGCCACTTGAAAGTCTTTTGTGCCCCTCTTGAGAAGGTTCACCTTGATGAAAAAATGGATTGTGCATGGCAAACGTCCATAAGTGAGCTGGATGCCGCCCGATCTGGGAGTGCACCCAGAAGGTAAAGTAGGTTGGAATGATGGTTTGATGCTGCTTATTTGCAGAGCCCAGCTAGCTCTTCAAAGCAATGCAAATGCATCGCGAAACCTGCTTATAAATCGGCCCTCATAGAAAGCGATCTTATTGAAAGAAATCATAATCTGTAAAATTCTTACAAACAAGAAGAAATGAATTGTGCAGCAATCTTGATGCAGCGAATTGGTGAACCTGAAAGTCTCTATTGCGCAACTCTAACTTCACCCAGCCTACCACCTCCTCAACTAGGCTTTGCTACTGTCGGAGCGCCTAATTCCTCCGATTGCACAGCTTGGCATGCGCTGCTGCATCCCAAAGAAGGTGGTTCAACTCGCTTTCTCAATTGGAGCGGATTTTCTTCGCTCGCCGGCCACATCAACTTCCACGTATTCAGCAATCAACGCCTCCAATTTTCCAGCATCCTTTCCAGGTTTACCATCACGCCAGATTTCGAATACTAAAGTTGTTTTGGTGGATCCTTGTTCATCCGCACGAAACCATTCATCCGGCACATAACAGCAACGCACAGCGCCAGGTTGAAAAGGCTCACATTCAGTGTCGAAATAAGCTGTCCTGATCGTAACGGTCGTAGTCACAACGACACTAACTCGGGAAACCGAGCAACTAGCTGTAATCTGCCTTGCGGCTTCCATCGCGTGTTCACGGCCCGCGCCAAACCCATCGTAATCATCGTAGGGGTCGCTCTCGTCCATAACGATGCCCCTACAGCGGACCCTTGCCCTGCTGACTGTTGAAATTGCATCAACAACTGATAAGTCAAAAGTCTTCTGAAAGCTCTTGCCCGCGCCGCACGGATCAACATCTGTCCAAATTTTCAGGGTTCTCGGGTTCACGAGCGGCCCAAAGTGGTCCACTGAATCTAACATCTCTCAAAACCAATATTGCTTGTTACTATGTGGCAGAGTTGGAACCACAGGGAACCTCCAAAGCCACCGCACGGGATCACTCAAGGGCAGGGATCTTTGGAAGTTCAAACAGCCTCCATGCCTCACCAACTTACGCCTATCACTTGGCGTTGAAATCTCGCGTCTGCTCTCAACACATAATGGAAGATTTTTTGCATTTAGCTACGCAGTGACATCGAGGCCCACCAAAATAGGGGCCAGCGGCAACGCCAAGCAGAACGCTGACCCGCAGCAAAAATTGTCATGATAATGGCCCAGTGAGCACGGAGCTGTATATCTGGCAAATGAAGTCCGGGGGTTCCTCAAGGTTTACGGCATCCGCCTGCACGTGCGGGTAAAACACACCCACTTTGATGCAATAGTCCGAGCGCTTATCGAGGTTCAACTGGATTTGAACTACTCAATGTTACCTTGTCATTCTTCATGACGCCCAAATATGCGCGCTAGCAAGTTCTGTTCGATGCATCAGAAGCAAATTCAAAAATCCTTGCAACTCCGAAAGGGACAGCTTTGCAACTTCTTGATTTGTTCAGGAAGGGTGGCTATATTTGAAAAAGGAAAGGGGAGCTTTCGCCCCCCAATCCGATCACTACGTGATTTTGAAAACGGCCCGGAACCAGACGGCCAATCTTTTCCGGGTCTTTTTCAATTCAAACTTCAGTTCAAATCTCACCTAGCATACCACCTCCTTTACCTAGGCTTTGCTACTGTCGGAGCGCCTAATTCCTCCGATTACGCGGATTGGCTCGCGCTGCTGCTTCGCAAAGAAGGTGGATTCCAATATTCTAAGTTATGTGCGAACTTCACACTACAGCAGAACCAGCTTTGTGAACCGTTACCCCCGATATTATGGGGAGAGGTGCTGCAAATGTTCGGCATGACCGGAACAAACTGTCCAGCGGCACCTAGAATGACCCAGCTCCTGAACTACTCCCACTGTCAAAGCTTGAGCTTAAACTGCTGCTATCATAATTAGAGCCTATGCTACTCTCACTTTCGTAGACAGCGTCTCGGCTGCTCTTACCACGATCGCAGGCAGCAGCAGCCACACTGGCAATAAGTATCAGATCTTCGCAATTGGAAGCTTGTTCTGCTTGTCTTTTTGTCTCCCAAGTAAAGATCAGCAGATAGCAGGCGCGCGAGCGTGGGGTGCACACGAAGACTGGCTTCACGAACAGGATGAAGCTGCAACCACGTTCACTGACAACATCAGAGAAATAAAGGCAACAAGGTGGGGAGATGACAATTGGCCTACCAAACATCCCAATCGCGCAAGGTTCATTGAGAACCTGCCCCTGCATGAGGGGTCTTTGAATCTGGTCTGCTTCCGTAACCCTTTGTGTGTGGGGATCTCAGAGAAGCTCGCTATAGCTACGATACAAGCTGTATGGGAAACCAAAACTCCTGCTTTCGTGCAAACAATGGATGTTCTTTACAAAGCAGGAGACGATATGGGGGACTTTTGCAGACAGCTGCGCAAGGATGTCAAAGCTGGCCCT
Organism: Pseudovibrio sp. POLY-S9; assembly: GCF_001431305.1. Taxonomy (NCBI): domain Bacteria; kingdom Pseudomonadati; phylum Pseudomonadota; class Alphaproteobacteria; order Hyphomicrobiales; family Stappiaceae; genus Pseudovibrio; species Pseudovibrio sp. POLY-S9. The sequence continues at coordinate 4,531 of NZ_LCWX01000090.1, forward strand.
ATGAGAGATCACAGGCCGCGAAACGCAGAGCACTGATATGCCCAAACTGACAATGTCATTGTTGATTGCACTTCTGGTTGCATATGCAGTAAGAATGTCGACAAGCAAATTTTTTATCAAGCAGACAGAGCTTTTACGATGAATTTTATTATTAAAGCAGGGCTTGCAGTTTTCGGAATTTTTTCGCTGATAAATGCAGGTCTCACTGCACTTGAGATGAACAACGAAAACCTCTTGTCTCTTGCGTCAGCTCTTGTCATAGGCAAGGACGTAGTGATTGCTGGTTTTGCTTTCGTTACAATATCTTTGATGCGCCTCATCGAAGGACAGAAAAGGGTGATACAAAGCCAAGAGTCATTGCGGAAGTTGGAGAAACTGTCGCAATCAGTCAAAGGTCAAGCCTAGGATCAACTAGGCATTTCCTTATGCTGCCTGTTTCTCAACCGGCGTAATTAAGGCTTCCACCAAAACACCGCCAAACCCGAAGATCAACAATGAGATCAGGGTCCGTTTACCGGTTCGCTTTTTCCCGAGCAGCAAGCTCATGACGCCACCACAAAACCAAACTACAATCAATCCAGCAATGGTTTTGGGCAGGAAGAGACACATTCCAGGAAGCGAACCATTAGCTCGCATTGCAAAGCGAAGAGACTTGATTAGTGCGAGCAAGAACACAGCCAAACTGAGACTTGCCGCACCATACTGAGGCCAGGTCTCCAGGAGCCTGTCAATCGCCAGAGGCGAACCTTCCGGACGCAACCACAACAGCAACAGCCCGGTATAGACCGGCGTCAACTGCACGCACATCGACCATAGAAAATCACCTACACCGTGGTAGAGGACCGCTCTTCCCTGCTTGATTGCTATAAACCAGCAGATCAAAGAGACTACCGCCAATACTCCGATCAGAAGCAACATGATTTTGTCAGCCCCATCTCACTCCTTCGCTACGGGCGGAATGGCCCATACTGGTCACAGCGTACTCGTCTTCACTGTTTGAAACTTTAACGAACACACTCTGCTGGAGGCAAGGGTCTAAGTAGAACGAACTTGCGGCCATTCTTCATGTCCTGCCACACTTCAGAGTTTGCTCAGAGCATACAACATAGCCTTCCTCATCAACACCATGACCGGCGTCGGCCAGTCCATGGACGCGCTAGGCCTTCTCGCACCAAAACATCACCCAAAGATTGGCCATTGCGTTCAACCTTGCGCAGGAGCCGGCCATAACGGTGGCTCTCCTTCCATTATGTAGGGTCTTTAACCCTTGTTTCATAAGGGATATAGTGAGCTATCAATAACTGGAATGTCGCGGTTTTTATGAGCCAAATC
>NZ_LCWX01000091.1:0-382 GCF_001431305.1 Pseudovibrio sp. POLY-S9
TGGTTGACAACGGTTCTCCATGGGGGACTGCTCTTACCGATCAGCGTTGGACACCATTGCGGATCTGGTTGGCTCATCTTGGTGTCCGCCTGATCCATACCAGACCTTTCCATCCTCAAACCAAGGGCAAGAATGAGCGGTTTAACCGAACCCTGAAAGAGGAGGTTCTGGCATACAGAACATTTCGCAGTCACCACACTATGCAATCGGCCTTTGATCAATGGAGGCGGATTTATAATTTCCATCGCCCGCATGAAGCACTTGGATTAGCGCCACCTATCAGCCGCTATACAATCTCACAGCAAATCTTTCCCAAACACCTTCCAGATATCAGCTATCCCAAAGGAACAATGGTCCGAAAGGTGCCCAGAACAAGAGCGGA
>NZ_LCWX01000092.1:0-1172 GCF_001431305.1 Pseudovibrio sp. POLY-S9
GATGTGGCAAGGAATGCAGATGCGGTGACACAAAAAGGGATCTATGCAGCGGATGGCAGTTTGATTAATGCGCGGAGAGCACATTCGCGATACTGCACGCAGTTTGATTATGCGGTTCTCAATGGAAGTCAGATAAACGCGCATGATGTAGAGGGGAGCAGTTTGTCTTATTCGCAGGCTCTCAACACCTTGACAAACGATGGAGTGATTTTCGGATGACGCACTCGATCCAAAAACCAAAAAACGTAAAGGCCGTCCAATCTGTCAGTATTGATGATGGTTGCTTTTCGTTTTCAGTTCTCGTTGTTGAGGATGGAGAAGAAGTTAATCGTGTTTTTGAAGTGCGCGATGAGTTTTGCGAGCCGTATGGAAGCTATCTTCTTCAGGAATTTTATGGTGGCCGTGTCTCTGAGACCTTGCCACAGGAACCATTGATTGATCGAAGGCGTGTGGCATTACAAGCTGAATTGCGAATTGAGAAAGGTTCGAAAATCAACGGTATTCAGTTTCGCTGTGATGATAAAAGCCTGAGACGTTTGAACGCGCTCTTGCGAGGGTTTGAACGTGGAGCTGTGAAGCCTGAGGGCGTGACCTATGAAACCCAAGCCGGTGATTTAATCACCTTTAAAACCAAGGCGGAGGTGGAATTTATGTTGAATGCTGCAGAGGACTTTGAGTCTGCAATGCTTGAGCGGTCAGCCCAGCTGCAGCAGCTCGATCCTATCCCTGATCCATCACAGAGCGTGCATTGGGATCTGACCAAGACCCTTGATGAGATCCTGGCAGTTGACCAGGCTTAAACGGGCTTAGCCTCTAGTCGTGGAAATGACTGGAGGTTTACTATGGATTGGTTGTATTGGCTGCTCTGGATCGCTTTGGTGCTTTATCTGATTATTGGATTGATTGCTGGATGCTGGACTGCTCGCGTTGAAAAGCCGTTAGGCGCGCCTTTTCAGATTGTTGTCTTTGCCTGGCTAAAAGCGATCGGGCGTTTTCTGTTGTTTCTGTTTGGGTGGCCTTACATTTTCTGGGCAATCTCAAACTCTTCCCCTCAGTAGAATGCGGGAGAATTGATGGGCTCAGTTGACAGGGCCTGAACAGCTTTAACCTCCAGTCATGCGAAATGGCTGGAGGTTTTTTTATGGCCCGAGCGAATTTTAAAAATTGTTATC
>NZ_LCWX01000092.1:1182-2436 GCF_001431305.1 Pseudovibrio sp. POLY-S9
TCTTGCCACAGGAACCATTGATTGATCGAAGGCGTGTGGCATTACAAGCTGAATTGCGAATTGAGAAAGGTTCGAAAATTAACGGTATTCAGTTTCGCTGTGATGATAAAAGCCTGAGACGTTTGAACGCGCTCCTGCGAGGATTTGAACGTGGAGCTGTGAAGCCTGAGGGCGTGACCTATGAAACCCAAGCCGGTGATTTAATAACCTTTAAAACCAAGGCGGAGGTGGAATTTATGTTGAATGCTGCAGAGGACTTTGAGTCTGCTATGCTAGAGAGATCTGCGCAGCTTCAGCAACTCGACCCTATCCCTGATCCGACACAGAGCGTGCATTGGGATCTGACCAAGACCCTTGATGAGATCCTGGCAGTTGACCAGGCTTAAACGGACCTAACCTCTAGCCGTGGAAATGACTGGAGGTTTATTATGGATTGGTTGTATTGGCTGCTCTGGATCGCTTTGGGACTTTATCTGATTATTGGTCTGATCGCTGGATGTTGGACTGCTCGCGTTGAAAAGCCGTTAGGCGCGCCTTTTCAGATTGTTGTCTTTGCCTGGCTCAAAGCAATCGGGCGTTTTCTGTTGTTTCTGTTTGGGTGGCCTTACATTCTCTGGGCAATCTCAAACTCTTCCCCTCAGTAGAATGCGGGAGAATTGGTGGGCTCAGTTGACAGGGCCTGAACAGCTTTAACCTCCAGTCATGCGAAATGGCTGGAGGTTTTTTTATGGCCCGAGCGAATTTTAAAAATTGTTATCCGAAACTGCGCCGTCATGAAGGCGGGTTTGTAGATCACCCGGACGATCCAGGTGGAGCAACCAACAAGGGCATCACTCAGCAAACCTACAATTGGTGGCTTGATCTGATGGACCTCAAGCGTCGGTCGGTGCGCCTCATCACTGATGACGAAGTGAAAGCGATCTACCGCGAGCAATACTGGAATAGATGCCGTGCTGATGATCTGCCTTACGGTATTGATTACGCGACCTTTGATGGAGCGGTGAACTCTGGTCCCAAGCGTGGTGTGAAGTGGCTGCAGAAAGCGATCGGGGCTGCTGTTGATGGCCGTGCCGGTGATGAAACAGTTGGTAAGGCTCGCCGCACTGTGGAGTGTACGGCTGTTATTCGCCGGATGTGTGCCTATCGTCTGGGGTTCCTGCAGCGTCTGCGAAACTTCAAGACATTTGGCCGGGGCTGGACGCGGCGTGTTGCAGAGGTCGAAGTTGATGCAACTCAGATGGTCCTAGATCATCT
>NZ_LCWX01000092.1:2446-14099 GCF_001431305.1 Pseudovibrio sp. POLY-S9
ATGGAGCGTACGGCTGTTATTCGCCGGATGTGTGCCTATCGTCTGGGGTTTCTGCAGCGTCTGCGAAACTTCAAGACATTTGGCCGGGGCTGGACGCGGCGTGTTGCAGAGGTCGAAGTTGATGCAACTCAGATGGTCCTAGATCATCTTGGCTACAAGCCGCAAGAGCAGAGCAAGAAGATAACTGCAACGGCGGATGTGGTTAACCAGGACAAAAAGCGTCAAACCAAAGCTGCCCAGGCTACAGGATCGGCAGGTGGTGCCTCCGGCGTTGGTGCTGACCAGGTTGATCCGTCTTTCGTCCTTCAGTCTGAGTTCCTCTGGCTTGCAGCAGGCGTTCTGGTCTGCGTGGCTCTTTTCTATTTTTACAAACGGCACGTGTCCGGAGAGCGCCTTGAAGCGTATCGCCGGAAACTCAGTTCCATAGCAGAAACTCTATAAGGGGGTATCATGGCTTTATCTGCACTCGTTCCCATCCTGGTCAGCATTGGTGCTCCGCTCTTAGGCGAGCTTGTTTCTCAGGTTGCAGGCGATCCTGCTGGCAAGATCGCGACCAGTGTTGTGAATAAGATTGCTGAGGGTATCGGCGTTGAGCCAACACCTGAGGCGATCGTTGCCGAGTTTGAGCGCGATCCGGAGGGTATTGCTCCGATGATCCGTGTTGTTGAAGACGAGGACAAAACGCACCTGGTCGAAATGCTCAGCAGCATCAACGCCACTATGCGAGCAGAGGCCAAAGCGAAAGGGTTGCTCACGCGGATTTGGCGGCCCGTGTTTGGGCTGTTGTTTGCTGTTGTGTATTTTCTGCTGGGGCTATCGTTGATTTACTTGATCATCACTGCTCCAGATCCGATCGCCTTATTGGGTATCCTCTCCGGGTTCCTTGTGACCTTCCTAATGTGCGGTACGTCTGTGCTTGGTGTTTATGTCTGGAAGCGCTCGGATGAGAAGATCCGGAAAGTCACCTGAGGAGGCGGCTATGGCTCAGGAAGTGCGGAATAAGTGGATACGCTCCGAGATCTCTATTGGAAACATCATCACGATCATTGGTTTGATTGTGAGCTTGAGCATTGGTTGGCAGGAGCTCCGCTCTAGCCAGGAAGACCATGGACGGAGGATCGTGGTGCTGGAGGCAAAAAGCCTCAAGGCGGACAATGATAAAATTGAGACTGTTCGTTTTGTGGCGGAGATCCGGTCAGACATAAAATATCTCAGGAATGCGGTAGAGAAGCTTGACCGTGGAGGGTCTTAAAGTCTCATAAAAATGTCTCACGCAAACGTAAAAGGTTTGCGTGGGAAATGCTTATTCTGTCTGTGGATGATGAAAAAACCGCTTGCGCTTCCGAAACTCAAAGGCTACAAGCCCAACCCACAGGCCAAGCGGCCTGAGACAAACACGCGGTGAACGTAAGACTTTTTATACCAGACTTACGTAACTGATTGAAAATTAAAGAGTTAGTAATAACTCTTAATCAGCCGGTCTAGGGTTCGAATCCCTATGCACCCACCAACAAACGTCTCGTGTTTAGTGAGCCCGTAGCTCAGCTGGTAGAGCAACTGACTTTTAATCAGTAGGTCCACGGTTCGAACCCGTGCGGGCTCACCATTTAACCTCATGGTATATAAAGAGGTTTAGCAAAGCTCCCTTCCGGGAGCTTTTTGCATTTGTGCCCTGTGTCAGCACTATGTAAGCAAATGAGAGCGTTTGAAAGCGCGATTTTGCCTCTCTTGGTTCCTGCAAAGACCCTTTCAAATTAATTCTGGAAAAGCTGTTAATGTCGTCATTAGTCGTCAGGACACAGGCTTTCATTGAGGTTTTAACTCTTGAGAGTTGTCGGAGGGTCGTCAACGCCCGTCAGGGTGCAACTTTAATTCTTCTTGATAAAGAGCATGCCCGCTTCAAGCGATCAACAAAAAGGGCCTGAGAAGCATCACGCTTCCCAAGCCAGAATATTCCGTGAGAGGCAATGCCCCTCTTCATTCCGTATTATTCGTCTTTGGAGACTTGCAGCGCGCAAGGTTCGAGCAGCTCGGAAATCTTCTCGCTACTTCCCTGCACATCTTCAATGTGATTGCGCACAGTATCAAACAGCGTCAGCAACGCTTCATATTCCTGTGTGTGCTCCATGCGTTCACTCAAAACCACGCTCATGGAATAGACTAGATTTTTGAGGTGGTTGGCTGTGAGGTGAAGCTGGTCCACTTCATTGCGAAGGGACGTATGGGCGCATTTCTCTTTACCAGTATCAGTCATCAAAATACCCTCGTTACAGGCTTGTTGAACAAACCACTCAACAGAGAGCTTTCGACAACCCACTGGCGAGCGGGAGGTTCGAAACCTGGTAACGACAGGCGGGTTTATTCCCCCGTGAAGGGTATTGTATTCACCGCCCTCCCGCCCATAAGCGAGAGTTGCGTTTGGAGAGCTAACTCCAGACACAAAAAGACCGCAGAAAGCGGCTGCGGTGCCGCGTTACCGAGGTTTCGACGCCTCAAGTTGATCATGCGATGATTGGCGCAAGGTGTCAATGCAAGGAAACTGAATTCCTCCACAAACCCATAGGATTAGCGGGGCTAAAAACTGAGAACAACAACATGAACATAAACATCAAGCCCTTGCGAAAACCACATAGCCGCTTGCGCCGTGGTCCCGAACTATCCGCAGGCAAGCAAAGGCCTGGGAAGGACCAGTGAAATCTTGAAGAAGAAGAGATTGGATCATATCCAGCCTAACGAGCATTTGCCGCTCTTTAGGATAGCTAAAGTCAATGCCTGTTTTTACTGAAAAGGCCTAACAGCTTCATGAAGTAAAGAAGTTATGAGCCCTGCAATTCAGAATGAGCTAAAATTCGACCATCGGACGTTCCCATTATGAGCTGAATCGCGCTCACCTGTAGGCTTCTACAATAGCTCTTATTGGCGATCTGCAATTACTCATGACCATTAGCCGCCATTTGCGTTATCTCAGGGTAACCAAGGGCATAGCGAAATTTCAACTCTAAGTCGCTTTGAACAAATGCTCCGTTCATGTCTCACAAAACGGACCGTTGCTTACTAAAAGGGTGAGGTGCTTACCTTCAATGGTAACTGAGATCTGATAGCAGTGGCAGCATTACGTCGGGCTCATATCCATTAAACCAAATTTCACCATCAACATTTTGCTATTTTGAATATGTGATACCCACTTACGCAATGTAGGACTCATCTTTTAGTTGATGATGGCAAATCTACAAGGTGCACATAATAAGCCTATTGATATAATTGATCAGTAGGCCTGACTGTCTACTGATCAACCTTGCAAGTCAGTTAAAGCGCTGCGAGCACTAGAACCTCGATTTTGTAGTGAGGTTTCGCCATGCGGGCTTCGACGCAAACTCGTGTTGGGGCTGCGTTGAGATCAGCGACCCACTCATCCCAGACGTTATTCATCCCATCATATTCACGCATGTCTGCCAGCCAGATCTGGACGGAAAATACGTTTTCACGAGTTGTCCCTGCCTCAGCAAGCAAGCTGTCAACTTTTGCAAAAACGTCTTTTGACTGTTCGGTGATGTCACCCTCAACCAGCTGAGACACCTGACCTGCCAAGTGAACAACATCATTGTGAATTGCGATTGCAGAAAAGCGCTTGGAACCGCCTAATTTTTTGAGTTCTGAGCTCATTTTTACTCCAGTTTTTATCAGTCAGCGTGTTCATCAAACACCTGATCTCTTGCATCGGATTTCGTGATTTTGAGATTTAGGAGCAACGGCTGGTTAGTCGTTGTCTGTCAAACCAGCTCCAGCTCCACGTAGGCGGGATGTTTCTGTCGCCGGAGCAAAGGTTCGCTGTGCAAATGCTCCAAGCCGCATCCAACATGCATCCCCAACAACCGCTCGATGGATAGGTTTGCTTTGCGAGAGCATTTGTGCTGGCGCTGAGCATTCAACTCGTTTCGCGTGAGAAGATAAAATTGCCTCAGAATTGCCCTGAACGCAGAGTTCCTTACCGTTGGTCACCATGCGCGTGCCTTCCCATTCCACAGCAACTGGCTGGCCAAGACGAAGGGCTGCACCGGAGGCAAAAGGGACGACCAGCAATGGGTAATCAACTTCCAGCATTGTTATGATGTTGCCCAGCTCCATTTTGATCGCACAATCGCTCATCGCAGCGCCAGCAATCAGTGGGCTTAGCCTGCCCGCTGGAGCACGCCAGATGCCCTGAAGTGCCACTGGAGACAGATCAACCGCTGGCAGCCTATCATTCAACTCTAAGAGTGAGGCCAGCAAATCCGGTCCAGGAAACCCAAAGGACGCGAGCCAGCGCGTTCCTTTGGCAGCCTCCTCACATAAGCCCCATGGCAACCCTGCACCACGAGAAGCACGCTTGCACATCGCTTCGATTTCATTGAGAGAATAACTCATCTAGTTGCCCCTGCTCAGTGCTGGATAGACCCAGAAATCATCAGATTGTAACGCCAACTCCTCCGGATAAGGCGCGTTTGCATACATGTTGATGCGTACCCAACGATCAGAGCGCGGATCGAATTGCACTGCACCGAAAAAGGCAAGTTTACATCTCAGCATATCGATCGGCAGAACATCGCTTGCAATCGTATTGTCGCGGATTTCAGCATAGGGTGCCTGATTGACAATCTGAGCGCGGCGAACGATGTGCCGGTATTCAGGATGCCTCAACAGAAACTGAGCGATGTTTTTGTCTTCTGGCCAGTGGCCCAGAGCATGATAAAGCGCAGCTGCATCTCGCCCGGGCGCTAAAGGCTGCTCATATTCTTCAATCGGCTCTTCAAAGCGTTCACCCAGACGCGGCTCCAGCTTTTCTTCAGAGACGTACCAAGCCTTTGCTCTATTCTGCTGATCGCTCCAATCAATCTCCAGAGCCCAGCCATAAACACGTTCAAGAACCCCTCGCAGATCACCGAGTGTCATTGCACCGGCTATGCGGAATGTTGGCGTATTGTCAGCGGCCATGGTGTTTGCCAGATCATCCACAAGGGCGCCATAGGGTTCCAACATCAATGAAGTCAGACACTCCTGCCCTTCAAGAGTCAGTTCTGTTTCTGCCCAGGCATTTAGCTGGTTCCAGGGATGGTCACTGGTTTCAGAGAGTGTTCCAGCTTGCTGCTGCAACACTACGAGATCACGCTTGAGTCCTTCAATCTTTTCAGACTGGACCTCATGGTCTGTTGTCCAGGACGCCGTCAATAAAATGCTGCGTTCCAGCAACTCACGAAAGAGTTCAATCTCTTGTTCACTTGCCTGAGGGAGTGCACGTACGCGTGCAGTAGCTTGTTCCCTCGCGGCAATCCAGTTGTTAAACAGCACAGGGTGATTGAGCAGAAACGGTGCCATTCCCAGCCCGGTCGAGTTCCCGATGCCCATAGACCGAGCGATAGCAGGATCTAACTTAACTGCTTTGCGTCCTCCCTTCATCCGCGCCATATGCTCGACAAGGTCGCGTACAAACGCGCGTGTCAGAAAGACGGAAAGCATCTCCACCTGGAACGGACTTTGGAACTCAGGACGGTCCGCGATCATTTCGCGATCAGCCGCCCCAAACTTGCCTGACCCATACACAGCAGTGGTGCGCATGAGATATCCGACGGCTTCGATCTTCTCTAGATCCGGCTGCTCTCCCTCTGCCAGAGCCGCCACGATGTGCTCCCACAAACGCGTTGAGCGGTTAGCGCGTGACAGCGACAGCTCAGTCTCACAAATGCGCCCAGCCTCTTGCAAAGGTACGTTGCGAGAAAGACGTTCAATATCCTCAGAGGTCGGAATACCGTCAAAAAGAGCGAACGTTGCATCCCAGGCATCCGCGATCACGCGATCTGATCGTTTCCCAGCTGGCAGGTCATGCGAGAAGGCAACCAGAGAGTAGGTTCGATCCAGACCATGAGCGGAATAGACAGCATGCCCGACACCGTTTTCATCAATATCAAAGGCAGGTCGGTCAAATCGCCAATTCTCATTCTGCATGCGTCTTAAAAGAATACGCATGAAGGACAGGCGCGATTGATGGATTGAACCGAGCCTGCTCAACTTCATCACCTTATCAGGTGAACGCAGCTGGATTGCATCGGTTTCACAAACACTCATAATCATCTCATCCTCTGGACAATCCGAAGCTTAAATTGCCCGAGCCATATAGGATATATGTACTCGGGCAACATGCTTAGCTGTCTCTTCCTTTCGCTATTGTGATGCGCAAAGCATCCCAAAGTGACGGAATGAGTAGCAAGGATACTGGTACCGCTGTGATGACGATAAAGCTCTGCAACTTTGAAACGCCGCCAGACCCAACAGAAATCAGGATTATTGCCATCATGCCCATTGCAATGCCCCAGAACACACGGACTGCCATAGATGGTGTACCGCTCTTGGACATAGTGACAGAGATGACGTAGGTCATGGAGTCACCCGTTGTGGCCACGAAAATCGTTGTCAAAACCAAGAAGAGGATAGAGACAAAGAAGCCAAGCGGAAGTTGCTGTGTGATCGCCAGAAGTGCAGCTGGAAGGTTAAAGCCTTCAAAAGCAGTCGCGATTGAGCCAGCCTGCTGAAGTTCGAACGCAATTCCAGAACCGCCGACAATAGTGAACCAGAAGTTTGTGACAATTGGCGCGACAATGGACAGCATGATCACGATAGAGCGAATGGATCTGCCACGAGAGACACGCGCGATGAACATCGCCATCAACGGCCCATATCCCATAAACCAGCCCCAGAAGAACACAGTCCACCAACCAAGCCAGCCCGGTTCTCCGAAGACACCAGCTTCACCGCGATAGAGCGCCATGCCGAAGAAGTTGCCAAGGTATGTTGCAAAACCTGAAAAGAAGCTGTTGAAGATGAAGGCTGTAGGACCCGCAAGCAAAACGAAGAGCAGCAAACCGGCAGCCAGAATGACATTCAGGCGGCTCAGAAGCTGGATACCTCTGGAAAGACCCGAGATGGCTGAAATCGTATAGAGCGCGACCAGGCCTGCAATCACAACAGCTTGTGTTGTAAACCCATCTGGAATGCCAAACAGATCACTCAGACCGTAACTGACTTGCAACCCTAGGAAGCCAATCGGACCCACGGTTCCAGCAACCACAGCAATGATACTTGACGCATCTGCTATGAGACCAATTGGACCGTTGATCGCTTTGTCGCCAAAAACTGGGTAAAGCAAGGTCCGCGGTGCGAGTGGCAATCCTTTTTCATAGTGATAATGCATCAGCATGACGGTACTCAAAGAGCCAAGGATCGCCCAGGCCAAAAAGCCCCAATGCATAAAGCTTTGTGCCATGGCTGCATCCACGGCAGCCTCCGTACCGGCTTCTGCGCCAAACAGTGGAGGCGATGACAGGAAGTGCGCCATTGGCTCACCTGCAGCCCAGAAGACACCGCCACCTGCCAGCAGGGTGCACATGATCATTGCGCCCCACTGGAAGACCGTAAACTCTGGCTTTGCCAGGTTGCCCATGATCGCCTTACCGCCCGGCAATACACAAAGGATCAAGCCCAATAGAAACGTTGACAGAAGCAGCACCTGCCAAAACAAGCCGAAGTATGTTGCAGAAATATTGAAGCCCCAATCAACAAATGCCGATAATACATCGAGATTGATGAGTGCGACTAAGCAGAAGAGCACGATAAAGCCACCTGTAATCGCAAGCAGCGGCATATTGGTATCGTTCGTATCCTCTACAGATTGCTTGGTAATGTCCGTCATGTTTCCCTCCCTGGTGACGGCAATGCAGCATGTTCAGTTAGGCTGAACAGTTCTTCTTCAACTCCGATGGGGGTGAGTTAAGCAGCCTCTTTTCGGCTGGTGCTGCGAGAAAACTGCTTTCATAAAAGCAGTACCAATTTCGGCCCATGATCCCCGCAGTTTCCTCCTCATTGAAACCTGCAGTTCGCAAACCTCTCTCAATATTGCCAAAATCTTTGTTGCTCTCGAACCATGTAGGCATTGGCGGAAAACCCGGTGCACTCGCCGAGCCCTCACCGTAATCCGTCTCTTTTGTCCAACGCCCCATGCGCATCCATTCCACGATACTATCTGGCTGGTCCTGGCAAAGGTCAGAGCCTATGCCCAAATGTTGCGCATCAAACTTTTCTGCGGTCCGTGCAATCATCGTGCAGAAGCTTTCAAGCGTGCACGCCGATTTGTCTTTGAGGTGATGCGGATAAAGCGAGAAGCCCAGCATTCCGCCATTTTCTACGACAGCCCGAATGACATCATCTTTTTTGTTGCGCAGTGCAGGTGCCCAATCAAACGGATTGGCATGCGTGATTGCGATCGGTCTTTCAGAATAGTCCGCAGCCTCAATCGTCGACCGATCGGCAGAATGGCTCATATCCACGACAAGCCCAACCCGGTTCATCTCTCTCACAACTTGTTTGCCCATCCGGGTAAGGCCGGTATCTTCAGCTTCATAGCAACCTGTGGCAAGCAACGACTGGTTGTTGTATGTCAGCTGCATAAACCGCGCACCAAGACGGTGTACGATCTCGACAAGGCCGATATCATCTTCAATCGGGCTTGGGTTCTGGAACCCAAAGAGGATTGCTGTGCGGTTGGTTTCGCGTGCGACATCGATATCAGCAGCGACATATGCGGGCATAATGAGATCGGAATATTGCTCAAACCAGTGGTTCCACTGTTCAAAGTTGAGCACTGTCTCGCGAAAATTCTCATGATACGCGATCGTTACATGAACAGCGTCTAATCCCCCCGCCCGCATTTGCCGAAAGATTTTCTCAGACCAGTTGGCATATTGAAGATTGTCGATCCACATCACACAGGAACTCCGGATGAGATGTAGGAGGTTTTGACGATGGTGTAGAAGTCCTTCGCGTGGGAGCCCTGCTCTCGTGGGCCGTATGAGCTGTCTCCACGACCACCAAATGGAACGTGATAATCGGTGCCAGCTGTCGGCAGATTAACCATCACACACCCAGTACGCGCGTTTCTGCGGAAATGGGTTGCCCTTGCGAGGCTTTGCGTCACGATGCCTGATGTCAGTCCGAAATTGGTGTCATTGACGGTCGCGAGCGCTTCATCATAACTGCCAACCTTGATGACTGCCGCCAATGGTGCAAACATCTCTTCACGGTTGATTTTCATGGAATTATTCGAGTTCAGGAAGACACCGGGAGACATATAGAAACCCTGTGTCGGCATCTCCAGACGCTGCCCACCACATGCGAGCTCAGCACCTTCGGACTTACCAAGCTCAACATAAGCCAGATTTTCGTTGAGTTGTTGTTCAGAAACGACCGGACCAATCTGAGTTCCCGTCTGCAATGCATGGCCAACCTTCATGGCTTTTGTGCCAGCAATGAGCTTCTCAACAAACGCATCATGAATGGCTTCGTGGACAACCAGACGGGAAGAAGCGGTGCACTTCTGCCCGGTTCCGCCAAACGCCCCTCCGATTGCTAAAGATACAGCCAGATCAAGGTCGGCATCATCCATGACTGCAAGAGCATTTTTGGAGCCCATTTCCATCTGAACACGTGTGAAATTCTGAACAGCTGCTGATGCAATGCCGCGGCCAACCGGAACAGAACCCGTGAAGGAAATCGCATCGACCTTTGGGCTTTCAACCAAACGTTGACCAATGTCGCGACCAGAGCCCATGACCAGTGAGAAGAGGCCTTTGGGTATGTCTTGCCGCTCAATAATCTCTGCCAGAGCGACAGCAGAAGCAGGCGTCAAATTTGCCGGTTTCCAGACAACAGCATTTCCAAATGCAAGCGCTGGAGCAATCTTCCAGGAAGCCGTTGCTGTTGGGAAGTTCCACGGAGAGATGATCGCAACAACGCCAACAGCTTCCCGACGGACATCAACCTCGATACCATCCCGCACTGAATCTGCGTTTTCACCGATCTGACGCAGTGTTTCAGCGGCATAGTAGGTAAAGAACTGGCCCGCACGGTAGACTTCGCCCTTACCTTCTGCGAGAGGTTTACCTTCTTCACGAGAAAGCAGAGTGCCAAGTTCCTCGGCACGCGCCATCATCTCAGTTCCAATCGCATTCAGCACGTTGTATTTACGCTCAATGCCATAAGCAGCCCATTCCGCCTGAGCAATGCGTGCCTGGTCCAAGGTCGCTTCCAGCTGATCAGCGGATGCCTGCGCAAATAGACCAACAAGATCACTCAGATCCGATGGGTTCTGGTTCTCAACTTCGCTTGTGCCAGCGGTCCAGTTTCCTGCAATGAGATTCAGTTTTGTGTCGACCATGTGATCTGCTGCCTATTCGCCTGTAGAATTACTGAGCAGACTATGGACACATGATACAATTTCAGTCAAAATCAAATTTCTGTAACTTGTTTCAGGAAAATTGAAATGCAGATCAAGATTGAGATGCTTCGTTGCTTCGTCGCTGTTGCACGAACCGGCAACCTTAGTGATGCAGCCGAGGTTCTTGGGCGCACACCTTCAGCACTCTCCATGATGCTAAAACAACTGGAAGAAAATCTGGGACAATCATTGTTTGAGACTGATCGTAAGAACCGGCTCTCAGCGCTTGGATCTTTCGTTCTGGAGCAGGCAGAGCGGGAACTTTATCAATTTGACGGCATGGTTCAGGACATTGTGAACTTCGCAAAAGCAAAAAGCGGAAAAGTGCGATTGGCTGCTGTGCCATCCGTTGCAAACACAATCATGCCTGAAGTCATCGCCCAATATCTATCTGCGCGCCCAGACGTTCACATCGAGCTCCGCGATATGGACTCTGCGTCCATCCTGCGCGAACTGGCAAAAGACCGGATTGATCTAGGCATTGCATCCACACAAGGGCACGCAACTTCATTCCACACTCAAACTCTCTTCTCAGATCGCTTTGGTATTCTTTGCCACAAATCCAGCGGTTTGCTTCAAAAAGATCAAGACTTGAGTTGGGAAGACTTGAAAGAAGAACGCTTGATTGCAAACAATCTGTCTCAGTCAATTCAGGTTCCGGCTTGTCAGAGGCTACACGCTGAATCTGGCTTAAAAGTCCACAACATAACATCATTGATAGCAATGATCCGTAACAAGGTCGGGATTACTATTCTACCTGAGACAAGTGCTCAGACGCTCAACACAGACGAGATCAGTTTTATTCCGCTCCCAGGAGCAGGCCTCCACCGAGAAATTGAACTTATCAGAAAGTCAGAAACACCCACTTCCCCAGCAGCAGAGGAGCTGGAGCGGACAATTCTGACATTCATTCAAGATAGAAAGTAAGTTCTTTCAAAATACGAAAGAAACAACAGTGCCTTCTATGCGGGCAGCCTCAACTCTTGATGGAAACACTTGAATGGCAGGTAATGGCCCTCGACGCTAGTCGCGGCCTCTCACTTGTCGGAGTTTTCGCATTACGGCGCAGGTCAGAAGCCTTGGTCAGTATGATACTTTCTTACTCTCCTACAGCCACAGCGAGGACAAATAGTCCCCGGTTGAGGCTGGTAACTCTTCTTGAAGAAGGGTGGACCTTCTCTATACAGGAAAGAAATATGAATGAAGCCAACTGAAGAATCCGACGAATTTGTTGTTACCCTGAACCAAATGGCCGATCTTCTAGCCAAGAGCAAATATACCAAAATCTGGGAAAAGAAACTGCGTTCGCTAACGGCAAAAACCACCCTTCATATCGATGACTTGCGGGCGCAG
>NZ_LCWX01000092.1:14200-14887 GCF_001431305.1 Pseudovibrio sp. POLY-S9
TCACACAGATGTACGGCAGCATGGGATCGATAAACGATATCTATTTGCAGCTTCCCAACGGTGATCCTGACTACGAGAGTACTGTTCAGTTTTCGCAACTTGCGACCGAGCTTTATCGTCTCGCATCTAGGCCAAGCCAAAACCCAGACGATGATGAAGCCATAGTGCCAATGAAGGAGCAGTCGCGACGTTTGGTAATAGTCGAGCGGCCTGACGGTATTTTTAGCATCGCTGAAGAATATTACTACATCTTTGAGGATAGCGGCGAGGTAATTTCTGAAGGTTGGGGTCAACTCCCGGCAGAAGGTCTTTTCGAAACATTCGTGCTGGCGCGGCAAGAAGCTCTGACGATTGCAAGATCGAGATAGATTAGTGCTGAAGCAGTCCTCTGGGCATCTTATAGCATAAAACATTTTGGACTCTTTCAGGCCCTTAGCTGCGCTTTGCATAAATATCAATTCAAGCCCTAGTGTAGCATCCGACCCTCATTTGCGAACAACTCTAGTTGAGTAGCTTCAAATCAACTATCAGAACGATTGAGAACTCTTTGGTGAGTGCATCTCAACTCTTGCTAGAACTGCTAGAATGACCGCTTCTCTAATCGGGCGCTGAGGTCAAGCTCTTTTTTCCTTTCCGATCGGATCTAATCCATCTCCGGGTCACGCTTCTCTTCGCAGTCTGGGTCGC
>NZ_LCWX01000093.1:0-3086 GCF_001431305.1 Pseudovibrio sp. POLY-S9
ACTAAATCTCTACAAAACAATCAGAACAACATATCAGACAAAAAGCCCCCAATGCATAACGCATGGGGGCTTTTTGCGTTTTGGAATTAGGCTGTCCTGAATGAACGTGCTGAAAACACAGCGAGCAAAGCTCCAAACCGCCCAGAACCGAGCCACTCCCTTATCCCTGAATATACGCCTACCAGTTTGCCTCAATGAAACCACAGCAACGGCTTCAAGGGATTGAAACGGATTGCCTACAAATGCTGTGATGAGACAAGCACTACCCTCCGTGTATCCCAAAGAGAAGGGGAGTGCCGCGAGAGGGGCGGCTTTGACCTCAATAGCAAATAAGTAGTGGCGCTAGCGAATAAGTAGTGGCGCTCGCAGCTGTTGCTATAGATAGTGTTTTTGGACTGGATCGCAGTCGGAAGTGCGTTGCGTTCTTATGTGCGTTTGTTAGCGTTATTTGTACTGAGATTGTGCTGCTAAGTCGGTGAAGTGGTGAAATTGAGCATACCTTGACCTAAGGGACTTTGCACTGGTTGCGAAGAAAGTATGCATAGGAGTCACACAGGCTTTAATTGCTGTAAGGGGTGAGAGAAAAGATATCCCCTCGTGTCCCAATGAGCCTCAAAGATCTCTTTGAAATGAACAGGGGGAGTAACTTGCTTTACTGAAACAATAGCGGTGCTGGGGGTTCATCTGGGGTGGTTTTGTCGGCGGCGGTGTTGGTTAGGACCAGGACGGATACGGTGGTGCCGACGCGGAGGAGGATGTCTTTGGGGATGTCTGCGATTTTGACGCGGACCGGGATGCGTTGGGCGAGGCGTATCCACTCGAAGGTCGGGTTGATGTTAGGGAGCAGGTCGGAGCCTGTGCTGCCATCGGATTGAGAAATGCCCCAACCGATGCTTTCGACCTCTCCGTGAACCACCTGATCAGGATAGGCCATCAGGGTCATGATGACTTTATCGCCGATGTTGATCCTGCTGATTTTTGTTTCTGGAAAGTAGGCGTCGATCCAGAAGCTGGTAATATCTACGAGGGCAAGGGCTGGCTCATTTTCAACGGTTTGACTGCCCAGGCGTAGGTTAAGGTTGGTGACGTAGCCGGATACAGGTGCAGATACACGAGAGAAGCCAAGGTCTAACTCAGCCATGCGTAACGCTGCTTTTGCAGAGCGGAGTTGTGCGTTTTCATCGCCCGTTGCACCTAGTGTTGCAATGACCTTGGCAAGGGAGGCCTGAGCTTCTACAAGAGCTGCTTCTGCTTGAGCGAGGCCTGACTGGGCTTTTTCGGTGTCTGAGAGGGCGACGATATAGCTCTTTTCAATCTGATCATATGTGCGCTGCGTGACATAACCGTCTTTGAGCAGTTTGGCGTTCCGGTCCAGATTTCCCTTGATGTTTTTCAGGGTGGCGATGGAGGAGCGAAGTTCTGAACTGGCTTGCTCTACGTTCGAGCGATACTGGGCAACGTTTGCTTCCGAAGCTTCACGCTCTTTTTCAAGCGCGTTGAGCTGATCGATCGTTTGATCAAGATCCGCTTTCTTCTCAGCAAAGGTTGCTTCAAATGTTCTTGGATCGATGCGGAAAAGCAGTTGTCCTGCTTGGACGCTTTGATTGTCTTTGATTGGAAGGTCTACGATTGGGCCGGAAACGCGGGTTGCGATTTGGATAACGTTTGCTCTGACCTGACCATCGCGTGTCCATGGATTTTGCAAGTAGGCATAATATTTATAAGCGAACGCGAGAACTGCGACGCCAACGATCGTGCCCGTTATCATTGCTTTATGTATGGGTTTCAATGCTCTCATATCGGAATGACCCAACTTCCAATTACTGCGGTGTAGATGACGGCCAAAGCCAGGAAGACGCCGGGTGGATAGAGGAGGAATCTGGAAAGCCGGTATCTGTTTAACAAACGTGATGTGATCCAGCTGAGAAGCAAACCTAAGAAAGACGCGATCAGAAATGGGGGGAAATAAACGGCCCCAATGGCCCATTCACCAGGATATCCATTCATTGACGCATACTCCTTTAGAAACGAGCTTCTTTCAGATAAGGCCAATCGACTTTTTGAGATTGCTCTTCATAGTCTTCTAATGCCTGATAAACACTGCGAATACCTCCAAGAATGCGATAGATATTTAATCGTTCCCCTAACTCTCCATCATATTTACTTTGTTCTTGCTCTGCCTTTGAGATTGTATCTTCTATTTCTGGGAGTCTTGTTTCGCGTAGTTTTAAAGTCGCTTCTAACGTTTCACATGAGGGCTCTTCCACCAGTTTTGTGAAGTCAGTCATCAGCTGAGTACTCCAGCCATGAATGTCATGCTTTAGCGTCTTATAAAGTTGGCTGTTTTCAGCAGTTTTGAACTCATCCATCAGGACTGACAGGCGAATGGAAAGTGCCTCAAGAACAACGGTGATCTTGATCAGTTCACTTTTCTCAATGTCTTGAGAGATCTCCGGTATCCAGCCTCGAATGATATGAGGGATGCTTTCGATCTCGTTTATGTAGTGTCGTCTGAGGTAGCGTTGCCAAGCGGAATCCTTTGTTGTGTGTTTGTTTTTCTGATCTGACAAAAGATAGCTTGCACCTTTAAAGAAGCGGCGTAGCAGGTTGAGATATTGAACCTCTGGGCGCAGGTTAAATGTGAATGTAGACACACACGCAAAAATTGCCACGACTATGATGAAAACGAGTAATTGATCGACTGCATAATTGAAGCTGTATGTCTGGGTGTTGCTTATGCCTGTTGTCATTACGAAATTCGCCAAGCCAAACATTCTTCCCAAAGTTGCCTCAGGTGAATGAAAGAAATAGGAGATGGAAAATACTGATATGAAAATGACAGCCCCAAGAGACCAGAAACTATGCAAATGCGGCATTATCAAAAGGTAGATGCAGGCTGCGAATATGTTTGATGAAACGCCAATCTTCAACAACCTGAGAGGCCTGATATACGGGTCGGTTGATAGGGAGATGCTATACACGCCTACTAAGTGTCAATGCTGGGTCAAATTTCCCCAAAAGTGCTGGACCAAATTTCCCCAGTTTGAGGTTTGGTGACCAGCCTTTTTTTAGGTCTAGTTCTCCTT
>NZ_LCWX01000094.1:0-16463 GCF_001431305.1 Pseudovibrio sp. POLY-S9
CGGGTGCCAAAACGACGCTCTTCCGGCTTACGCTTCGCAGCGGTTCTGCCTTCGTCCTCATCAAAACTTGGAGTGTATGTATCTACGCTGCCGTCTGCGCTGAACACGCGGCGCGGCTTGATGTAACCACCACGCTCGTTGCTGCCAAAGCGGGAAGGTCCAGCCTGACGGTCACGATCGCCGAATGATTTGCGGTCGCCGCGGTCACGATCACCAAATGGCTTGCGATCGCCACGGTCACGATCACCGAATGACTTGCGTTCACCACGATCACGATCGCCGAATGGCTTACGATCACCGCGATCACGGTCGCCAAAGGATTTACGCTCACCACGATCTTCAGAAGGCTTGCGGTCACCAAAGGTTGGTTTCACACCAACGCGCTTGCGGTCACCAAACGGGTTCTGCTCAGAGCGTTCACCACCACTATCTTTCTGGTCGCTGCCATGGCGCAGTGGCTTGCTCTTGTTCTTAGCAAGAACAGCAGCAGCATCTTTTGCGCTGATCCAGCCACCACCGGCACCACCGGAAGATTTCTTTCTCTTCTTCAGTTCGGCTTGTTTGCTGGTCCGGGTATCCATCTGGTTGACGATAGGGGCGTCAAAGTCCAGGTCAGCTTCAGTAACAAGGCGTTCGCCCAGCTGGTCTTGAAGCACACGGCCACGGATTTCCTGCAGTTCACTGTCACCAAGGTCGCCCAGCTGGAACGGACCAAAGGAAATGCGGATCAGGCGGTTCACGGAAAGGTCAAGGTGCTCAAGAATCCGCTTAACTTCGCGGTTCTTGCCTTCACGCAGGCCAATGGTCAGCCAAACGTTGTCGCCTTTTTCAGTGTCCAGTGTCGCTTCAATAGCGCCATAAAGAACACCGTCAATGGCAACACCGTCTTTCAGGGCATCCAGCTGCTCTTGAGTCACCTTACCGTAGGCGCGCACGCGGTATCGGCGCAGCCAGCCAGTTGCAGGCAATTCAATCACGCGGGAAAGGCCACCATCATTGGTCAGCAGCAGCAGACCTTCGGTGTTGATGTCGAGACGGCCAACAGTCACAACGCGTGGCATGTCAGCAGGCAGGATGTCAAAAACAGTTTTACGACCCTCAGGGTCTTTATTCGTGGTTACCGTGCCACGTGGTTTGTGGAACAGCCAGAGGCGCGTCCGCTCACGGGTTGGCAGAGGTTTGCCATCAACGACAACCTTGTCTTTTTGGGTAACGGTAAAAGCTGGTGTTTCCAGCACGGTGCCGTTGACGCTGACACGGCCAGCTTCAATCCATGTTTCTGCATCACGGCGAGAGCACAGACCAGCACGTGCCATTGCCTTGGCAATACGTTCGCCTGCAACGGTGACTGTCTGATTTGGTTTTTTGTCGCCGGAGGACTTTTTGGTCTGCTCGCCAGATTTGCGGGGGGAGCTAGATGGTTTTTTACCGCTGTTTTTCATTGGCTCTTGCCCGGCGAACCGGGGCCTTTAACTTTCTACACTCTGATCAGATACACTGGATGAGCTCGCATAGGCGTCACCGCCTTGGCTGCCCAGCAGTCTGCCAGATGCCACACAATATTCGAATGTCGTTAGAGCGCGTTCCGTTTGATTGCAGAGAACCAGACGATAAGAATTCACTCATAATAAGAAAACGGAGCGCGACGCGTGGATGCATTCAAAACGCGGGCGTGCTCTATCCCGGTCATAACCTAAGAGGCGCCAGTTGGCAAAGGGGCAAAAGCAGACTCTCGATTTTTTTTCTGATTTTGTTGGCTCAGACTCACCTGACACTTTCATAAATGATGACAGCTTGAGTGATCAGAACATTTGCACGTCGCATAGGTCTAGCTCTTGTTAAACTGCTTTATCTCTTGTTTTTGCGTGTCTTTATCCAAATCTTGCTTCCACTTTTTAGCAATACGCACTAGCTTGGGCCCCATGAAGACGCCCACATTGAACTCTACTTTTATGGATCTGGCATTGGAGGAAGCGCGCGCAGCAGAAATGCGCGGCGAAGTCCCCATTGGCTGTGTTGTTGTAAAAGATGGAAGTGTCTTATCCTCTGCGGGCAACCGCACATTGGAGCTGAATGACCCCACCGCCCACGCAGAAGTGCTTGCCATTCGCGAAGCCGGAAAGCGGCTCAGCTCCCAGCGGTTGGAAGGTTGCGACCTCTACGTCACGCTGGAACCATGTCCAATGTGCGCCGCTGCCATCTCTTTCGCCCGCATCCGCAGGCTCTATTATGGGGCAGGGGATGCCAAAGGCGGCGGCGTAGACCACGGCGTCCGCTTCTACTCCTCCCCAACCTGCCACCACACCCCCGACGTCTACTCCGGCCTGGCCGAAACAGATTCAGCCGCCATGCTCAAAACGTTCTTCCAGGGGAAGCGGGATTGAGGCATCCCAACCTTTGCTCTGTTTGTAACTTGAGCAGGAACGGAAGCAAGGTCTCGGCAACTTCAGAGATGCTTTGAAACTCAGAAGACGGTGCTATCGCAAGTTCTGCAGCTCGCCAGATCATCGACGAATACTGCGGAAAGGCAGAGGAGGCGATGTTTGCGCATGGGAAGATATCTCGGGAGTAAACATTCAAGGCTAACATTTCTGCTTCAAACAGTGAGCGGATAACTCGCTTCATCAACCAGCTGCATACGCGTTTGCGCTCAGCATCGGTTTGAGCGTCATCGAAATGAGTTCGCCAGAACGCAGCCCATTTGTGGGCTCCATGAAGGTGGGCGATCGCGTGCGGTCCAAGAGATGAGGCAGGCAGCTTATTCAGAATATTTTGAGGTCCAAAGCAATATCCCGAAAAACTGAGTGAGAACCTCAGCCAGCGATACTTGGTTGAAAGCAGAAAATCTTCAGGCTTGATCCATTCCAAATCGATATCTGATGTCTGAGTGATCCAATGGCTTGGAAACAGATTTGGAACTTCTGGACTTTGAGCAAAGATGATCAAGTCTACATCTGAAACGCCTTTGACAAAGGTTTTCCGAGAGGCTGAGCCGCGAAGAGCCAGACTGTGAAACTGTTCGCCCAACTGAGTGTGAAGTTCTTCTGCAACACTGGCTAACTCACTTAGCAATGGTTCTTCGGGAGCTTGGCCAATGACGGGCAGTATTCCGTGCTTGTCAGCGGCAGAAAGTTGCCCAACTGACCTCACGTTTGGTGCTATGGTTTGGAAATTCTCCATGGTCTCCTGCAAGCTCAACCGAACCGCGTCTCAACAACGGTCGTGCTTCAATAATCACTTGGAAGCAGTAATCGCGACCCAACTGGTGGGAGCTTTGTCGAACCCGCTGCCCTCCCAACTCTCATAGGCTATAGAAGACCAAGGGCCAGCCTGTTTCCAAAGGGTATTCAGCTCTTCTTTTGAGATGTAGTTGTAGTAGCGGCCAAAGCTGTCAGTGCCATCATGAGTGCCCACTTTGAAGCTGGCCCATACTGAACCTCCTGAGACCAAAGCGCGATAGATCTTCTCGAAGATAGAAGGCAGATCCTCTCTCAAGGCATGTGTCAGCGAGGCACAAGCATATACGCCATCATAGGTATTCGTTGCAGCCAGCTCGTTAAACATCATGACCTTGACTTCCTGACCAAGCCGTTGGGTCGCCAGAGTTGCCAACTCTGATGAGCCATCAGTCGCATCAAGCTCAAAGCCTGCTTCAAGAATGGCTAGGGCATCAACACCCGCACCCGTTCCAAGCTCCAGGATGCGTCCGCCTGCTTTACAGTGTTTGAGGAATGGAAACAGCATGGAGTTAGGCAGGTTCTTGTGCGTCGCATACTCGCTGGCATTATCCTGATAAAACTTAATACTATTATTGCTCATAAAACATCCTATTGAAAAGCCTTGCGATTCGAGTATCGGAGAATGATAGTGCCAGAAATGCAGCGAAATTTGGCCTGAATGTCAGGCCGCTCTTTTCGCCGCGATCAAGGACCCTCCTGCAATCGCCAGTGCTGCGATTACGATGTTAGCGGCAAGAGTGCCTTCTCCAAACGCGATCAGCAGAAGCGTCGAGATTAAGGGCGCGCCATAAGCGAGGACGCCGAGCAGCTGCACGTTGCCGTGCTTCACGCCAAAGTCCCACGTGTAAAAGGCAATGCCCACGGGCCCCAACCCCAGACCAATCACAGCGATGATTTGGGTGAGGTCCTGAGGAACGGCGGTGGTCTCCCAGAGAAAGTGTGCGAGCCATCCAAACACAGCAGTTAAAGCACAATAGCCGATCACGGCATCGGAAGAGGTGTTCTTGATCAGTCGGCTCAAAACAGAATAGCTGGACCAGATCAACGCACAACCAGCCGCCGCCACATAGCCAACAACATACTCCCATTGCAGATTGCCTGCTGAACTGTCCCAGCCAAGCAAAACCCAATAGCCAGCAAGAGCGACAAGAGCGCCGCCAACATGCCACCTTGTAATGGTTTCTCCCGGCAACAGGGCAGAGAACAATACAATGAGCAGCGGCCAGATGTAGGCAATCAGTCCTGCCTCAACAGCAGGCGCATTCTGCAAAGCAACAAAGTACAGCGCATGGAACCCAAACAATCCGCCAACACCAAGCAACCAGCCAGACAGAGGCAGCTTGAAGGCGGAACGCACATCAGCCTTTCCCGTCAACAGCTTGCCGGAGAGTGTGAGCGTCGCCACCGTAAATGTCATGGCCAGCAGCTGGAACGGCGGAAACTGATCACCGGTCAACTTGGTCAGCACAGCAAGCGTGCCCCATAAAACAATGGAGATACTCCCGATCGAGGTCGCAGCGCTGACCTTGCCAGCTGATTGGTTCTGTAACATTTAAAATTCCGCTTGAAGACTGAGGCCATCACATCGCTGGAGGTTCCAACGAAACCGGCCAGATCCTGCCTCATTTCCTGCATATTCGAATTAGGCAAAACAGGAAATAGATTTTCTTTTTGAGATTTTCGAAAGACCGCGGTATCCCTGAGCCAGCAGTCCTCTTAAACAAGCTTTTGGACCAAGAGTGGAGATCTGGAACGAAGTCATGCCCTATCAAGCTGTCATCCGTGAATATGACCGGCTGGAACTCGGACATCACCACGCATTCGCGCAGGCTGTTGTTCCGTTACAGGGCGAAATGCAGATTGAAATTGGCGGCCACTTCAAGCAACTGACAGTCGGCTCCGTCGGCCTCATAGCGCCAGAAACCCTGCACGACAGCGAAACCACATCCGGCAGCCGCTTCCTGATCATCGACGTCAGCGACAGAGCAGCCATCTCTCAGTTCTTCCGCCACGCAAGCGACAGCCATCAGGAGCTCTCACCGCTCGCACTGAAGTACCTCAACTTCGTCGCCTCGCTCACAGACACGTTTGAAGTAGACGCAAACGGCACTGCCTCCATCCTGAACACAGCCCTTGAACTGGCAACAGGCCGAACCACAGATTTCATCGACCAAAACGGAATCACACAGCGATTGCAGAGCGTAAAAGAGCAGCTGCCCACTCACAACAAGATCTCGGATATCGCGAAAGAGGGCGGGTATTCAGTCAGCAGCCTGCAAAAGAAACTCAAAGCCTCCTACGGCAAATCCCCAAAACAACTCCAACTGGAGATGCGTCTGGACAAAGCACTGGCCCTGCTCAGATCAACAGACCAATCCATCGCAACCATCGCCTTCCAGATTGGCTATGAGAACGCCTCATCCTTCACCAACATCTTCAAAAAACACTTCGGCCTGACCCCCTCGCAATACAGAGCCCAATACTGGCCCTCCAAAGCCAGCCACAGCTAACCCTCCCTCGATTACAAGAACTCGCGACTATTAAAATCCTTTAAGTTGTATGCTTTTACAGTGATCAGTATGTTGCATGCTTTGCTCAATATCCCCCTACGTGCAAAGCAAACAACAGAAAGCATATAATGACCGAAACGGCTCTGATCACCTACATTGCTGCGCTTTTCTCCATGATGAACCCAATCGGAAACACGGGCGTTTTCGCGGGTATGACCGCCGACAGGGATGCCGCCACTGCACGGCGCATCGCGTGGACCTGCGCAGGCGCAATCGCCCTGACGCTCCTCACTGTCACCTGGACGGGTGGCATTCTTCTCAAGTTCTTCGGCATAACCGTCCATGAACTACGTGCTGCTGGAGGCGTGATTGTCCTGCTGATCGCCCTCTCCATGCTGCGCAGTGACAACAGCCACCGCCAAACCCCGCAGGAAGCAGCCTCCGCAGCAGAGCAGAACCACATCGCCGTCGTCCCACTTGCCATTCCAATCGTTGCCGGACCAGGCGCCATTGCAACAGCCATTGTCGCCGCTGAGCGTCATTCTGGGATCTGGGCCAAGATTGATCTATCCATCGCAGCGGTTGGGCTTGCGCTGTTCACCGGTCTCTTGTTCTCTGTTTCAAAACCCATTGCAAACAAACTCGGCGTGTCGGGTATGGGCGTCGTAACCCGCCTCATGGGCATGGTGCTCGCCGCAATCGCCATGGGCATGCTCGCTGAAGGCGTCATAGGCATGATCCCGGCACTGGCAAGCTGAGGCAATATCGCTTCTCTCTAAGCAAAGCATGTAAGGCCCGCTCCGGTGGGCCTTGCTCGTTCAAAACCCTCTCATTTTCACCCGCCGCTTTACCCTCTGTTTTATACAGCAGCGATCCGCGCATGCTGCGATCCAAGCGCCAGCTATACTTGCCCCAAAGAAGCACGCCGCGAGCAGGGCATGCTGAAGCAACGGCAAGTCAGGTGTTTTCATGCTGGAGTTCAACAGCCATACCAACCACAGAAACCCCTCTAGCAGAGCATGGGCGCTGCAGGCGATCCAGAATATTGAGGCAGATTACAATCGCTCGGCTGACACACACCTCATCAAGCTGAACATTCCCAAGCTCACCAAAGCGGGGATTGATCTTTACCTGAAAGACGAAAGCACCCACCCAAGCGGAAGCCTCAAGCACAGGTTGGCACGCTCGCTCTTCTTATACGGCATCTGTAATGGCTGGATCAGGGAAG
Source organism: Pseudovibrio sp. POLY-S9 (assembly GCF_001431305.1). Taxonomy (NCBI): domain Bacteria; kingdom Pseudomonadati; phylum Pseudomonadota; class Alphaproteobacteria; order Hyphomicrobiales; family Stappiaceae; genus Pseudovibrio; species Pseudovibrio sp. POLY-S9. Next base: position 6,978 of record NZ_LCWX01000094.1, read on the forward strand.
GGACACCAATCGTGGAATCCTCATCAGGATCAACCGCGATCTCAGAAGCGTATTTTGCGCGGCTGATCGGAAATCCCTTCGTCGCAATCGCTCCCAAGGCCACGGCGACGGGGAAGATAAGGGAGATCGAAGCGCTGGGCGGTGAGGTCCATCTGGTCGAACCCTATCAGATCTATAAGGAAGCGGCGCGATTGGCAAAAGGACTGGGCGGCCATTACGTGGACCAGTTTACCTACGCAGAGCGGGCAACAGATTGGCGCGGCAACAACAACATAGCCCAGAGTCTGTTCTCCCAAATGGAGCTGGAACGCTTCCCCGCACCCAAATGGATTGTCATGAGTGCCGGAACAGGTGGGACAACAGCCACCATTGGCCGATACATCAGGCTTCACACGCAGGATTACCCCAAAACACAGCTCTGTGTCGTCGATCCTGAAAACTCCGTGTTTCATGAATACTACAGAAACAGAGACAAAAGCATCGTCAGGAACAAACCCTCACTGATTGAGGGAATCGGCAGACCACGAGTAGAACCCTCCTTCATGCCGGATGTCATTGACAGAATGATCGACATCCCGGATGCAGCGAGTATCGCGACAATCAGATGGTTGGAAGGGGTTATTCTGCGCAAATGCGGCGGCTCAACAGGCACAAACCTGTATGGTGCGCTCGCATTGGCCAAGGAGATGATGGAAAACGATCAGGAAGGCTCCATCGTCACCCTCATCTGCGACAGCGGAGAGCGTTATCTGGACACTCTTTACGACGATAACTGGGTGGCCAGCAAAAATCTGGACCTCTTACCCTACATGCACAAACTCATAGACTTCGCTGAAATCGACGGAATCTAAAGTGGTTTAACTCTGGAAAGTACGCCGGTACCAACGTCACCAGCGTACTTGCTACACCATCAAGGCAGATCATAGAAACCTAAAGCATTGCCAGAAGGATCGGCAAACTCCGAATATGTAACGACCTCTGGTATTTCGACTGCTTCACCAGTGTCGATGTTCACTTCAGATCGTGCTTGTTGCGAAGTTGCCATATCGTCCACCAGAAAACGGACGATGGCGCCAGTTGATTGCGCGTCATCTGCCTCGAAGACCTGAAGCCAAACACCCGGTGCAACCTTGAACTCCACGACACCGGGGATTGGTCTGATCACTTTGGTATCAGGACCAAGAAACTTGGCATACCACACCTCTGCTTCTTCCAGAGAAGGCACCGGGACACCGATAGTCACTTCTTGGAATGGCTCCGCCGAGACAATACTCGTGAATGCCAAAGAGACAACAAAGGCCAGCGCAAGCCTGCGCATGATAGTGACTGTATTCTGCAGCGAATTAAACGACATAGTTTTTCCTTTATGACTCAAATATAGTAACTATACTTTGTGTACATAACGGCAATTGTCAACATCTCCTCTTTTGACCCGAGAACTTTGATAGTGCCACGGTCCCAAGCATGTTCCCTCTTTTGAAGGAAGAGGGGGTGCGGTCCTTGGAATTGTCGTGATGGCTGGGAAAATATCGGGGATGTAAAGGAGTCTGCTTAAACTGGTATTTTGTCTGACTGGAAGCTCGAACACAACGACACAGCGCTTTGACCTCGCATGCAGCCAGCGCGGCGACAATCAAGTGACTGGAAGGTTCTCTCGTCACTTAATTTGCGATAGCGGAGAGCAAATTCTGATCTTACTCGTTAACGATGATTGAGTTACTAGTACAAAACTAGTTCTTCTGCCCTAAATGCACAAACTTAAAGACTCATCGAATTTGGCGGCAACCACTGGATGAGAATAAATTGACATCGGCAGAATTGCACTCGAAATTTCAGTCGCCAATAAAGCATAATTCTCAGTTGCTCAAAATTCTTCTAAAGCAACCACTTTTGATTAATTGTCTTCTTGTGATAGAATTTAGTGCATTCTAACGCAAAGTAAAATTGTATAATAATTTCATATATTTAAAATTACTTTGGAAGATTCAAATATGAAAACAGGAATTTCTGATAGTCGTCTATCTAGACGTACTTTTGTTTTAGGAATGTTGGCAGGATTTGTAGCGCCGCAAGCAAATGCTCAATGCGCACCAATCGATCTTGGCATACCGAACATTAGACAGGATATGAGCAACTGGTGTTGGGTTGCTGCTGCTCAACAAGTGATTTATTGGGCTACAGGAAGCGCTCCTCCGCAATGTGAATTAGTCTCGTTTGTAGCCAGAACACATCCGCAATTTGTTTGCACACAGCCGCAACGTTTTAATCGCCCTGCATCGTTTCAGCCAATCGCCATGCTGCTTCAACAATTTCTTGGTGCTTATTCTTCGATGAATGGCCCTGGGTCACCTCAACAAGTGTATCAAACGATTGCATCGAGGCGCTCAGTAATTATGTTAGTCTATCCTTCGTTTTCACAAGTTGGGCATTTTGTGGTACTTCGTGGCGTTTCTTGTTACGGGACAAACTTGGTTTTCCACATAAACGATCCGATGAACTTTAGTGGATTCCAAACTACAAACGTTCCATATGCTCAAGTTGCGCAAATGTGGCATAGCGCGCTGGTTGTCGGTTAGTATTTTCTGAAGAGTTGATTGTGCCGTGATTAACCTCTCTTTTCGCCCTGAGAGTAAATCACTCGTAATATGGCCGTTGTCATCAAGTTGCCTTTGGTCATACGAAGCGGTGCGCTATATGGGGTAAGATTAGAGACAGTTTTCTGATTTTTACATATCCAGGGTCGTTTTATAGACCCTGGAATAGACTGAATGTCTTCATCAGTTGTCGAACTCGACTATTTGGCAGCCTTGGAGGTCAGCTTCGCCAAAACACCGCGCATTTTTTCGATTACCGAGGACTTATCGACATTATCCAGATCCTTCATTGTTTCTTTTGGATCTTCATAAGCCAACCAGACCTGACCCTCGGAATCCTCATAGACCTGCACTTTAAGTGGCAGGTACAGGCCCGCCCGTGGATCCACCTCCATCGCAGGGGTACCAAGAGCCGGATTACCGAAAATCAGCAACTGGTTCGCTGGAATGGACATGCCTACTTTTTCGGCTCCCGCAGCATGATCAACACGAGCAAAGATTGTTGCCCCCGCCTTTCTGGCAGTAGCCTCCAGCGCTTCCATAGCCTCCTGCACTGCTTTATTGGTGTCGACCTTGATAATATCTTGAGCCATAACGGGATACAAACTCCCAAGTATTAGCGCTGAAGCCAGAAACAAACTACGCAAATCACTATCCTTCTTGTGAAACTAATTCGATTTGGGGGACATAAAGTTAAATACAACAGAAGCCCAATATAAACTCCAAATTGAGGAAATAGAATTTTCCTCTACCGGAGATTAATTATTTAACTATGGAAATATTCTGACTACATATAAAATATGTTCACATGATCGTGTCTTCGCGGATGATAACTGCGGAGTAAGGCTCACAACCTCCTACTAAACTTTATTTGCGCAGCAGCGTCGCCTAAATGAGTTGCCTCGTTCTCAGGTGGAGTTACTCAAAAGATGGGGCATGACCCGTCGTGTCTCGTTTCCCCTCGTATATTTAGGGTTTTGATTCTTAGTTGCGAATGCTTCTCATTTGCAATAAATTTATCTGTAATAACTCAGGTCGAAGATTTTGACTGCTGAAGACAGAATAAGCCCGGCTTTGCGCATACCATCAGGGAAGGCATCTTATGTCGATAAATACAACTCCAGACACTTCAATCGACTTACCTACTAAATTTCGAAATGCTGGTCTGCGTTTGACGAAGCAAAGGTGTCTCATTGCCAAGCATTTGTTTTCGGGGGGGCATCGGCATTTAGATGCCGCCATGCTGTTTGCAGAACTTCTCGCAGACGGCAAGCACCTGTCGCTTGCCACAATCTATAATGCACTGCGCGATTTTGAGCAGCAGAATCTCATCCGGCGCATTGCAGTCTCTACTGATAAAGTGTGGTATGACACCGATATTGGCGATCATCGCCATTTCTATGTCCCCGCTGAAAACCGTATTATAGACTGCCCTGATCAGAAGTTGTCACTCGCAAAGTTTGCTGATCCCCCAGAAGGTTATGAGGTGACGAGTATCGACGTTGTTGTGCATCTGGCACCCCAAAATAAAAGCTGATGCTGACAAACATAAGTGGCGGGTAGCGTTTTCGGAACGAAATCAGTTTACCATCCCACATCTGATACTTCCCCAAAACAATGAGATCAGGAGCGCCTGCGTGATTTCGACAGTGACACCGGAATAGCCTTGCTCGTTGGGGTGCCGGATTGGTCGCCTACGGAGTAAACAGGTACAAGGACATTCACCTCCGGGAAGTAAGAGGCAATGCAGCCCTGTGGCATGTCGTAGGGCACCACCTGAAAATCGAGGGCCCGCCGATTGCGCCCATCTTCGCTCACCGTCCCGATATCAACCTTTTCTCCCTTGGAAACACCTGCCCGTCGCATGTCGATCGGGTTCATGAACACCACTTTGCGCCCGCCAGAGATACCTCGGTAACGGTCGTTGAGTGTGTAAACGGTGGTGTTGAACTGATCGTTGGATCGAAGGCTCTGCAAGGTAAACGTGAGCTTGGGCGCTCTGGCGGTTTGCTGTGCGGAAGTTGCAAGGGGAAGGGAGTAGCCGGAAAACTCAGCTTTGCCGGACTTTGTTGCCCACCTTCGGTCGGCAATCGGATTACTCAGATAAAATCCGCCCGGTGTTCGCACCTGGCCGTTAAACCCGGCAAACTCAGGCAGCACTTCCTCAATCTTTTCCCGAATGCGATCATAGTTCTCTATGTAATGCGTCCAGTTGACCACCTTGTTGCCAAGGGTCGCTCTGGCCAATCCGGCAATAATCGCAGGTTCTGACATCAAAAGATCAGAAGCTGGCGGATTTACACCAGCAGACCCGTGGATTCTGGAGAGTGAATCTTCCACGGTGACCATCTGCTCACCAGAACGCTGGTCATCATACTCGGTGCGGCCCAAACTAGGCAGAATGTAGGAGAGGGCGCCTGTCATCAGATGGCTGCGGTTCAGTTTGGTTGCAATGCTCACCGTCAGGCGGCATTTGCGTATCGCTTCCTCTGTCAGGTTTGTGTCCGGCGCAGAGCGGGTAAAATTGCCTCCAAGGCTCATGAAGACCCGCAGCTTGCCCTCATCCATCATCTTGATGGACTCAACAGCATCAACACCGGCATCCATCGGCGGTTCAAACTCAAAGGCCTGCTGCAAAGAAGTCAAAAACTCCTCTGAAGGGTCAGAGGTAATGCCCATACGGCGAATACCCTGCGTGTTCGCATGGCCCGGCATCGGGCAGGCACCAGCCCCCGGCTTGCCAACGTTTCCGCGAATGAACAATAGGTTCATGATCTCGCGGATTGTTGCAACAGAGTGTTTGTGCTGGCTGATCCCTGTGCCCCACGTAATGATCGGGCGATCTGCCTGCACATAAATCGCAGCTGCTCTTTCAATCTCGTCGCGGGAGAGGCCGGACTGGTCTTCAATCTCTTTCCAGGGTGTCAGTTCAAGCGCTTTTTCATAGCTCTCAAACCCGTTGCAATTCTCTTCAATAAACACCCGGTCAACATGGCTATGGGTGAGTATCCGCTCATAATCCCATGCCAGAATGGTCTTCACCATGCCGCGCACAGCCGCCATGTCACCGCCCAGTTTCGGGGTGAAGAAATGGCTCGCAACAGGTGCGGAACCAAACCGCATCATCTCCAGCTGGTTCTTGGGGTCTGCGTAGCGCTCCAGTCCGCGCTCTTTGAGCGGGTTAAAGGACACCACATGCGCGCCGCGTTGCGTGGCTGCACGTAACACCGGCAACATCCGCGGGTCAGTCGAGCCCGGATTGTGGCCAAAAACGAAGATGGCATCAGCTTTGGAGAAGTCTTCCAGACGAACCGTGGCCAGCCCGCTGCCGATCGCTTCTTCAAGCGCAATACCACTGGCTTCATGGCACATGTTGGAGCTGGACGGGAAGTTTGTGGAGCCATAAACACGCCCGAACAGCTGATAGAAAAAGGCCGCTTCGTTACTTGCATGTCCAGAGGTATAAAAAACGACCTCTTTGGGGTCTTTTATGCCCCGCAATTCTGCACCAATTTCCTTGAAGGCCTCAGCCCAACTGATTTCGTTATAGCGATCCGTTATTCTGTTGTAGCGCAGCGGAGCTGTCAGACGGCCTTGGTCCTCAAGGTCAATGTCGGAGAAGGTCTGCAATTCAGAAACCGTGTATTCCTGAAAAAAGGAGTCTGTGATTCTCTTATCCGTCATCTCGGCAGCAACAGCTTTAACGCCGTTTTCACAAAATTCGATGGACGAGGTTTTTTCAGGGTCAACCCATGCACAGCCAGGGCCAATAAAACCGTCAGGCTGGTTGGTTTTTAAAACCGTCTGGATTCCTGAGGTAAGCGACGTGTTTTGCAGCAGAGCCTGACCACAGCTCCACACGGCCCCCCAGCCACCAGCGGGAGCTGTTGATTTCTTTGCAATAATAGTGTCGGACACGCCGGACTCCTCAGGCTCTTAGAACGCCCACGAACTTGATGAGTCGCTAGCTGTAGCGTGTGAAGCTGTATCCACGGTTGCAACTAAATAGATTTAAACAATTCTCTTGTGCTAACTTGACAGCCAGATCGCTGGGCGTTGCCATGACTGCAAGTGTTCCAACGCGGGCGCTGACTGCTTTTTGCACCAGATCAGAGCTGCACCGGCTCGTTGTGATGACCAGATCAACAGGTTCACCGCTGCGCACGCCAGCCCCAAGAGCTTTGTCCATGGCGTTGTGTCGGCCAATATCTTCGCGCACTGCCAGTATGTTATCACCACAACACACCGCAGCTGCATGCAAGCCGCCACCATAAATGCCATTGAGCTTTTGCTTGGATTGCATCGCTTCAAACATGGCCCCAATGCTCGCGGTTTTGGGAGCAGGCTGCTGGGCAAGCGGGGTGAGGGCGCGTAAGGCGGCACGAATGCTATCAAGCCCGCACAGGCCACAGCCAGACGTTCCTGTCAGCAGACGCTTGCGCTTCAAAGCGGTGAAGAACAGCTCATCGTCAATATCCAGATTGACGCTGATGCCTTCCTCACCGTGCTCATTGAGGTTGATCGAGTGCACATCATTGATGGAGGAGACGATCGACTCGCTGATAGCAAAGCCAACGGCAAAGTCTTCAAGGTCTCTGGGCGTGGCCATAAACACAGCAAAGCCTTCTCCATTCAACGTCACCGCAATGGGGACTTCTGGAGGAAGTTTTCTGCCTTCAGCAATCGGTGTTTGCCACTCAGGGTCCAGAATAGACAACCCAGACTCCACTTCTTTCTATTCTTCTTATCAAGAGATTAGGTAGTTCTCGATCTTTTGGTCAAGCTCAACCTTTACCTCATCACGAAGCCCGGCGCTATCCTCCAATATTTCTCGCGCCTTTAAAAAATCAAGCACTTGATATTGCTTAATGTTTGGGAAGATCGAAAGATCAGGTGCCCGTATTTTCAATTTTTCCTGAGAAATGGTCCGCATGAGGATCTGGGTCGCACCAAACACGCTTTCCGTTGCACTGGGAAACCCGCGTTTTTCATCTCGTTTGGGTGTGCCCACAACATCCACTGCAATCACGATGTCACAATCGCTGGGCAGCACATCAAAAGGCAGCGGGTTAACAACGCCGCCATCAATGAGCACCGTGTCGTTTAGGTGCACAGGCCGGAAGACAAACGGAATGGCGATACTGGCTGAGACAGCATCCACCAGATTACCCTCGGAAAAACGCACTTCCTCTGCCTTGTAGTAATCCGCAGCAATGGCTTGAAATGGAATGGAAAGCTCAGAGAAGTCGGTTTTGAGCACATCCCCCACAAAGACTTCCAGCACACGTTTGGAATCAAACTGACCAATGCTGGACTTACCACCAAGCAGGTCTGCAAAGCGTTTTGGCATGCTCACCTCAACCAGCTTGCTGAGCACCTTCTTCCACTCGCCAAGTGTTTCAAGAGTATATGCCTCAAGCGCGTCTCCACTCACGCCACCTGCATATCCTGCACCAATCAAAGCGCCGATGGATGTACCGGTAATAGCATGAGGTGTGATGCCCATGTCATCAAGAGCTTGCAAAACCGGGATATGGGAGAGACCACGGGCGCCTCCGCCACCGAGGGCAAGGCCAATCTTGGGAGTGCTCATTGAAAGCCTGATCCTTTAATAACTCTCATTAAAAATATAGGTGCTCTCGCTTGCTTTCCAATTGAAAACCGAGAGAAATAACGTGATAATCATGAATGACGAACATAGATAAACAATAGATGGGCACTGGGGCAAACATATCAATTGATTTGGTGGCAGTTAAGCGCACAACTTGGCTGGTTGATATGAAGCAAGGCTCCAATCTTGCGGTGTAAATGATGAACTATTCCATGGGTTATCCGGCAGGCTTTGATCGAAATCTACTGCAGTTTTCTCAAGATCTATGGAACTGTTCGTCCCTGCAAAGCCGCTGGGAAGAGCTCACCAGTTTTGCTGAAAGACTGGGCTTTGAAAAGGGCGCCTACATCATCGTGCCCAAAATCGAAGGCCGTGTAGAAGACCGGCAACCGATTTGTTTGTCCAATCACGCAGATGACTGGGTCGATCATTACAACAGCCATCATTACTACTTCAAAGATCCTGGTATGGATCATCTGCTCAGCGGCAAGAAAGCCGATCAGCTTTGGACCGATTATACCGTCAGACCAACCGGAAAGATTGATGAAGGCTTCTTCCATGATGTCCGCTCAGCAGGTCTGAAATTCGGCGTGACCATCCCGGTGGATTGCTCCAACAAGCATTTGGTCGGTGGTGCCAGCTTTGCCTCCTGTGAACGAACACAGCTCGGCTTTGATGCACAGATGACGGCAAAGTATCCGATCCTGAAAGGGGCGGTGCAACTTTTCCATACCTATGCGCAAGAGCCTGAAACCCTGAGTGAGTTCTTCGGGTTCACGCCGAGAGAGCATGAATGTCTGCTGTGGTTGACGGCGGGGAGGGCAAATAAAGAGATCGCCCACATCCTGAATCTCTCAGAGAAAACCGTAGAACATCACATCAAACGGGCCTGCAAAAAGCTGCGAGTGACGAACCGGACGCATGCCGTTGCTCGTGCTATGACCTTTCAGTTGCTTTCGCCCTAGGCCTTTGCAACTTTAAGGCATCAGGGAAAATCCCCCATTGTTATGAGTTGTGCATTTATGCATAATCAAAATTGCTAGAGGTTGCACTTTAGCTCCTGCATGGCAACTTTTCGCCTCGTGCAGTTGTTTGTGGTAGTTTATCAATTTGATCTGTTGGTTGGGCACAGGCTGTCGTTGTCCGACTGAAAGTGTAGATAAATATAACTCCTCCGAAGTTCGCTTCGGAGGATTTTTTTTGGCAATTAAATTCATTCGGCACAAAAAAGAGCGGCTCGAAAAGCCGCCCTTTGTAAAAGTGTCTAGTCCTGCAAAAGAG